>JANMON010000108.1:0-5921 GCA_031369265.1 Gemmatimonadaceae bacterium | reverse complement strand
GACCTGCGTCAGGCCAGCCGCGTACACGGTCGGCGCCTGCCCCTCGACCACGCGGTAGATGCGCGCCGCGCCCGGGAGGACCGGCACTCCGCTCAGTGTGCTGACAGACTGCGCACCGTCGGGTCCCGGGGTGACTTCCGTCGGCACCGCTTCCGATGAGGTGAACGGTCCGGGGAACGTGCCTGGCGCGATCGGTGTGGACGGGAACGTGGCCACGGTGCTGACCACACCATCGATCACCTTGAGCAGCGAATTACCACCGGCGTCGGTCAGATACTGCACGCCAGCTTCGGCCAGCACCCCGTAGGGGTTGGAGTCGATCGGACCGCCCGCCGGGTTGGTGAGCAGTTCGTGCGTGCCCGGGTCGGCGACGACGGACCAGGCGCCGTTCGGCGTCACGCGGATCATCGCCGCGAATTGGTCGCTCCGTGCGCCCATACCGGCGCGCAGCGCCGGGTTGGCGCCCCAGCCGGTGGTCACGAACCCGTTGCCACGTCCCTGGAAATCGATGTCCTGCGGCCCGCCGATGTCGAGGACGCCGGGGTTGTAGAACGACGGCAGGCCGGAGGCGATCCGTTCCTGCGTGCCTCTCCAGAGACGCGTGATGGCACCCGTGCCGCTGTAGCAGTTGGTGCCGCGCGCGATGACGACGCAGGGGCCATTGATCTGTGACGACCCGGCTTCCACCACGTACAGCGCGCCCTCCGGGCCGAACGCGAGGCCGCGTGGCGAATCGAGTCCGGACATCACGACCGCCGGCGAACCGCTGGCCTGCGGGGCCACCTTGTCCTGCTTCGCCGCCAACGCGTCAACGGGTGTGGTGCTGCCATCCGTGCACGACGCGAGGAGCAGCACGGTGACGGCAGCGGTGACGCTGCGGTGTACGGGTCGGAACATGAGAGCCATCCTGGTCATGATGTGAGCGCGCTGCAGTTCGCTGCCGAGGCAACGAGACGGCGATGTTGATGCGCTCCATAACCGGGAGGCTGCACACGAACCCGCAAGCGTGGTGAGCCGTGGGCGCCGTACCCGGCGGGGCCGGGCGGCGCTGGGTCAGGTCGTCTTCGGCCGCCGTGCGGTCACGCTGGTGGGCAGCGCGAAGCTGAACGACAGCGTCAGGATCACCAGCGTGGCCGAGATCCAGAACGGCGCCCCGGGTACCATGTGATCGAAGGCCCAGCCGAGTGCGATCGGGAATATCACGCGCGAGGCGCCACCGAACGTCTGCTGCACGCCCATGTACAGGCCGCGATCCTCATTCGAGATCACCTTGCTCAGCATCGCCGTCACGGCCGGGAAGGTGAACGCCGTACCCAGGGGCCAGAACGCGATGCAGAGTGCGGCCCAACCAACGCTGGGTGCGAACGGCAGCGCGGCGGTGCCGAAGGCCAGCAGCACCGTGCCCAGTCGCGACAGCTTCGCCTCGCCCAGCCAGTCCACCATGCGCCCCAGCACGAACACGCGGGTGATCACGCTCATCACGCCGACGTAGGCGAAGAGCAGGCCCATCGTGGCTTCGTTGGCGTTGAACTTCTTGAACAGGAACAGCGCCAGGATCGAGGTCAGCCCCTGGAATGCACCGATCGCGATGGCGTAGATCCAGATCAGGCGCGACGCCGCGTCGCCAGGATGCGAGACGACCCGTGTCACCGCCGCCATGCTGGTGCCCGTCTTGCGCGCCGGACGTGCCGCCTGGCCCTCGGCCACCTGCACCGGCACCGACTTCACCCGCGACTCGGGCAGGTACTTCCAGGCGAAGGCGATGTTGATCAGGCAGATCGTCGCCGCGGCCAGCCCCGGTGCCGCGTCGCCCAGCCACTGCGGCCAGCTGGAGGCAGCCACCTGCTGCTTGCCGAGCGTAGCGAAGTAGCCGCCGAGCACCGGCCCGATCGCGACACCGAAGTTGGTGGCGGCTGAGAGCCAGCCGAGGGCCTTGGTGCGCTCCTCGGGTTTGGTCGCGTCGGCCACGTAGGCCTGGATCACGCCCACGGTCCCGCCGCCGGCGCCCTGCACGATGCGTGACAGGAACAGCACCAGCAGCGAGTGTGCGAAGCCGAACACCGCGTACGAAATGGCACTCGCCGCCAGCGACACCATGATCACCGGGCGACGGCCCCACTTGTCGCTCAGCCGGCCCCAGAGTGGTGCGCTGAGCAGCTGCGCCAGCGAGAAGCTGGACACCAGCAGGCCGACCATCAGGCCACCGGCACCCAGTCGCTGCGCGAAGAATGGCAGCAGCGGAAGGATCATCAGCACGCCGACCATGTCCACCATCGCGGTGATCATCAGGATCACCAGCTCGCGCGGCACCTTGCGCAGCTGCCAGACCGTGGCCGCCGTCAACGTGACGCCGACGGCCCAGACGAGCCAGAGCGGCACGCCGGCGTCGGCAAACGAGGGGGCAGCCACTTCGATCAGCGCCAAGACATCATCCTTCGGCGCGCCCGAGCGCAGCCGGTGGTATCGCGCGGCCAACCACACCGGCCAGCGCCACGAGAGTGAGAACGTACGGAATCATCGACACGAACTGCGACGGCAGCACGCCGGCCCCCTGCACCTGGATCTGCAACGCCTCGGCGAACGCGAACAGCAGGCAGGCCACGCCCGCGCGCACCGGCATCCACCGTCCGAAGATCACCGCCGCCAGCGCGATGAAGCCTCTGCCGGCGGTCATCTGGTCGGTGAACTGATGCTGGTCCAGCGCGAGGTACACCCCACCCAGCGCCGCCAGTGCCCCGGACGTGATCACCGCACCGTAGCGGATACGGTCCACGCTCACGCCAAGTGTCGTCGCCGCCTCCGGTTTCTCGCCCACGGCCCGCACCCGGAGGCCGAACCGCGTGCGCGCGATGACCCACGCCAGCGCTGGCATCACCAACAGGCCGAGCCAGATGAGCGGGTTCGTAAACGTGGCCAGCGCGCCCGCGCTGCCATCGCTGCCGAAGCCGGCCACGCGCGGCGAATTGCTGGAGCTGTCGAAGGCCAGCCGCAGGAAGAACCGCGTCAGGCCCACCACCATCAGGTTGATCGCCACCGCACTGACGATCTGGTTGGCCTTGAAGCGGATGGTGGCCAGCGCGTGCAGCGCGCCGAACACCGCGCCACCGAGCACCCCCATGGCCACGCCTGCCCACGGATTACCGAAGTAGAAGCTGCCCAGCGTGGCGCAGAACGCGCCTGACAGCATGAACCCTTCCAGCGTCAGGCTGACGATGCCGGCGCGCTCCGCCAGCACGCCACCCGAGGCCGCGAACAGGTACGGGATCGCGATGCGCAGCGTCTGCAGCAACAGGAGCAGCGTCATCTTCATCGCGTCACGCCTGTACCGGCGCTGGCGTGGCACCCTTCGGCGGACGCGCGCGCAGCAGGCGACGCACTTCGGGCACGCTCACGGCCACTGCCAGGATCACGATGCCCTCGAGCACCTCCACCATCTGCTTCGGCACCAGCGCGTGGATGGCCAGGCCACCCTGGCTGAGCGTGGCGAAGAAAAGCGCCGCCAGCAGGACGCCGAACGGATTGTTGCGCCCCACCAGTGCCACCGCGATGCCGAGGAAGCCGGCGCCGCCGCTGAAACCATCCTCGAAATAATTCTTGTAGCCGAGCACGAAGTTGGTGCCGCCGAGTCCTGCGATCGCCCCGCCGAGCACCATCGCGGTGATCCAGACGCGTGGCACACGAATACCGGCGGATTCGGCGGCCATAGGCTGCAGCCCTACGGCGCGCAATTCGTAGCCGAAGCGGGCGCGGAACAGCAGCCACGCCACCGTCACCACGGCCAGCAGTGCCAGCAGAATGGTGCCGTTGGCGGCCGAGCCGTGGAACATCGGCACGTAGGCGGCGAGGCGCGGGATCGCGCTGCTCTCCACGGCCGGTGTGTGCAACGTTTCCGGCACCGCGAGCCCGGTGGCTGAGATGGCCCAGTTGAGGAACGCCAGCACGATGAAGTTCAGCATGATCGTGGCGATCACTTCGTGCGCACCGAATCGCGCCCGCAACACGCCGGGAATGAAGCCCACCAGCGCGCCACCGATCATCGCCGCCAGCAGGCACATGGGAATGGCGAGCCATGGCGTGATGCCGGCCGGCAGCAGCAACCCCAAGGCGCCGGCGCAGAACCCGCCGGCCGCGAGCTGGCTTTCAGCGCCGATGTTGAACAGGCCCGCTCGTAATCCGATCGCGACACTCAGTCCGGTGAACACCAGCGTGGTCGCCTTGTACAGCACCTGGCCGATGCCGTAGGCGTTGCCCCAGGTGCCGCTGAGCATCAGGCGCCACACTTCTCCGGGCGCCTGCCCGTAGCTGAGGATCAGCAGGTCGCCCGCCACCAGCGCCACCAGCAGCGCGGTGAGCGTGGGCAGCACCCCTTCCTCGAACGCGGCGACGGTGCGGGCGCTCATGATGCGGCACCCGTCATCCACGGTCCCAGCACTTCCTCGCTGGCCTCGGCACGTGGCATCTCGGTCACGATGCGCCCGCCGTACATCACCGCCACGCGATCGCTGAGCGCGAGGATTTCGTGCAGTTCCGCGCTCACCAGCAGGATCGCCTTCCCGGCGCGTCGTGCGGCGCGCAGTTGGTCGTGAATGAACTCGATCGCACCCACGTCCACGCCTCGGGTGGGCTGTGCGGCCAGCAGCACCCGGAAGTCGGCGGGCATCTCGCGCGCGACGACGATCTTCTGCTGGTTGCCGCCGCTCAGCGAACGGGCCGGCGCCATCGGATCGGCGGGACGGATGTCGAACGCCTTGATGCGATCCTCGGCAAAGGCTAGCGTGCGGGCGCGGTTGATGGCGCCGCTGCTGGAGAACTGCTTCTGTCGGCCGAGGATCAGGTTGTCGGCGATCGAGTAGTCGAGCACCAGGCCGCGGGCGTGGCGATCCTCGGGGATGTGCGTGATGCCGTGCGCGAGGCGCTTG
The DNA here is from genome assembly GCA_031369265.1 of Gemmatimonadaceae bacterium. GTDB lineage: Bacteria > Gemmatimonadota > Gemmatimonadetes > Gemmatimonadales > Gemmatimonadaceae > JACMLX01. The sequence goes on along the minus strand of JANMON010000108.1, from coordinate 1,002 downwards.
CCGATGGAGTAGGCGGTGACGTCGGTGCCGTCCACGGAGATGCTGCCGCTGATCGCGGCGCGCAGTCCAGCGATGGCCTCGCTCAGTTCCGTCTGGCCGTTGCATTCCACGCCGGCGAGGCCGAGGATCTCGCCGGGGGCGATGGAGAGGGAGACCGAGTCGACCGCGCGGCGGGAGCGGGGGCCGGCGACGGTGAGGGTGGTGACGCGGAGGCGGGGGGTGGCGGTGTAGGCTGGGGCGGGGGTGGATGTGATGGCGGCGGGGACGTTTCTGGTGATGCGATCGCGCGCGCTCGAGGCAATCATGGAATCGGGGGGCGCCCCCGCCGTTCCAGCGGCCGCGACATCGTTTTCGCGCACACCGTCCGCCGCGCCATCCGCATGCACCCCACTCCCCACCGGCATCCCGTTCGCATCCAACCGCACCGCCCGGCCCACCATCGCCGTCGCGATCGCCGCCGGCGTCGTCTCACTCGTCCGCATCCCGCCCACCGTCTTCCCGTGCCGCATGACCGTGATGCGGTCGGTCACGTCCATCAGCTCATCCAGCTTGTGCGTCACCAGAACGATCGTCGTCCCCGCATCCCGCACCGTCCGCAACACCCGCCACAGCTCCTGCACCTCCGGCGGAGACAGCACGGCAGTCGGTTCGTCGAGGATCAGCAGCCTGGCGCCCCGATAGAGTGTCTTCAGGATCTCCACCCGCTGCGCTTCGCCCACGCTCAGCTCCGACACTAGCCGCGATGGCACACAGGCCAGCCCCGTCTCGCGACTCAGTGTCTCCAGCTCACGCTCGGCCAGCGCGCGATCGTACGTCAGGCCACGCATCGGCTCGCGACCCAGCACCACGTTCTCCGCAGCTGTCAGCGTCGGCACCAGCATGAAGTGCTGGTGCACCATGCCCACGCCGGCCGCGATCGCGTCGGCCGTGGACCATCCCGTCACATCGCGCCCGAACACTTCCACCCGCCCGCCGTCGGGCGCGAACATACCGCTCAGCACC
>JANMON010000107.1:0-3815 GCA_031369265.1 Gemmatimonadaceae bacterium | reverse complement strand
TGGCCCGGGTGCGCGAATCGATCTTCCACGGCTCGGCCGAGAAGCTCTTCGCGCACTTCGTGGCCGACGACCGGCTCAGCCGCGAAGAGCTGGAGCGGATGCGCCGCCTGCTGGCCGAGCGACTGGGAGACGCGCCATGATCGCCTGGTCCATCGCGCAGATCGCGCTCGTCGGTGTCTTCCTCGCACTGGCCGCCTTCGGCACCGAGTCGGCATTCCGCGCCGCCGGCCGCCCCACCCGCTGGGCATGGCTCGGCGCCCTCCTGATGACAGTGCTGCTGGCCGCGCTGGCGCCGCTACGCGCCGTCACCGAAACGGTGTCGAGTGTGATGTGGAAGAGCACCAGCATCGCGACCGACACGCCGGCCACCGCAACCTCTGTCAGCGCACTCGGCACCCTGCGTGCCCTCTGGCAGGATCTCACCGCGCGCGGCGCGACCGCAGTGCAGGAAGGCTGGAGTGCCTGGCATGCCAGCGTGCCCGCCGGCACCGAACGCGCACTGCTCGCCGCCTGGCTGCTGGCCAGCGTCATGCTGCTGGTCGCCTTCGTCACCATACACGTCCGCTTCCAGCGTCGCCGGGCGCAGTGGCCACTCGGCACCGTGCACGGCACCACCGTGCGCATCGCCGGTGACACCGGCCCCGCTGTGATCGGCGTGACGCGCGCCGAGATCGTGGTGCCGCGCTGGCTGCTGGCCCGCGACGATCGCGAACAGCAGCTGGTGCTGGCGCACGAACTGGAACACCTGCGCACGCACGACCCGCTGCTGCTGGCGGTGGCACAGGCCGCGATCGTCCTGCTGCCCTGGCATCCCGCCGTGTGGTGGATGGCTGCACGCCTTCGCTTGGCCGTCGAGCTGGATTGTGACCGACGCGTGCTGCAGCGCGGCGCCAGTGCCCGCGACTACGGCACCCTACTGATCGACCTCACCGACCACCGCACCGGGTTCGGTGCCGCACTGCCCGCCTTTTCCTGCACGCCATCCCATCTCGAACGGAGACTGATCGCCATGACCCCGAAGCCGTTGCGGTATCCGCTGTTGCGCGTGCTCACCACCGGCGCGCTGGCGTCACTCGCATTGCTGGCGGCCTGTGAAGCGAAGCTGCCGACGGCCGACGAAGTGGACGGGATGACCGCCGCCACCGCCACCGCCGCCGTGAGCAAGGTGGCGTTGATGGACACGTCGCGGATGACCTACTACGTGAACGACGTCGTCGCGACCAAGGCGCAGGCCGATGCCGTCGCACCCGACAGCATCGCGAACGTGAACGTGATCAAGGTCTCCGACGGCACCGGCGAAATCCGCATCACCACGCGGAAGCCGGGTGATGCGCCACTGGGCACGAAGCGGACGACGCTTGTCGTGGACACCGCCATCGTCACCGAGACGGCGCTCGGCGGTGCCGTGCGTGTGCGCACCATCGCCCCGCGCGGCACCAACACCACCGAGCCATCCGCTACGCAGCCGCAGATGATGAAGAAGGCCTTCGACGGCCTCATGATCATCGACGGGGTCATCCGCGAGTCGAACGCCATGAACACCCTCGCCCCGGACCAGATCCTGAGCGTCAACGTGATCAAGGGCCCCGCCGCCACCGCCAAGTACAGCGATCCGCGCGCGGCGAACGGCGTGATCGAGATCACCACCAAGCAAGCGAAGCCCTGACGCGCTCGTCGTTTGCGCAGTCGTCACTTCACACCTGACCGCTCCACCCCTCATGCGCACCATCACTCGCGCAGTCACCTCCCTCGGCCTGCTGCTCGGCACCCTCGCGGTGCCGGCCAGCAGGCCGCTTGGCGCACAAGCCGCGGCCGCAACACCCGTCGTCCTGCCCGCAGGCCGCGCCGGTGATGCAGTACGCGCCTACCTCGCGGCCATCGACGCGGCGGATTCGACCGCCATCCTCGCCTGGCTCACGCGCTACGACCCGGAAGGCGACCTGGCGCTGCGCACCAACCGGCAGCTCGGTCTGGCGCGACGCACCGGTGGCTTCATCCTCGAAGGCATCGTGCGCAGCGACGACGCTGCCATCGAGGCGATCCTGCGCGAGCGCAAGACCAACGTGCAGGTGCGGATGGAGCTGATGCTCAACGCGATGAACGTGGCCGATGCGTTCGGGCTCGAGCCGATGACGATGCACAAGGAACCCACACCTGCATCCGCCACGCGACCAGCACCACCGCTGCGGCAGGCCGAGTTGGTGTCTCGGCTGCGCAGGTTGATGGACAGCCTCTCGCGTGCCGATGCGTTCGCCGGTGTGGTGTCGCTGTCGCGACGCGGTGTACCGGTGTTCGAACGCGCGTACGGTGACGCCGATCGCACCACACGCGCGAAGAACACGCTCGAGACGGCGTTCAACCTCGGCTCCATCAACAAGGTCTTCACCGCCACCGCCGTCCGGCAGCTGGCGGCCGCTGGCCGCATCGCGCTCGACTCGACGCTGACGCGCGCCTGGCCCGACTACCCGAACGCCGACGTCGCACAGCGTGTCACGATCACCCAGATTCTGCAGCACTCCTCGGGCATCACCGGCAACATCTTCGAGTTGCCCGGACTCGCACCGAGGGACGTGCGACACAACCGACAGGTGCTGGCCGCCATCGCGTCAGCGCCGCTGGGCTTTGCACCCGGTGCCCGTCAGCAGTATTCCAACGCCGGCTACGTGGTGCTGGGTGGCTTGATCGAGCGTGTCTCGGGCGAGGATTACTACACCTACGTGCAGCGCCACATCTTCACGCCCGCCGGCATGACGCGCACGGCACACTACCCGCTCGATTCACTCCCGCCGCGCACCGCCATCGGGTACTCGCGCGGTGGTCGGCCGGCGGCGGGCAGCAGCGCACCGCTCACCAGCAACGCCACCACGCTACCCGGTCGCGGCAGTGCGGCCGGCGGTGGCTACAGCACCGTCGGTGACCTGAAGAAGTTCATCGCGGCGTTGCGCGCCGGCACCATCAGCGGCGGACCGCCTGCGGGATTGGGCATCGCCGGCGGCTCACCCGGCGTGAATGCCGTCGTCGAGGGCGAATTGCCCGGCGGCTACGACCTGATCGTGCTCGCCAACCTCGATCCACCGTCGGCCGAGCGGATAGCGGAACGGGTGCGAGGCTGGCTGGGCGTGAAGGACTGATCGCGGACGATCAGCCGGTCAGCACCGACCAGCCGAGCATCACACCGACCACCGTGCTGGCCGTCGCGGCAGCGACACGGATGCTCATCGCCCAGTGCTTGCTGCGCGTGATGGCGAGGCCGGCCAGACCACTGACCAGCAGCGACACGATGCACATGCCGCCCACCGTACCGATACCGAACGCCAGCAGGTAGGTGAACTGCTCGCGCACCGACGTTGCGGCCGCCACCAGCAGCACGATCACCGCACCGCTGCCGGCCAGCCCGTGCGCGATGCCGAAGCTGAACGCGCCGCGCGCGTTGCGGATGCGTTCGGGATGCACGTGTGCCACGTGCGTGTGGTGCGCGTGCTCGTGCGCATCGCCAAGCACGCGACGGTGGCGCCGTGTCTCGGTGACCAGCGTGCTGACGCCGAGGACGATCAGCATCGCCGCCACCAGCAGCTCGAACATCGCGAACATCGATTCCGGCACGCGGATGCCGAGCACGATGATGAGCATGGCGACGATGGCCACGCTGCCGGTGTGTCCGGCACCCCAGGCCAGGCCCAGTCGCGCCGACGACAACCATCCACGCTCCCGTGTCGCCAGCATGCTCACGGCGGCCAGGTGATCCGGCTCGAAGGCGTGGCGAAAGCCGATCAGGAACCCGATGCCGATGAAGGCGAAGAGGCCGGAAATCATGG
>JANMON010000084.1:0-12142 GCA_031369265.1 Gemmatimonadaceae bacterium | reverse complement strand
GGCTGGGTTGGTGTCGTAGCAGGGCGCGATCAGCGGGGCTGGCTCGGAAGTCGCTCCGCTCCGCAGCTGGTCACGTTCCGCCGCAAGCGCGCGTCACCTCGACTGTGTTTCGGAGGGGCATCGGACGGTGAACCTTCCATCGACATACGCCGTCCGTCTTCGGCAATTCGCGACAATGCTGTCGCTGGGCATCGCCGGTTGCGGCCCGGATGACGTAACCGGCAGCGACGATGCACCGACGGGGGTGCTGCCTGTGCTGGGCATCGCCCCGTATCCACGGTCGGTGCCACCGCCGCAGCCGAGCGATCTGGTCGCCGCCGTGGACTCCACCATCGCGATCGGTGCGCGAGGCATCGTGCAGACGTTCCCGTGGAGCGCGCTGGAGCCTGACAGCGCGCGCCTGAACGTCCAAAAGTTGATCGACGATGTGCGCTACGCGCGCAGTCGCGGGCTGACGGTGCTGCTCGGCATCCAGACGATCAACACCGTGAAGCGTGAGGTCCCGGCCGATCTCGCCACGGTTCCATGGGACGACGTGCGGATGATGCGCCGGTTCGAGCGGCTTCTCGACGCGCTCCAACCCGTGCTCGGCGAGATCACGTAGCTCACGGTCGGCAACGAAGTCGCCGGCTATCTCGGGCGCGCAGCCGAGTGGCCGGCGTACACGCGTTTCCTGACGCAGGTCGTGGCCGCGACGCGACGGCGCGCACCGCGCGTCAAGGTCGGCGCCACGCTGGAGTACGTGGATGCTGCCACGCAGACGGCGAACACGCGTGCCCTGATCGCCGTCGGCGACGTGGCGATCTTCACCCTGTATCCGTTCAATCTCGGCGGCTTCACCGTTGCACCGCCGACCATTGCCGGCACGCTGTTCAACAACATGTTGGTGCTGGCAGGTGACAAGCCCATGGTGCTGCAGGAACTCGGCTTTCCAGCGTCAGCGATGAACGGCAGTTCCGATGCACTGCAGGCAGCCTTCTTCACCGAAGCGATCGCCGCATGGCGCGCGCGCAGCAACAGGATGCCGTTCGTCTCACTCTTCATGCTGCACGACTTCAGCGCCCAGCAATGCGCGGACCTCTCGGCGTACTACAACCTGCCGAACCAGCCGACATTCACGTCGTTCCTTTGCACGCTGGGACTGCGGACGGCCGATGGCACGCCGCGCGCGGCGTGGAGCGCAGTGCGCACGGCAACCGGATGGCTTCGCACCCCGTGATGGTGTTCGGCACGCGTGATCGAGGCTGGCATCGCGGCGCTTGCCGGCGTCACGACCGGGACCGGGCGCCACTCGGCGCAGCGCCTTACACCACCCGTCGTGCCGTCACGAACCGCGCGCTGAGCACCACCACGTAGGCATCGTCGGCATCACCCAGCCACTCCAGCGCGAAGCCGCCGCGGCCGAGCGCGATGTGTGCCAGGCGGTCGCCGGCCAGCGCGATGCCGACGTGCGTGATGCGCTTGTCGTCACGATCTGAGAAGAAGAGCAGGTCGGCCGGTTGCAGCGCGTCGCGTGAGACCTCGACGCCTTCCAGTGCCTGCTGCCAGGCATCGCGCGGCAGCGGCACACCGTGCACGCCGAAGATGGTCTGGGTGAACCCGCTGCAGTCGGCGCCCCACGGGGTGATGCCGCCCCACTGATACGACGTGCCCTCGAACCACTCCACCGCCGACTGTGCGATGGCGTCGGGCGCGGTGGCGAAGTGTTCTTCCATGTCGCTCAGCGCAACGGTGTCGCCGTCCACGATCTCCTCGTCGAGGTCCAGCCAGGCGCCGAGCGGCAGCGCACGCAACCCGTGCCGTTCGCTGCGTGCGATCACGCCCATCGACACCCGCGGAACGTAGGTCAGCGCAAAGTCTTCGGACGTGCTGGGCACCACCGGGGCTTCGTCCACCAGGCGCATGAAGTAGCCGTCGTGCATCCAGCCTTCGTACTGGTCCATGCCCCGCACGCGGTGCCAGTGATCGTCGCGCGATTCCAGCACATACACCGGGTGCCCGGCCAGCCGTTGCGACACCTGCGCCGACGACACCCGTGGCTCGGCGAACAGTGGCGCGATCGCGCTGCGCACGAAGGCGTGCCCGATGATGGATGACGTCATGTGCAGCGTCCGGTGAGCGGGTGCGGTTGAATGCCGATCACGACGACACCGGCTCACCGAGGAAACCCTTCAGCTTGCCGATCAGTGTCATGCGGCTGATGCCCAGGCTGCGCGCGGCATGCGTGCGGTTGCCCTGAAACGTGGCCAGGGCGCGCAACAGGTGCCAGCGTTCCACGTCGGCGAACGACGCCGACGGTGGTGGTGCGCCGGCATCGTCGGCGCGCAGCGACAGGTGCTCCAACCCCACCGAGGCCGCGTTCCGCGCGCGGAGCTGTGCCAGCGCGAGCGTGGCCTCCAGCTCGCGCAGGTTCTCCGGCCAGTCGTGGGTGCCGAGCGCGCCGTGCGCGGCGACGGCGAGCGTGACCGGCAGGTCGTCGTCACCATCGGCGGTCTGTCGCAACACCGATTCCGCCAGCGCCACCAGGTCCTCGATGCCACGCTCCGCGAGTGGCGGCAAGAGCATCGGCCAGGCATGCAGCCGGTAATACAGCGACTCCACGAACGCGCCGTTCGTCACGCGTGCCACGATGTCGGCGGTGGTGGTGGCCATCAGTCGCGCCACACCGCTGCGCGCATCGGTGCGCTGGTCGAGCAGCGCCTGGGCGGCCGGTGTGAGTTGCTCCACGTGCCGCACCAGCACGGTTCCGCCACGCGCCGCCTGGTCCAGCACTGCTCGCAGCGTGGCATCGTCGTCGCGACGGGCGTCCACCACGAGCAAGGGCTGCGCCGCGAGGCGCGACGCGAGATGGATCCGCTGCGCCAGGTATCGCTTGCCGAGTCCGCGTGCGCCCACCAGCAGCACCGGCCTGGTGACGTCGCGCTGCAGCTCGTCGGCGCGCGCTGCGAGTGCCCGCATCACGCTGCTCGTCCCAACCAGCGGCAGCGGTGTCTCCGCGCTCACGTCAGTATTCCCACTTTCGCGTGATGTCGAAGCCGTACTGCTTCGGCGTGGGGACGAAGTTGCGCGCGTTGACGTTGTTGTTGCACTGCAGCACGCTGGTCGGCGGCTCGATCCCGATCGAACCCGAGAACAGCTGGTTGAATCGGTATTCGAGCTTGGCGCCGATGGAGTTCACCAGCGGCTGGTTGGTGCTGATCTCGCTGCCACCGAACAGCTGGCAGAGGCCCACCGTCGCGCGGACGAACGTGCGCCCGCCGATCTGTACGCCACCACCGAGTCGCGTGCTGGCGAGCACCGACGATGGTCCGAACTGCTGCCCGCTCACACCGCCGGCCGTCTCGATCTGGAACTGGTCGAAGCCGAGTGCACGCGCCACGCGATCACCGAGTGCGCTACCGAGCGTGGGCAGGAGCACGCCGAACGCCTGGGATGAATACTGATCGGCGGCGGTGGTCACCGCGAAACTCGGTCGGCCGGTGAAGAGGTAGCTGATCGCATCCGACTCGGAGAGCGCGAGACTTGGATCGGCGCTGCCCAGCTTGAGCGTCGGGGCCACCAGCGTGCCGCCGATGGTGATGCGCACCGGAATGTCGCGATCCTGCCGCGTGTACTGGCGGACGATGTTCACCGCCTGGATGTCGAGCGTGGGATTCAGTTCCGGCTCGCCGAAGAAGCGCAGCGTTCCCCGTTCCACGTCGAACGTGCGCTGCACGGCACCGAAGCCGAGCTTCAGCCGATACGTGCCACGCTCGGCCAGCAGCGTGCCGTCCAGCGCCAGCTGCACGCGCGTGGAGTCCAGCCGCGCGCGACCGAGCGTGACACCGACTTCCCCCGCCAGTTTTATGTTCGCCTCGGGTGAGCGCAGCCAGACATCGTTGCCCATCACCAGGCGCACGTCGCGCACCTCGAGGTTGCGGAGCAGCGGCGATGGTGCGGCGGCCAGCAGCGAGCGGCCCTGCGTGGTGGTGGTGTCGATCAGCGTGAAGAACTCTGGATCATCGATGCTCACCAGGTTCTTCGCCACGCCCAGCTCAGGAATCGTGATGTCGCCGGTCGGGATGGTGACGGTGCCGGTGAGGAACGAGCCGCGCTGGGTGCCGCGGATCTGCAGGCCATTGCCTTCGGTGGAGACCTGCAGCGTGGCGATGCGCGGGCGGTCGAGGATGCGCAGGTTGGTGGCCTGCACCGTGAGGTCGAACGACGGATCGGCGAGCGACGCGAAGCCGACGCGACCACTGAGGATTGCGCTGCCGCCGCGGGTGCCGGCGCCGCTGACGGTGAGACGCGGAATGGAGAGATTGTCGCCGCTGAAACGCAGGGCGCCGTCCATGCCCACCAGCCGCACACCGAGCGGGGTGACGAAGCTGGCTCCGTTCACCATGTTGACGGTACCATCGAGGCGCGGTTCACGCACCGACCCACGCAACTGCAGCTCGCCGGTGAGGGTGCCGCTGGCGTCGGTGATCGCCGACGATGCGGCTTCGAACAGGGCCAGCGGCGTGTTCTGCAGCGTGAGTGAACCGCTGATGCTCGAGTCGCGTGCGAGTGTCGGGAACCGATCGAGGGTGGCAGTCACCGGCACCGTCAGTCGCGCGGAGAGCAGCGTGTTGGCGCGGTTGCGTTCACTGAGCGACACATCGGCGCGGAAGCGGCTGGCGGCGTAGGTCCCGTCGATGCGCGCGTCGCCGATCGGTGTGGTGCCGACGGTGACGCCGTTGGCGCGCGCCACCAGCGAGGCGGTCGGCTCAGCGCGGGTGCCGCGCATGCCCAGGCGGGCATCGACGATGCCGGACAGTGGGCGTTCGCGACGAGTGATCCAGCCGATGTCCCGCAGCGGGATCTGACTGCCCTCCATCACCACCGAGAGCGTGTCGCTGGTAGGGAGGTAGGCGTGCAACCGCAGGCGCGCCACACCGGTGTCGCCCAGCACCAGCGAGTCGAGGGCGGTGATGCCGACCGCGCGCGTGATGGTGGCCGGGTGGAGCAGCGACCAGCGGGTATGCGGTCCGGTGGCGAACATCGTCGTGAGCGTGGTGATCACCGAGTCGCCAGCGCCGCCATGCAGACCGGCCTCGAGTCGCATCTCGACGCCGCTGTCGGCCCGGGCGGCGACCGAGATCGTGCCGTCGCGCCCGGACGAGAACATGCCGCGCGCGGTGACCGCATTCAGTCGCAACGGACCCGCCACCACGCTGTCGGCCTCGAACTGCAGCGCGCCACTGGGCACGCCGCGCACGAAGCTGCCGGTGGCGGTGAGGTCGGCGATGGCCGTCTGGAATGTGCCGCGCAGCACATCGCGACCGGAGAATGTCGCACTCACGCCGAGCGAGTCGAGCCACCCGGACACACGTCCGCGCAGCGTCAGGCCGCCCGCGAGTGAGTCCGGTGTGTCGGCCGGCGCGCTGCTCAGCCAGGGGCGCAGGCCACCCAGTGAGTCGGCCGTGATGCGGAACATCAGCGAGTCGGTGCGGTCGGGACGCAATCCCAGACCGCCGCGGGCGCCGATCGTCACCGCCGGCGAGAAGAGGCTGAGTGAATCGACCTGTGCGATGCCGTCGCGGAACGAGAAACGACCGGTCGCCTCGTCGATGCGCAGGGCGTCCACGCGCGACCGTCCGAGCATCATGGCCAGCGTACCGGCCAGGCGCGGCAGCGAATCTCCGGTCATGTCCACGTCCGCGCGACCGTTGAGCTGCGTCACCGGCGCCGCCGGATTCTGCAACAGCCTGCGCAGGTCGAGCCGGTCGAAGGTGGCCTGCCCCTTCAGTCCATACGACAGCGGATCGATGTCCACGATGCCGCTGCCGGTGAGGTTGCCCGCTTCACCGCTGAGCTGGCCGCTGACTTCCAGCGCTGCGATGGTGCCCTTCACCGTCAACGGCCCGCTGAAGGTGCCACGCAGCGGCATCATCGCGTACGAGTTGCCGAGCATCGTGAGCGAGATCGGGTCGGCATTCAGCTGCATGTCGTAGTTCACGTACAACGGCTCGAGCCTGATGCGGCCGCCACCGGTGAGGTGCGAGAGCGGTGCGCCGGTGCCGTCGTCGTGGAACACCTCCAGCTCGCGCAGCCGCACGTCGTACCAGAGCGAGTCGAGGATGGCGGTGCCACGCACGAACCCATTCACCCGCGCGAACTCCTTGTTCAGGAAGCGCGGTGTGCGCAGGTCGGCCGCCGCCACGTCCACCTCAAAACCGCGGAACTTCGTGAACGCCGGATACAGGATGTCCACCTGTCCGCGCCCACGGCCACTGCTGGTGGCGCCGGCCACGTTGCCGTCGCGGAAGCTGAAGCGCAGCTCGTCCACGTCGAAGCGATGCAGCGGGCCACCACGCGCCTTCACGGTGCCGGTGAACTGTCCACGCCACGGGTATGGGAACGGAATGCCGTTGAATTGCCGCAGCAGCGCGAAGTCGAGCGGATCGGCGCGCATGTCCACGTCGGTCAGCGTCACCACCGGCCCACCCACGCCCCACGTCATCCGGCCACGCAGGCGCGAGTCGAGGCTGCGCGCATCCATGTTCGTGATGGCGTAGGTGAGGATGCGGAGGTTGGTCGGATCGTTGCGAATCCGCAGGTCCATCATGCCGGTGCCCTGCGTCGGAAACGTCTCCGTCAGCCAGGCGATGTCGCGCATGGCGACCTGCGAGCCATGCACCGCGATGTCATAGCGCTCCGTCAGGTTGCTGCCCCAGACCACCTTGCCGGTTGCGTCGCCGACAGAGCCCGGCAGCTCGAAGTGCGGCAGCCGCAGCCAGATCGAGTCGCCCAGCCAGCGGAAGTCACCACGGATGTTGCTGAAGCGGAACGGCGGATCGAACTCCGCCATGTCCATGTCGCTGACCTGGAACAACCGGCCCGCGGTGTCGGGATGGGCCATGCGCACGTGCGCCAGCTCGAGATGTCCCTCTTCCCACTTCCAGGTGCGCTGCAGCCCGCGCGGCCCGCGCCGGATCTGCGCGTTGGTGCGGGCGAGGTTGAACGCGATCGCGCTGTCACGCCGCGCGCCCCTGAGCGAGTCGGCCGGCACCCACGGCATGGTGAGATGGAATCGCCCACGCGTCAGCGAGACCGAGTCCAGCACCAGGAAATCGCCGAAGGCTCCCTTGGTGCGTGGTGCGGTGCTCTTCGGCTTGCGGGGAAAGATGTGTTTGTAGTTCCAGTCACCGTCGCGGTACTTGATGATCTGGACGTAGACGTTGTCGGTGATCAGCCGCTGGATCAGGATGCGGCGGTCGAGGAAGTCGCGCGGGTCCCAGCGCATCGTGGTGCGACCGGCGGCGACCATCACCACACCCGAGCTGTCGGCGATCTCGATGGAATCGACGGTGATGCCGGTCAGGATCGGTCCGGTGATGCGCCCCAGGTGCAACCGGCCCTTCACCGCCGGCGTCATCTGCGCCACCACGGCGCGCCGCAGCCAGCCGCGCCCGACATCGGTGCCGGTGACGAGCAGCACCGAGCCGACCGCGGCCACCATCATCAGCAGCACGGTGATCAGGCCAGCCACCAGCACCAGGCGTCGGCGACGGATCATGGCGTCAGAACGCCTGCCCGATCGCGAAGAAGAACGTGAACGGTCCCAGCGCCCCGCGATTGCGCCGCGGTGCGTACGAGCCCAGGCACTGCGCGTAGGCCTCCTGCACCACCCGCGTCACCGGCCGGCCATTGGCGTCGTTCTCGGTGATCTCGCGGGCGACGATGGTGTTGCCCGGGCTCACGCAGAGCAGCGCCTGGGTGCCGTCGGCGCGTGGCAGGTCGTTGAAGTACGCTGCACCCGACCGCGGCGCATAGTTGTTGTAGCCGAGGTCGAGGCGGATCACGCCCACCGGCGAGAAGATGCGTGCGCCAAGTCCCGGCGTGGTGCGCAGCGTCCGGTTGCGCAGCGATGCATCGCGGCCACCGCGGCTCCACACCTGGCCGAAGTCGGCGAATAGCGTCCACTGCAGCAGTTGCGGCAGGAACGGACTGCGCAGCCGCAGCTCCACGTTGCCCACCGCCACCGTGTTGCCGCCCACCGGCACCACACGGAACGGCTGCACGGTGGGATTCACCTCGTACGAGAAGGTGCCGTTGCCGAGGTCGCGCCGGATGAAGGGCTGCGCGGAGTCGGGATTGACCACGTAGGCCACCGGGCCCAACTCGTTCTGCCGGAAGCCGCGCACCGTGGTCGGCCCGCCGGCGTACAGCCGTTCCTGCGGTGGCACCAGCCGATCGCTGCTGCCGAACACCGCGCCGAGCTGCATGCGGACGGCCAGCGTGGTGCCGTACCCCAGCCCCCAAAACTTGCTGGCGTCCAGCACCGCACTGCTGAACTTGAAGGCGGAGTCGGAGAACGTGAACAACGAGGCATGCCGGATCGCCAGGCGCGTGAACGAGCCGTGCCGCGGATTGATCGGATCGTCGGTCCGGTCGCGGCTGAAGTTCGCCCCCAGCACCGCCAATCGTCGCGTAGTCTCGAACACTCGGCGATCTTCCGGCGCACAGCGATTGAGCACCGAACAGAAGAGTGCCGGCTGCGCCTCGGTCCGCCCGAAGCTCAGGTCGTACGCCAGCGTCACCGGCAGTCGCGGGGCGGCCTGCAACGTGACGCTGGTGATCGCCCCGATCGGCGTGGTGCGACGGTAGGCACGAAACTCACCGCGCACCTCCGAATACAGCGTCACTTCCGGAATGCGCAGCCCGCCTGGGCCCACCGGTGGGCGCAACGTGGCACCGACGTAGTAATTCAGCCGGTCGCTGTACGGATCACTGCCGTTCGCCACCGCCTGGCAAATGCCATCGGCCCACGCGTAATCCACCGGCCGACCGACGCCGATCTTGCTCAGGCGGCCGGTGATCTCGAGGCGGCGGGCGCGGCGGAGCAGGTTGCGGTCGGTGTACTGCAGCTGCGTGCGAAAGCAGTCCAGCGTGCCGAAGCCGGCGCTCAACGTGCGGCTGTGCATGAACCGCTCGGCGATGTTCACCACCACCTCCACGCGCGTCGAGTCGGCGGTGAAGGCGAGCGAGTCGAGCAGGCGTGGTTCGATGCGCACCTGCTGGTAGGCGTCGGTGAGGTAGAGGGCGCGCGTGGCACGCTCCACGTCGTCCTGCTGGTAGCGCTGGCCGGGCCGCAGGCCCACCAGGCGCTTCACCACGTCGGACGGGATCTCCTGCTGCCGTCCCTCGCGCGCCACCGCGTTCACCACCACGCTGGCGATGGTGACCAGTGGTCCGGGACGCACCGAGAGTTCCACCACGGCCGTGCGGCGCGATGAATCCGCCCCGGCGCCCCGCAACACGTCGGTGGCCAGCAGCACCTGCGAGAAGGGATATCCGACATCGGCCAGACGGCGACGCAGCGAGTCGCGACTCTGCTCCAGCAGGTATTGATCGAACGGCTGGCCCTGTCCGGTGGGCAGGTCGCGCACCAGGCGGTCACGTTCCGCGATGCGCTCCACGCCGACCACGCGCAACGTGTCGATCGTGGTCACGCGACCTTCACGGATGTCGAAGCGCAGGTCCATGGTGCGCCCGCTGCGTTGCACGACGGTGTCCACCTGCACGTCGGGAAATCCGCGGCGCCGGTAGTAGATCACCAGGCGCGCACGATCGATCGCCACCAGTCCCGGATTGCCGCAGCGCGTCTCGCCGAACACACCGCCGATCAGCGCCAGGCGGCTCAGCACCTCCGACGCCGTCAGTGCGATCACACCGGAGAGCTGCCCGTCGGTGAAGGCGCGATTGCCCGTGAATGCCAGCGACCGCACTTCGAGCTCTGCCGGATCGCAGGCAGCACGCTGCGCCTGCAGCACCTGCGGCGTCGCGAAACCGAGACACACCGCGATGAGGCGCAGACATCGCCAGGCGGGGCGTCCCTCACGCGGAATCCAGCGGGAAACGATGGCAGATCGGTGCGGCAGTGTGCAGACCGAGGGAACGATTGACGGTGCCGCGCGGCTTTGCGCGACGGAAACGGTTGGCACCCCGTATGAACCGGTCGTAAGTTCACGCTCGCGGCAGCCGGTGTCAACGACGTACACGCTTTCAGGACAACGGGTTAGCTCGCGTTGCCGCGGCGCCGGTCTCCCTTCGTCATTCCACGTCAGCCTCGACGCGATGTCCGCCTTCCGACACCTCACCAGTTCGATCATCGCGCTGGTCATCCTCGGCGGCTGTGAAGGCGCTGGGCCGGCGGTGCAACGCGGTGCCATCGTGGACAGCCGCGACACGTACGATCCGCGCTCCTTCGATCCTGCACTGTCCACCGACGTGCCCACCGGGCGTGCCGTCGGATACGTCTTCGAGGGCCTGACGCGTTTCTCGCCCGAAGCGCAGGTGGAACCGGCGCTCGCCTCCTCGTGGACCGTATCGCCCGATGGCCGCATCTGGCGGTTCACCCTCCGGCAGAACGTGAAGTTCCACGACGGGAGCGCCTTCACCCCGCAGCACGTGGTGAAGAGCTTCGAGCGTGTGCTGGACCCGAAGACGCGCGGCGGTCGCGGCTGGCCGCTGTTCCCGATCGCCGGCGCCACCGATTTCGCCGCCGGCAAGGCGACGTCGATCAGCGGCCTGCGCATCGCCGACGACAGCACGGTGGTGGTCACGCTCACCGAACCGTTCGCGATCTTCCCCAAGCTGCTGGCGATGCCGGTGGCCTCGATCGTGCCCACGACGATCGGCGCTGACTTCGGTGAGAAGCCGATCGGCACCGGTCCCTGGCGCCTGGCGGAGTGGCGACACGACGACTTCGTGCGCTTCGTGCGCAACGCCGACTACTGGGGGCCGAAGCCACTGCAGGACACGCTGATCGCACGCATCATCCCCGAGCCCAGCACCGCCGTCGCCGAGTTCGAATCGGGGAACGTGGACATCCTCTATATCCCCGAAGCCGAGACGCGCCTCTGGGAACAGACCGAGGAGAAGAAGGCGCTGCTGCAGGCGGCACCGGTGCTCCGCTTCTGGTACGTAGCGATGAACACCACCCGCGGTCCGCTGACCGACGTGAGGGTACGCCGCGCCATCAATCACGCCATCGACACCAAGGCGATCCTCACGCAACTCCTCGGCGGACGTGGGCGGCTCGCGGCCGGCATCATTCCACCGGCACTCGATGGCGCAGATACTACACGCGCCCCGTACACCCACGATGTGGCGAAGGCGAAGCAGCTGCTCACCGAGGCCGGGTTTCCGAACGGCATCACCGTGAAGCTCTGGTGCTCGCAGGACGCCACCCAGTCACGCGTGGCACAAGCGATCCAGGGGTACCTGAAAGAGGCTGGTATCACGGCCGAGCTGGTTCAGCGCGAGAGTGCCAGCATGCGCGAAGCGGCCCGGAAAGGTGAAGCCGACCTGGTGCTCAAGGATTGGTACGCCGACTATCCGGACGCCGAGAATTTCCTCTATCCCCTGCTGCATTCGGCGAACGCCGGCGTCGGCGGCAACGTGAGCTTCTTCAAGGATGCCGCCTTCGACTCGGTGGTCACGGCCTCACGCCGCGAGACCGATGTCACACGCCGCACCGCGCTCTACCAGCAGGCCGACAGCATCGCGTTCGCGCAGGCGCCGATGGTCTTCCTGCTGTTCTACAACGAGTTGTATGCGGTACAGCCGTGGCTCCGCAACTGGACCGCGCCGGTGATCTTCAACGGACAGCGGATGATCGGTGCCAACATCGATCGCTCCACGCGGTGACCTTCCTTGCGCGCCGCCTGCTGCTGGCGGTCCCCACGCTGGCGGGCGTGCTGGTGGCGGTCTTCCTGCTGCTCTACGTCGCCCCGGGCGACCCGGTGCAGCAGATGGTGGGCGAACGCGCCGACAGCGTGACCATCGCACGGCTGCGCGCGGAACTGAAGCTCGACGAACCGCTGCCGGTGCAATTCGCCACCTACGCTGGCGGCGTGCTGCGCGGCGACCTGGGTCGCAGCTACATCACCGGTCGCCCGATCATGCAGGACATCGGCGAGCGCTTCCCGAAGACCGCGCAACTCGCCCTTGCCGCGATGACGATCGCGATCGTGCTCGGCATCGGTATCGGCGTCTTGGCCGCGCTGCGCCCCGCCGGCACCTTCGACCGCGTACTGATGGGCGCCACGTACCTCGGCATCAGCTTCCCCGTGTTCTGGGTGGGGCTGCTGCTGATCCTGCTGTTCGCGCTGAC
>JANMON010000076.1:0-8728 GCA_031369265.1 Gemmatimonadaceae bacterium | reverse complement strand
TCCTCGTCACGACTGAGCGGCAGCTCCGGTGTCGTCCTGACGGTCCACAGGATGGAGCTGATCGAGAAGATGGCACCGATCAGGAACGCGCCCATGGTGATGTACGGGATGCCACGCCCGTTCACCCCGTCGCGATTCATGCCCAGCACCACCAGGATGGACGGGGTGAGGTACGACAGTGTCTGACCGAGGCCGGTGAATGCGCTCTGGGTCAGGAAACCGATCGAGTGCTGCGAGGCGTCGAGTCGGTCGCTGACGAAGGCGCGATACGGCTCCATCGTGACGTTGTTGGCGGCGTCCAGCACCCACAACAGGCCGGCCGCCATCCAGAGCGCGCTGCTGAACGGCATCGCGAACAGGGCCACGCTGCAGAGCAGTGCGCCGACCAGGAAGTACGGCGTGCGACGGCCACGCGGGCTCAACGTGCGATCGCTCATGGCGCCGATGATCGGCTGCACCAGCAGGCCAGTCATGGGTCCCGCCAACCAGAGCAGCGGCAGGCTGGCCTCATCGGCGCCGAGGTAGCGATAAATCGGGCTCATGTTGCCCTGCTGCAACCCGAAGCTGTACTGGATCCCGAAGAACCCGATGTTCATGTTCACGATCTGCCCGAACGTGAGCCGCGGTCTCGTGATGGCTGGCGCAGTGGACATCGGGTTGGTGCCTGGTTCGCGTGATCGGGCGTGGAACGGTGACTCGGCCGACGGTACGGCGTCGCTGCCAGTGTACGCAGGGGGCACGGTCGCGACCAGCCGGGCGGGCTCATTCCGCGCGGGCGCGGCGCGGGTCCGCGGCGGCAGCCACCGGCTTACGCTTGCGACGCTGCCACCGCGCGTGTTAATGAGCGTCCACCGCAGGGCTGTACCACCCGTTCGCGAGGCGCTCGTGTCCGTCCCCCATTACGCCGATGCCGTCACCCTCCTGCGCGAGCTGAGCGGTCCGCGGGGCATCCACGCCTCGCAGGCCAGCACCGCGAATTACCGCGCCATCTTCTCGCGCGACGGCGTGATGGCCGGTGTGGCGGGACTGCTGCTGGGCGACGCGGTAATCACGGCGGGACTGGTGCGCACGCTGGAAGGGCTGCGCGACACGCAGGGGGCCGAGGGGCAGGTGGCGTCGAACTTCGAGCTGCGCGACGGCCTGCCGCCCAAGGTCAGCTTCGGGTCGCTGGCACCACGTATCGACGGTGCAACCTGGTACCTGCTCGGCGTGGCGCTGGCCTCTCGCCGCGGCGCGATCAATCCCGACGACTTCGAGGACTCGGTGCGCGCCGCCGTGCGCGTGCTGGACGCCCTGGAGTACAACGGCCGGCACCTCGTCTACATCCCCACCGGCGGCAACTGGGCCGACGAATACATCTATGACGGCTACATCCTTTACGACCAGGTGTTGCGGGCGTGGGCGCTGCGGCTGCTGGGCGTGACCTACGAGGAGCACGGCTGGGTGGACAAGGCGGCCCAGATCGCGCATCGCATCGACGAGGCGTATTGGCCGGAAGCCTGCGGCGGCGCCTGTTTTCCGGTGGCGTCGTTCACGCCGGTCGGTCGGCGCGAGATCTTCGACCTGGCGGCGTGCAGCCTGCTGGCCCTCGCCGACCTCGTGCCAGCGATGAGCGCCGCCGCTCTGGATTGGATCACCGCCGAGTTTCTCGATGCGGGGCGCCTGCCGCCGGCGTTCCATCCCGTGATCGATCCCGGTCATCCCGACTGGGACGCGCTGAGCCGCTATCACCTGCACGGCTTTCGCAATCGGCCACACGAGTATCACAACGGCGGCATCTGGCCGATCTGGCTGGGATGGCTGGCACTGGCGCTGGCCCACACCGGGCGCACCGCTGCCCTCACGCGCCTCACCGAGCTCACGGCCGCGCAGCTCGCACGCACGCCGGAGTACGGCTTCGAGGAGTACTTCCACGGCGCGACCGGCGAATCACTCGGCACTCCGCAGATGGCCTACTCCGCCACCGGCATCGTGTTCATGAGCCACGCCGCCTCCGACAGCACCCGCACCCTCTTTCACGCATGAGTGCCGCTCCACCAGCCTCGCACTACATCGAGCGTGCCGAACGCCTGCTGGCGCTTCTACGCCGCGACTTCGGCATCCCGCGCGGTCCGCGCACCGTGATTGCGGTGGCGGGCGAATCGGGCAGCGGCAAGTCAGTCACGGCGCTCGACCTCGCACTGGTGCTGAACCGCGACAGTATCCCGGCCGCGATCATTCACCAGGATGACTACTTCATCCGGCCACCGCGCACCAACCACGAGTTCCGCGAGCAGGACATCACCAGCGTGGGGCCGCAGGAAGTGCAGGTGGCGCTGATCCAGCAGCACATCGCGGAGTTTCGCAGCGGCGCCGAGACACTGACCGGGCCGAAGGTGAATTACCCCGCCAACCGCTTCGACACGCAGGTGATCGCGCTGGCGGGGTGCGAGGTGCTGGTGGTGGAAGGCACGTACGTGCTGCAGCTGGCCGACGTCGACATCCGCGTCTTCCTCGAAGCCACGTGGCAAGACACCGAAGGCGCCCGCCGCGCCCGCAACCGCGACATCGATGCACCGTTCGTGGCGCAGGTGCTGGCGATCGAGCACGGGATCATCGCGAAACAAGTTGCGCAGGCGGACATCGTCATCGACCGCGACTACCGTGTCGCTCGGCGGTGCGACACCGACCTCAGTGCGCCACCGATGGAAACTGCTTGACACAAAGGCACAAAGGCACAAAGCGGTCGGTGTCCATCACACGTATGATTTGAATGACATCGCGACGTGTTGAGCGTCACCGTCCCATTCTCTGCCATTGCCGACCAGCAAGCATCATCTTGGCGCCAGCACGTCGAAGCATCACGCAATCCTTTGTGACTTTGTGTCTTCGTGCCTTTGTGTCACGCCGTTGCAGTTCAGCTCTTGCAGTTCGAGTGGTTGCGGTCTCAGCGCCGCAGAGCAAGGCAATTACCGCACCAGCACCCGATACCCATGCGCCGGCACATCGATCGTGCCGCTGGCCGCGAGCGTCACGGCAGACTTGCTGAACCAGTCGGTGTAGGCACCAGGGACGCTCAACGTGTCGTACCGCACCGACAGTGGTGCGTCACCGAAGTTGGTGATCACCACCACCGCCTGCGAACCGCTCGCACGCACGAACGCGTACATCTTGTCGGCATGGTCCGTCTGCAGCTTGACCTGCGGTGCACCCCACGGACCACTCCACAGCACCGCGTTGGCGTGCCGGAGTGCGAAGATCTTGGAGTAGAAGTCGGCCAGTGACGGGCCGGTCCAGTCGATGACATCCTTCTCGAAAAACTTCAGTCGGCGGTTGAAGCTGGCTTCCTGTCCGGAATACAGCATCGGCATCGCGCGCTGCATCGTCGCACCCAGCACATAGGCCGCCTGATGGTTGGCTCCCATCCGCTCGAACTCGCTGCCGGCCCAGCTGTTTTCGTCGTGGTTGGACGTGAACGTCAGCCGGTAATCCCCTGGCGCGAACAGAGTGTCCTGCTTCGCGAACAGTGAGTCGAGGCTGGACGCCGGACGCTTCCCCGATGCGATGTCATTCATCAGGTGGAAGAACTCCCACGAATACGTCGCATCGAACGCCCCGTGCAGCGCCGGATCCTCCCATTCGCCAAGGAAGAACAGGTCCGGCTTCACCGGGTCGAGCGCGCGGCGCACCTCGGTCCAGAAGTCCGTCGGCACCAGGCCGGCCATGTCACAACGGAAGCCGTCGATACCAGTGTGCTCCAGCCACCACCGCATCTCGGCGATCATCGCCTGACGCATGGTGGCGTTGCCGTAATTCAGGTCGGCCACGTCGCTCCAGTCGGTCTCCTTGCCGTCACCACCGATCGCGCGCGAGATGGAGCCGTCAGGCTTGAGCGTATACCAGTCCTTGTGCGCAGCAGTCCACTCATGATCGAACGCGGAGTGGTTCGCCACCCAGTCGAGGATCACCTTGAAGCCGAGTGCGTGCGCCGCGTCCACCAGAGCCTTGAACTCCGCCTCGGTGCCGAATTCCGGGTTGAAGGCCGTGTAGTCGCGAATGGAGTAGTAGCTGCCCAGCGACCCTTTGCGGTGCAGGGATCCGATCGGCTGGATGGGCATGAACCAGATCACATCCACGCCGAGCGCCTTGATGCGCGGCAGGTGCTTCTGGAACGCGGCGAACGTGCCTTCCGGTGTGTACTGCCTGACGTTCACCTCGTAGATCACGGCATTGCGCGACCATTCGGGATGAATGCCGGCGTCCACCGCAGCGGTGGTCACGCGTGCACTGTCACCGGGTTCATTAGCGCCGGGTGCGCAGGCGGCGAGGGCGGACATGAAGAAGGCCATGGCGATCCTGAGGTGGCGCATGCGTCGCGTGGAAGGAGGAACACACCGGCTCACTGACGGGTCCTGAGGAATACGATCCGGTCGTTGTTGCGCGCGACGGCGATCGCGGTGCGACCACCCGACAGGCGCACCGGCTGCAGGTGCCGGATCTCGCCGCGCACCCGTACGCCGCTCTGCGCCATCTCCACCGACGCGAACGAGCCATCGCCGTTGCCGTGCAACAGCTGCCCGTAGCTCGCATCCGACTGGCCGAGCATCGGCGGTGCTGCCATCCGGTTGCCACCGAGCAGGATGTCGACCTTGCCGTCGCCATCGAAGTCGCGGACGAGGCTCGCGTAGACAGGCGCGAACTGCGCCTCCACTGGCAGCGGCGTGAGGGAAAACGTCCCGTCGGCAGCGGCGATCGCCACCGCAGTGGCGAAGGTGTGCGCCTTCAGCACGGTGGCCTTCGCCAGCTCGTCCGCCGGCAGGATGTCCTGCACGCGGCTGGCGCCGAACGACTTGTAGGTGAGGTATTTCGCCCGCAGCGCCGGCATCAGCTTCACCATCTCGTCGCGCGTCGCGAGCGGGTAGCTCACCCCATGCTTGTAGAAGGTGATGATCTGCTCCAGCGTGCCGTTCCCGAAGAAGTCATGCACGTACATCTCGGCGGGCTGGCTGGCCGAGGCCGTGATGTAGGCGTTGAGCCCCTGGTTGCCGAGCACGAGGTCGGGACGACCGTCGCCATTCAGGTCGGCAGCGGTCACGTGATTCCACCAGCCTTCACTGCCTGCGAGCCCAGCCTCGCGCGTGCGATCGACGAAGCGCCCGCGCTCCTGACGGTACACGCGCACCGGCGTCCACTCACCCGCCACCACCAGGTCGAGGGCGCCGTCGCGATCCTGGTCCACCCATGCCGCCGATGTCACCATGCCGGCCTGCAGCAATCCTGGTGCGACCGTCTCGGTGACATCGGTGAAGTGGCCACGTCCGTCGTTCTGCAGCAGGTGGCTCTTCGGCGAGACGCCGTATTCCCGCGCCACCACGCGGCTGCCGACGAACAGGTCCATGTCGCCATCGCCGTCGTAGTCGCCGGGTACCACACACGCGCCGTTGTCGAACAACGGAGGCAAGGCGTCGGCTGCCTTGGTGAAGTGACCGCTGCCATCGTTGAGATAGAGGCGATCCTTCAGCTCCTTCATCGAGCCCCAGAACTCGTTGCCGGCCGTGACGACGTAGAGGTCCGGCTTCCGGTCACCATTGGCATCAAAGAAGACGGCAGCCACGTCCTCGTCGATGCTGTCCGGTGCAAATGCAGCCGCGTCGGAGGGCACGAAGGCGCCGCTTGCCTGCTGCAGCAGCAGTCGGCCTGCTTGCCACTTGGCACCGCCCGCATACAGGTCATCCAGTCCATCACCGTTCACGTCCGCCACCGCCAGCGCCGGCCCCTCGGTGGAGAGATTGTGCGGCATCAACGGCTCGCGGTCCATGTCGTTGAAGTCGTTCTCGACGTGGACGTAGTCGGCGGCGATGCTGTCGGTGATGTCGCTGAACACGGGCGCGGAAGTGCGCACCCGCGCGTAGGACCAGCGGCCCGACGCGTCCGACTGCGAGAGTGTCAGCAGGCGATTGCCGGTCACGCCCGTCAGCACCTGAAAGCGCCGGTCGGGCCAGATCACCACCAGCGAATCCACCGTCGTACTGGCGCCCAGCCCGAAGTGCAGGCGCTGGTCCACCGACGACTGGAACCCGCGCGTTGGACTCTGTTCGAGAAACTGCTGGCGACCGCCCTGCACGATGCGCACCTTGGCGCCGATGCCGGCCGTGTTCTTCCCCGCACCGCGCAACGCCACCGTGAGCCAGCCGTTCCTGCTGCGCTGCCGCGCCGTGTTGCGATAGATCGACGCCGGTGCGTCGTAATTATTGACCACCAGGTCCAGCGCGCCGTCGTTGTCGAGATCCGCGTAGGCTGCACCGTTGGAGTACCCCGGACGCGCCAGGCCCCACGCTGTGGCCATGTCGGTGAAGTGCAGGTTGCCGTCGTTGCGATACGCGTGATTGATCACCGGCACCGTGGGCATCTGCTTCAGCAGGTCGATATTCTCGCGCGAGACACCCTTCGCCAGCGACGCCTGCACCGACTGGTTGCCGATGTAGTTGATGTAATCGAGGTCGTTCGGGCGCCGGAAGATGCCGCTGGTCACGAACAGGTCCTTCTGCCCGTCGTCATCCAGGTCCGCGAAGAGCAGCGACCAGGTCCAGTCGGTGGCCTCGACGCCGGCCAGGAACCCCACCTCGCTGAATTCCCCTGCGCCGCGATTCACCTGCAGCGTGTTGCGCGCGTACTGCGGGTGGTATCCCGCACGCACGCGGAGCTTGAACAAACTGTAGGTCTCGGAGCTGGCGGAGCTCTTCAGGATCTCCTCCCGTTCCGGCAGCATGTCGCCGACCACCAGGTCGGGGCGACCGTCGTTGTTCACGTCCGCCGCGTCCACACCCATCGAGAAACGACTGGTGTGGCCGGTGGCGCTGGCGATCGACTCCCGGAAGTGCTTGCGGCAATCGTTGTAGTAGAGGAAATCCTGTTCCTGAAAGTCATTCGCGACATAGATGTCGGGACAGCCATCCAGGTTCAGGTCACTCACTACCAGGCCGAGGCCGTACCCTTCGATGCCACCGAAGATGCCGGCATCCGCGCTCACGTCCGTGAATCGCGCGCCCTCGTTGCGATAAAGTCGTCCACCCGCAGTCGCGTTTCGCACGTCGCGGCGCGTGGCATTCCCGATCGAGCGCTCGGTGTGCGTCGAGTGGCTGAGCAGCAGCATGTCGAGATCACCGTCGGCGTCGTAGTCGAAGAACGCCGCCTGCGTGCTGTAGCCTGCATGGGCCAGCCCATACTGCCCGGCGCGGTCGGTGAAGGTGCCGTCGCCGTTGTTCATGTAGAGCATGTTGCGCCCCTGCATGCCCAGGTAGCGCACCGCCGAGACGTAGATGTCCAGCCGACCGTCGCCATTCACGTCGGCCATGGTCACGCCCGTCTTCCAGCCCGGCGGACCACCGACACCCGCCTTCGTCGTCACGTCCTCGAAGCGGAATCCGCCCTTGTTGAGGTAGAGTCGGTTCGGCTCCAGATTCGACGAGAAATACAGGTCGGGCAGGCTGTCCCCGTTCACGTCCCCGACCGCCACCCCGCCACCGTTGTAGTAGTACAGGTAGTTCAGGATGTTGAACTCGGGCGCTTCCGGCAGCCGGTTCGCGAACGCCACACCGGTGGCCACCGAGTCCAGCGACTCGAACAACGGTGGCCCTGCGGGCACCGGCGTCGAGTCGCCGCGGATCGCGCTGGTGCCGGTGGCGGCGGTACCGCGATCACAGGCCGCGACGAGCAGCGCCGCGGCGGCGAGAGCGATCGCGGCGCGGAGTCGGCGCAGCGCCGCAGGATCAGTCAACGGAACGCTCAGCGTGCAGTGGCGACGGACGCGGCGGCGCGAGTCTTCACGGTCGCCAGCACGCGCTCACCGACCTTGCGACCCTGCCGCTGCCCCTGCTCGATTGCGCGACGATAGTGGATGCCGCCGTACAACCGGCTGATCGCGGCCTCGCTGGCCGCCTGCTCGAACGACGTGAAGCTTCGCACCGGCAGCCCGTATTCCACCTCGGTGGAGTCGCTGAACGCGAAGTCGGCACCGAAGAGCTGCGTCAGGACCGTGGCTGCCGCGGTCGAGATGCCACTGTGGCCACTGGTGTATTCCGGGAACGGCGGCGTCTGCAGCAACGGCTGCCACGATTCGTCCAGGTAGCGATTGATCATCGTCTCGGGACGGATCACGTTGCTCGCGTACTTCTCCGCCCAGACGCTGAGGAACCCATCCGCCAGCGCGATCGCGGTGCGGGCATAAGCCTCGGATGCGCGCGCCATGTCGGCATTCGATTTCCGCGCTGCGATGCCGACGATGCCCATCCAGTGGCCACCGGGGCTCATCTTCTTGGTGGCGAACATGGTGTGTCCCTGCACGTGCATCACGAACGGATTGCAGTCCCAGAAGGCGGCGATCGCGCGCTGCTCCTCGGTCAGGTTCGTGCCCGTGTCGTGCACTTCCACCATCTCCTTCCAGAACGGGCTGCTCCGTGTGGTGTCGAAGGCCAGCGGCGGCTCAGGGCGGAACTGGTTCGAGGTGTCCATCGTGAACGGCCGCAGTGTGCCCCAGTTGGGCTCCACTGCATCCATGTAGGCTGGTGGTGTGGGAATCCAGCGCCCGGGGGCATCGCGGAGCACGCTGTACTTGGCGAGGCCGGTGCGCTGCTTGAAGCGGTCCTTCCCGGCCCAGGCCAGGATGTGTTTCGCCACCGTGTCGCCATACGCGATCGAGTTCGCGAACACCTCGGCCGACAGGTCGCCGCGGAATCGCTCATCCATCGCC
>JANMON010000027.1:0-3002 GCA_031369265.1 Gemmatimonadaceae bacterium | reverse complement strand
AGCGCCTTCACATGACTCTGCTCGGCCAGTAACAACGCCACCCGCCACTCAGCAAACGGCCCGCGCGCCAGTTTGCCGATCTGCACGAACAGCCCGGTCAGCGCATCCGCATTCCCCACCCGGCGGCCGTAGGGGGCGTTGCTGCACCACGTCCCCGACTCGGCCGGCGGCGTGATCTCGTCGAGGGTCTTCTGCTCGAACTGCACCATCGCGCCCACGCCGGCACGCTCTGCATTCTCGGTGGACATGCGGATCGCGCCCGGATCGCGGTCGCTGCCGATGATCGGCACGTCGGCGATGTCCTCACCGGCAGCCTTGGTGGCGCGACGCAGGTTGGGCAACACGTCGCGGTCGGCGCCGGGCCAGTGCTCGAACGAGAAGGGACGCGCGCGGCCCGGGGCCTGCTTGCGCGCGATCATCGCCGCCTCGATCGGGAAGGTGCCGCTGCCGCACATCGGGTCGAGGAAGGCCTGCGTGCCATCGTAGTCCACGGCCAGCAGGCAGGCTGCGGCGACCGTCTCGCGCAGCGGTGCCTTGGCCACCGCCTGGCGGTAGCCGCGCCGGTGCAGCAACTCGCCTGACGTGTCGGCGCTGACGGTGCAGATGTCGTGCACGATGCGCACGAGGATGCGCTGCGCCTCGTCGGTCGGCGCATCGTCGTCGTCACTCTCGGTGAGCCGCACCACCGGCGCATCGACGCCGAAGTGCTTCGACACCTGGCGCACGATGCGCTCGGCCACCGCGTCGGAGTGATAGAGCCGCGACTTGCGACACGTGACGCGCACCGAGATCGTCTGGCCCGGCAACAGGACGCGACGCCACGGTAACTTCGCGGCGCCCTTTTCGAGGTCGGCGAAGCCCTGTGCCTTGAACTCACCCAGTCGCACGATCACGCGCGAGGCGGTGCGGAGCCAGAGATTGGCGAGTGCGATGGTGCGGAAGTCCGCCGTGAACGCGACACCGTCAGGCGTGGGCGGTTCATGCGGAATGCCGAGCGCCGTCAGTTCAGCGGCGGTGACAGGGGCGATCCCGGGAGCGGTGATCGCGAAGGCGGACCAGGTGGTAGACACCCGTGCAAGCTAGCCTGCCCGGCGTGAGGGCAGGCCAGCAGTGCGCGGCGTATGCGGCGGTCAGCCCGTGCTGACGAAGCGCATCGGCTCCGCCGCCCGTGGCCGGCGCGTCGGCTTCACCTGCGGCGCCGAGGCCTTCTTGCTGGCATCGAGCCGGAAGGTGCCCACCAGCTCCGTGAGCATCACCGCCTGCCCCGCCAGTTCCTCCGAGGCGCTGGCCGATTCCTCGGCATTGGCGGCCACCTGCTGCGTGACGGCGTTGAGCTGCTCCACCGCCTGGCGGATCTGCTGCACCCCATCGCGCTGCTGCTGGCCGGCGGCCGCGATCTCCGACACCACGGTGGCCACTTTCTGCACGTCGGTGTCGATGTCGCCCAGTCGCGCCAGCACTTCAGCGTTGTACAGCACGCCTTCCTGCGCGTTCTGTACCGAACCCTCGATCAGTGCCGCGGTTGTGCGCGCCGCCTCGGCACTGCGGATCGCCAGACTGCGCACTTCCTCCGCCACCACCGCGAATCCGCGACCGGCGTCACCGGCGCGCGCCGCCTCGACGGCGGCGTTGAGCGCCAGCAGGTTGGTCTGGAATGCGATCTCATCGATCGTCTTCACGATCCGCGCGGTCTGGTCACTGGACGTCTTGATGCTTTCGATCGCGACCGACAGGCGGTCCATGCTGGCGCGGCCCTCGGCCACCCGCATCAGCGTGGCGGCCGTCATCTGCTGCGCCTGGCGGGTGCTGGTGGCGGTCTGCACGGCGATGGATGACAGTTCGTGCAGGTTGGCGCCCACCTCCTCCAGCGACGCCGCCTGTTCCGACGCACCGTGGGCAAGGGCCTGACTGCCGGAGGCGATCTGGTGGCCGGCCGACGCCACCTGATCGGACGACACGTGCACCTGCGACATGGCCTCGGCGAGTGTCGATGCAGCGGTGTTGATGGACGTCTTGATGCGTGAGAAATCGCCGGCGTAGTCACCGCTGACGCGTGCGCTGAGGTCGCGCTGTGCGACCTGCGCCAGCACCTCGGATGCTTCATTGATCGGCGTCACCACCGCATCAAGCGTGTCGTTGATGCCCGCCACCAGGTCGCGGTAGGCACCGCGGAACGTGCTCACGTCGCCACGCACCGACAGCCGGCCCGCCTTGGCCGCATCCACTAGCGTGCCCGTCTCACCGAGCAGCCGCCGCATGGTGTGCTGCAGGTCGAGGAACGACTGGCCCAGCACGTCCTGCGGGCTGCGCACCACGACATCGGTGGACACGTCGCCGGCACTGACGGTCTGCGCCGCCGCAGCCAGCTGCTTCTGCGAATCGACCATGCGGGACATGGCGTCGCCAAGCTGGCGCAGTTCATCCTTGGCGGTGATGTGCACCTGCTGGCTGACGTCGCCGATGGCGAGGGCGTCCGCAACGCGGCGCAGCTGCGTGAGTGAGAGGACGATCGGTCGCGTGATGCCGATCGCCGCGCCGGCGGCGAAGAGCAGGGCCACCACGATCAGGGCGATCATGGTGGTCATCGACGACTGATAGGAGGCACCGCTTTCGGCGACGGCCGCCTGCATCAGTCCCAGTTTCGAGCCCACCAGGCTGTCCATCAGCGTGTCGATCGAGTCGGCCTGGGCGCGAATGACCACCAGCCGTGATTTCGCTTCAGCGGTGTTGCCGGCCAGGGCCAGGCCGACAACCGCATCCTGCTGGGGACGGATGACACGGAATGCCGTGCGCACCCGGCCCGCCTGCTCCCGCGTCTCGGCCTTCACGATATGCGCCTCGTAGCGCGTGAACGCCGCGTGGAACAGCGAGTCGTACCGTGCGATGTCGTGCATCCGCTTGCGGATGGCGGTCGGGTCTTCGTCGAGGATGGCGTTACGAACGTCCCGCGCGATCCGGATCAGGCTCAGGTTGGCGTCCTTCAGTTCCAGCGCCGGCAGGGC
>JANMON010000012.1:0-12539 GCA_031369265.1 Gemmatimonadaceae bacterium | reverse complement strand
CAGCCCTGCCACCACTTGGCACCGGCCGGGTCGGCCGCGCCGCGGAATGCGGTGCCGGTGACGACGGTGCCGGCGCGCGTCTGCAGCGTGCCCGTGAAGATGGCCAAGCCGCCGCTGGCGGCCGCGCTACCCGCCACTGGTGACCAGTCGAACGTGGCACCGTTGGCCGGCTGCGCCGACGCCACGCTGGTGAACAGCGCCGAGGCGGTGCCGGCGGCGGTGCGCAGGTTGTTGGCGGTGGTATCGGCGGTGTACTGTCGCACCGAGCTGATCGTGCCGCTGGTGAAGACCTGCGGGTCGAAGACGTTGCCGTTCTCGACCATCAGGATGTTCTGCAGCGAGAACACGCCTTCGGTCTGGCGCTGGAAGGTGGTCGTGTCGCGGAACGAGATGGCCGCTGACGGGAAGCGACCGATCACGCCGTTGACGTAGAAGCCACCGGTGCCGCGGCGCAGCATCATGCCGCGGCCACCGTTGGCCGGCAGCGTGACGCCATTGGTGGTGCCGGTGCCGTACAGCGTGAAGTTGGCGATCACCGGCACCGTCAGCGGCGTGGAGTTCTGGCCGTTGCTGCAGCCGGCGCCATCGCAGCCGTCATTCTCGATGCCCTGCGGATCGCTGGAGGGCGAACCGGCCGCCGCGCGCGGCGGGATGATGCGCGTCTGCTTGGCGATCAGGTACTGCAGGCGGCCGACGTAGCCTTCGGAGATGTCGAAGTGATCGTCACCCGACTCGTAGCTGACGAGGTACTTGCCGTCCACTGCGCCGCCGAACCACTCGTAGCTGTCATCCAGGCCAGCCAGCGTCTGCAGGTATTCCATGCGCGTGCCGCTGCCGATGGCGGCGAACGTGAAGGAGTTGAGCTCCTGGTTGGTGGCGGTGGCGTACCCTGCGAACTCGACCCGCACGTAGCGCAGGATGCCGCTGTTGTCGGCGTTGTCGGTGCCACCGCTGTAAACCTGGGCGGGATTGTTGGCGCCGTTGCCGGTGCCTTCGATCGTGATCGTGCCCGTCTTGTTGATGATGCCGTTGCCGATCATGATGATGCCGCCCCAGTCACCGGGCTGGCGCTGGCCGGCCGGTCGCGACGAGGTGAAGACGATCGGGTTCGCTGCCGTGCCCTGCGCATCGATCTTGGCACCGCGGGTGATGAAGAGCGAGGAACCGGTGACGTCGAAATCACCGAAGATCTTGGTGCCGGGCTGGATCGTCAGCGTGGCGCCGTTGGTGACCTGGATGAACCCGCTCAGCTTGTACGCCGTGTCAGCGTAGAGCGTGCGATTGGCGGTGATGTTGGCATTGATGATGCCGGCGATCGTGCCCGCCTGGTTGGTGGTCACCGCGACTTCCGACGAGTACTGCGACGGGCCGGTGGGACGAATGGCCTGCACACGATAGCGATAGGCCGCGTTCGGCTCGAGGCCAGTGTCGATGAACGTGGTCGCCGTGAGCGTCGCCGGTGAGACCGTGACGAACGTCCCGCCGCTGGCACCCGGCGCACGCTGCACGACGTAGTTGGTCGCGCCCGTGACGGCACCCCATGAGATGGTAGCGCTGGTGGCCGACCTCGGTGCCACGACGGCGTTCGTCGGTGGCAGGTCCTGCGGTTCGGTCGGACCGTCACTGCCGCAAGCCGACAGCAGCAGCGCGGCACCGGCCAAGAAGCTGGCAGACAGCGTACGGATCTTGAACGTCATGAGCATCTCGACTGGATGTGTTGGATGAGATAGCGCCCCGCACTCAGGGCATGCTGAAAATTCCCGTGTTTCTGTCATGGCAATTCCACGTCGCGGTCACGGTCGCGTCACACCGCCGCGGGACCGTCACGAATGCAAGGCGGGCCCGGATGCATCGCTGCACCCAGGCCCGCCTTGCATTGCCAATCCTGCGGCGATCAGCTCACGGCTGGTAGCTGAAGCCGAGCGACATCGTGCGGCCGCTGTAGTAGCTCTCGCGCGTCACCGGACCCTGCGTCACGCGATACTGCGCATCGAGCAGGTTCTTGGCATCGAAGCGACCGCTGAAGCTGCCGGCCACCGGGAAGCGGAGCGAGAAGTCCACCACATTGCGCGCCTGTTCCTTCACGTCTGGCAGCGGCACCACACCGGCATCGATGATACGCGGACCGACGGTGTTGAAGAGCAGCGTGGCGCTGGTGGAACCGCTGGTGCTGTTCCACGTCGCGCCGGCGTTGATCATGTATGGTGCCTGGCCAACCATCGCGCGGTTGGCGCTGGTCACGCTGGCCAGGCCCTGCCGGAGCTTGATGTCGCTCTGCATGAACGTGGCATTGGTGAACAGGCTCACGTTGTCCAGTGCCGAGGCCAGCTTGCCGAGGCCCGTGCGCGCCTCCAGCTCCACGCCGACGTTGGTGGCGCTCTCGGCATTCTGGTACGACACGATGCGTGTACCCGACGTGCCCAGGTAGATGCGCTCGATCGGGTTCTCGAACTGCTTGCCGAACAGCGACACGCTGAACACTTCGCTGCGGGTCGGGAACCATTCCCAGCGGATGTCGGCATTGCGGATCAGCGACCGCACCAGGTTCGCATTGCCGAGGAAGTTGTCACCGCCCAGCACGTCGCGGAACTGCAGCGGGGCCAGCTCACGATACTCGGGGCGCGCCAGCGTCTGCGACACCGAGAAGCGCAGGTTCTGGTTCTGGCTGGCCTGCACCGTCACCGACAGCGACGGCAGCACGTCGGTGAACGACGGCTTGGTGGTGACCGGCGGTCCGATCGTCGGTGACGCGATCACGGTCACATTCGAGCTCTCGAGTCGCGCACCGGTGACCACGTTCACGCGCGGGCGCACCTGCCAGTTGAGCATCACGTACCCGGCCGCAAGGCGATCCTCGGCGGTGTAGCTGCCACCCTGCGCCAGCGGCACCAGGCGCAGGTCATCGCTGCCCGGCTGCGTGAAGCGGCCGTCGAAGATGGCTTCCGGTGACAGCTGCCGTTCGGCATTCGTGAGCCCGAAGCCCTGCACGCTGTACACGTTGTTCAGGGCGCGGCGGTCGGTGCTGCGATACAGCCCGCCGAACTTCACCTTCAGCTCGCGGCTCGGATCGAAGAACGACATCCGGTAGTTCACCTGCCCTTCGTAGCTCTCCTCGGCCAGGTCACCGAAGGTGCGCACCGCACCCTCGTTGCCGATCGCGAACCACTCCGGTGCCGCGTTGCCGTTCTGCGTATACACGAACTCCGAACGGTCCGGCTCCTTGCGCGTGACACCTGACGCGGTGACCGCCCAGTCCAGCTGCTGGCGCCCGTCGAACAGTGAGTGCTCGGTAGCCAGCTGCGAGCTGCGGATCATGCGCTCGACGTACTGCAGGCGGGTGATGTTCAGCCGAGTGCCGAGGTTCTCGCTCTCGCCGGTCTCCACGCGGGCGTCGTTGTCGCTGGTGCGGTTGTACGTGTTGTTGAGCGAGACCTTGGTGTTGCGGCCCAGGAAGGTGCTGAAGTTCGCCAGGCCGCCCCACAGCACACCGGTGCCCGCGGACGTGCCCTCGAAGCGATCCACTTCCTCGGTGCCGGCGCGCGCCAGTGCATAGGCGCGCACCTGGCGTTCCTTGATGTTCTGCTGCACGGCGTAGTTGCCGCTCAGCAGGTAGCCGATGCGCTGGCCAAGCACCGGGTCACTGCCACCGATCGACATGCCGAAGCTGCCGTTTGGCGTGCCGGTGGTCGGCGTGGCGCTCCAGCGGTTGCGGAACGTGCCGATCAGGCTGTTCAGCTCACCCTGGCCGGGCTGCGGATCGAAGGTGCCGTACTGCTTGACGATGGTGGGCAGCTGGCGCGTGGTGCCGCCGAACGCGAAGTAATCCCGACCGCGATTGCCGGCCGAAATAGTGCTCTTGCCCGTCACCGCCGCGTTGTAGCCGGTGGACTGCGAGACGACGATCGTGCGCTTGGCCGGGAATTCCTTGGTCTGGATGTTCACGGCGGCGCCGGCGAAGTCGCCCGGCTGATCGGGGGTGAACGTCTTCGACGTGGTGACGCTCTGGATCAGGCTCGCCGGGAACAGGTCCAGCGGCACCACCTTGCGCTCCGGCTCCGGGCTCGGGAGACGTGCGCCGTTCAGCGACGACGTGGTGTAGCGATCGCCGAGGCCGCGCACGAACACGTACTTGCCATCCTGCACGCTGACGCCGCTGACACGACCCACGGCGGCCGCCGCGTCGCTGTCGGGGCTCTTCGCGATCTGTTCACTCGTGACCGAGTTGATGATCGCCGAGGCGTTGCGCTGACGATCGAGCGCGGCGCTCACCGAACCGCGCTCCTGCGTCGCGGTCACGGTGGCGGTGGCCAGCTGCATCGTCGCCGGTGCCATCGCGATGTTCTGCTCGACCGTCTCGTTGGCCTTCACCATGATTCCGGTGATGGTCTTGGACGCGAAGCCGATGCGCCGCGCGAGCAGCGTGACGGTGCCAGCAGATACGTTCGGCAGCGTGAAGCGGCCGTCCACGCCCGACAGCGCACCGACCGTGGTGCCCACCAGCTGGATGCCGACATCCGACATTCCGTTGCCCTGCGGATCGAGCACACGACCGGTGATCTTGCCGCGCGCCACCGATGCGGCCGGCGTCTGCGCGAGGGACTGCTGTGAAAGACCGAGCACCGCGACACACAACAGTGCCAGCCGGCGAACGAGAATGAGCGACATAGGCTTCGCGAATCGATTCGGGGAATCCGATGGGCTCAGAACCGTCGCCCATCCTCATGCCGGAGCATGCACCGTTACGTTCGCGCTCTTCTGTGACGGGGACCGCCGCATTCGTGCAACGGACGTGTAACGCGCGTCACGCAGGGACCGCGCGGGGCTCGTTACACGGCCGTGACAGGGGGCGGCCAGGTGGTGCAGATCGTGGTCCCCACCCCGGCGCTGCTTTCGGCCGTCACGATACCGCCGTGTGCCTCCACCAGGTGCCGCACGATGGCCAGCCCAAGCCCCGTGCCTCCCTGCTCCCGCGAGCGGGCGGGATCCACCCGATAGAAGCGCTCGAAGATGCGCGGCAGGTGCTCGGGCGGGATGCCGACGCCGGTGTCGGTGACCGCCAGCGAGAGTCGGTCGCCCTCGCGTCGCGCCACGACCCGCACACTCCCGTCCGCAGTGTGCCGCACCGCATTCTCCACCAGGTTGCCCAGCACCTGCCGCAGCGCGGTCGGATCGGCGTAGACACGTTCCGCGTCGCTGGCAATGTCGGCCCGCACCACCACGTCCTTCCCTTCGACGGCCGGCTTCACGGCCAGCATCACGTCGGCCACCACGTCGGGCACGCGACACCACACCGGGTTGGGCCGCCATCCGCCGGACTCGATGCGGCTGAGGTCCAGCAGGTCATCCACGATGCGCTGCATGCGGCGGGTGTTGGACAGGATCGTGCGCAGGAAGGCCTGCCGGCTGGTGACCGGCACCTCCGCATCTTCCACCAGGGTTTCCGCATAGCCGCCCACGATCGTCAGTGGCGTGCGCAGCTCGTGGCTGACGTTGGCCACGAAGTCGCGACGCACCTGTTCCAGCCGACGAATCGGCGTCAGGTCGTACATCGCCAGCACCGCGCCGCCATCGGTGAGCGGGCGCGCCACCAGCGACACCGCTCGGTCGTTGAGCAGCACCTCGCGCGGCTCCACCACCTGGCCGGACAGCGCACGCTGCAGCGCATCCCGGAGCTCGGCATCGTCGGGCAGGCGGTCCACCGAGAACGGCACCTGGCCATCCACACTCGCCAGCACCCGCCCCACGTCGTTGATGCGCATCACCTGCCGGCTCGAGTCCACCGCGATCGCACCCTCGGTCAGCGAATCGAACAACTCCGTGAGCAGCGATTCTTCCGCTTCCAGCGTGGCGAGGCGTGCACCGAGTTGCTCGGCCAGGCGGTGCACCGCCCGCGCCAGGTCGCCCACTTCACCCGGTGCCGACAGGGCAGGGCGACGCGAGAGATCACCGGCGGCCAGTGATTGCGCCACATCCCGCAGCTCGATGATCGGCTGGGTGATCGAGCGCGAGAAAAAGAAGCCGAAGATCGCCACCGCCACGATCGCACCCACACCCACCAGCAGGATGTCCAAGCGCGAACGGGCGAACAGCTCCTCCACATCACGTGTGCGCACCGAGACACGTGAGACACCCAGCGGCATCTGCACCGCGACGTACAACTCCTCGTCGCCGGCCGACGCCGACACGCGCCGCGCCTGCCCGGTACCGCGTGCCAGCGCATCGCGCACCTCGGGCCGGTTGCGATGATTCTCGAGCCGCTCCAGTCGCGGCGTGTCGAACTCGGAATCCCCCAGCACCACGCCATCGACACCGATCAGCGTGACGCGATGCCCGGTCGCGAGGCCCGCAGCGTCGGCAATGGCGTCAGCTGCAGCGCGATCGGTCCACTGGGCGGCCAGCAGGCGCGCCTCGCTCTGGAGCTGGCCCACCTGCTGCTCGCCGATGCGGGCATACAACCGTCGATCGAGCACCGCGATCACCGCCGCCAGCAGCAGTGACACGCCGAGGACGAGGCCCAGCAGGAGTCGGGTAGTGAGGCGCACGGGCGGAACTTACCGGTGCGTGCCGCAACGCGGACGGCCTCAGCGCGTCGAGGCGCTCCGCATCCGGTAGCCGAAGCCACGCACGGTCTCGATCAGGTCACCAGCCTCACCCAGCTTCGTGCGCAGGCGCTGGATGTGCATGTCCACGGTGCGCGTCTGGATGTCGGGGGCCGCTTCCCAGACCGTTTCCAGCAGGTGGCCGCGCGCCTGCACGCGCCCGCGCCGCTCGGCGAGCGTGATCAGCAGCTTGTACTCGGTGGGCGTGAGCTCCACTTCGTCCTGCTCGATCGCCACCCGGTGGGCGGCGCGGTCGATGCGGATCGGGCCGATCTGCAGCAGGTCGGCCGGCGCTTCGGCCGCGCCGGAGGTCCGGCGCAGGATCGCTCCGACGCGCAGCACCAGTTCCTGCGGGCTGAATGGCTTGGTGAGGTAGTCGTCGGCGCCGAGCGAGAGACCGCGGATGCGATCCTGTTCTTCTTTCCGCGCGGTCAGCATCAGTACCGCGATGTGGCGCGTGGCTTCCTCGGCGCGGATGTGTTCCAGCACGTCGAAGCCACTCATGCCGGGCAGCATGAGGTCCAGCACCAGCAGCGAAGGCCGCTCGCTGCGCGCGATGGAGAGCGCGTCCGTGCCGTTGGAGGCGGTCGACACGCGGTAGTTGGTCTTGGCCAGGTGGTAGGCGACCAGCGCCACGATGTCCGGCTCGTCGTCGACGACCAGGATCCGCTCCTGCACGTGCTGGGCTGGCGCGGTCATGCGCGATGCCCTTCGATGGCGGTGTGCGCGCCGGTGACGGTCTGCCGCCGCTCGTCGGTCACCATCGGGATGTGCGGCGCGCCGCTCGTCGCCAGTCGCTGCCGGATCTTTGCCAGGATCATCTCAATCGCCACTGTGTTGTGACCACCGCGCGGGACAATGACGTCCGCCCAGCGCTTGCTTGGTTCGATGAACTGCAGGTGCATCGGTCGTACCGTGTTCACGTACTGCTCCAGGATCTCGTCCAGCGGGCGGCCACGGGTGGCCATGTCGCGTTTGATGCGGCGTACCAGTCGGATGTCGGCATCCGCGTCCACGAACACCTTCACGTCCAGGCGCTGCCGTACCCGCTCGTCGGTGAACAGCAGGATCCCATCCACCACCACCACGTCCGCCTTCGCGATCCGCACCGTCTCCGGACTGCGGGCGTGGATGGTGTAGTCGTACACCGGCTTCTGCACCGGTTGCCCGGCGGCCATCGCATCCAGCTGCGCCACGAACAGGTCGATGTCGAACGCGTCCGGGTGGTCCCAGTTGATGTGCGCAAGTTCGTGCACGGTCCGGCTGGTGAAGTTCCGGTAGTACGAGTCCATTTCCACGAACGCCACCGACGAGTCGGCAAGTGCCGCCGCCACCCGTCGGGCGACGGTCGTCTTGCCGGAGCCGGTGCCTCCGGCAATTCCGATCATCAGCGGGCGGTTCGGCACGGCACCTCCATCGTCACGGGCACAGTGTGATTCGTGACTGTGTGATTATTCGTGATGATCCGGTCACGACTCCGTATCGGCGCACCGGACGGTGCCCACGCGGCTCCCGGCAATCTACCCGGCCGCGGCCGGGGCGAGTCGCGGGCGGGGCATGGCCGCGGCACGGCGCCCTACGAACTTCCCCGGTGGCCCGCTAGCTTCCCTCCATGACGCTCATGACAGTGCGCCGTCGGCGTCTGGTGACGCTGGCCGCGTGTTTCACCGCCGCCGGGACGATCGGGGCGCAAGCCCTGCCGGTCACACGCTCCCTGGTCGTGGTTGCGACCACCGACGTGCATGGACGGTTGCGCGGCTGGGACTACTACGACACCCGGCCGGATTCGGCGCACAGCCTCGCCGCCGCCGCCACCATCGTGGACTCGATCCGCGCCGCGCGCCCCGGCGACGTGGTCCTGGTGGACGCCGGCGACCTGCTGCAGGGCAATCCGCTCACCACGGTGGCGGCCCGTGCCCGTGGCACCGCGACCCATCCAGTGATCGCCGCCATGAACGCCATGCGCTATGACGCGGCGGCGGTGGGCAACCACGAATACAACTACGGCCTGCCGGTGATGCAGCGCGCCTTTCGGGCCGCGCGCTTTCCATTCCTGTCCGCCAACGCCGTGGCCACGCGCCCGGCCGACGCGCTGCCGGCCTACACGCTGGTGCGACGTGGTGACGTCACCGTCGGCATCATCGGAGCCACCACGCCGGGCGTGATGGTCTGGGATCGCGACAATGTGCGCGGTCGCATCCGCTACACGAACATCATCCCAGCGCTCCGCAGTGCCGCGGCGAAGGCGCGACGCGCTGGGGCCGATGTGGTGGTGGCGGTGGTTCATGCCGGCCTCGATGGGGCGGCCAGCTACGACACCGCCAGCACCGGACTGCCGGGCGAGAACGTGGTCGGTCAGCTGCCGCAGCAGGTGCCGGAGCTCGACCTCGTCGTGTACGGACACTCGCATCGCGAGATGATCGACACCGTGGTGAATGGCGTCCGCCTGGTGCAGGCGCGGAATTACGCTGCCACGGTGGCGGTCGCGACACTCGACCTCACGCGTCGTGCCGGGCGATGGTCGGTGACCGCATCGCGAGGACAGTCGGTGAAGGTGGCCGGGCACACCGAGTCGCCAGCGGTGCTGCGCGCCACCGAGTCGGCCCATCGCGCGGCGCTGGCGTACGTGGCGGAGTCGATCGGTGTCTCGCGCGTGGCTTGGCGATCCGACAAGGCACGTGCCACCGACGTGCCGATCACCGACCTGGTGGGCGAAGTGATGCGGCGGGTGTCGGGCGCGCAGCTGGCGGCCAGCCCGGCATTCTCGCTCGAGGCAGGACTCGACAGCGGCACCGTGACGGTGGCGCGCATCGCCAAGCTCTATCCGTACGAGAACACGCTGCGTGCCGTGCGCATCAGCGGGGCACAGCTGCGTGCGTTCCTCGAACACAGCGCGCGGTACTGGAAGACGTGGGCGCCGGGCAGCAGTGGTTCGCTGGTGAACGCGGCCGTGCCGGGGTACAACTTCGACATGGTGGTCGGCGCATCGTATGACATCGATCTGTCGAAGCCGGTGGGCCAACGCATCACCGCGCTGGCAGTCAACGGCAAGCCGGTCACCGACAGCGATGCGTTCACGATTGCACTCAGCAACTACCGCCAGACCGGTGGTGGCGGCTATGCGATGCTGGCGGGTGCGCCGCTGGTGTACGAATCGAAGGGCGACATCCGCGAGATGATCGTGGATGCCGTCCGCAAGGCGGGACGCCTCGATCCCGCCGACTGGGCTGCGACCAACTGGCGCATCGTGCCCGCCGCCGCGGAAGCCGCAGCGCTGGCGTCGTTCGGTGGCAGCAGTGGTACGCCATCACCCGCGGTGCGACTGCGCGTGATCGGCACCAACGACTTCCACGGCGGCTTCGAGCCACGACCGGGTGCGCGTGGATTGCGCTACGGCGGCGCCGGTGCCTTCGTCGCCACCATCCGGCGCGCACAGGCCGAGTGTGCGCCACCCGCCTGCTGGTCGGTGCTGGTGGATGGCGGCGACGAGTTCCAGGGCACGCCGGCCTCGAACCTCGCCTACGGCCGCACCGTGGTCACGTTGTTCGATTCGCTCGGCATGACGGCCGCGGCGCTCGGCAATCACGAATTCGACTACGGACAGGACACGCTCCGCGCCCGTATCCGCCAGGCGTCGTACCCGATCCTCAGCGCCAACATTCGCGACACGCTCGGCAACCTGCTGCCATGGATCCGGCAGGACACGATCGTGCAGCGCGGACCGTTCACCGTCGGCATCATCGGCATCAGCACCATCGAGACGCCGGCCACCACGCGAGCCATCAACGTCACCGACGTGCGCTTCCTCGAGACCGCACCGGTGGTCAGCGCACGGGCGAAGGCGCTGCGTGCGGCGGGCGCCAATGTGATCGTGGTCACCGGGCACGTGGGCGGATTCTGCACCGCGCAGGGCGTCTGCACCGGCGAGATCTTCGACATGGTGAATCGACTCACCGAACCGGTGGACGTGGTCGTCAGCGGCCACTCGCACAGCTTCGTCAACACCCGCCTGCGTGGCGTGCCGATCGTGCAGGCGCGCTCGAGCGGCGCCGCCATCGACGTGGTGGACCTCGCCATCGGTGACACCAGTGCCCGGCAGCCCGGCGACATCGCCGCGTCGCGGGTGTTGCGCAGCGACGTGGTGGACGTGCTGGCCGACAGCATCGTGCCCGATGCACAGGCCGAGCGGATCGCACGCGGCGCGATCGAGGCGGTGGCGGCGATCATCGCGCGGCCGGTCGGGCGCATCGTCGCCGACATGCGGCGCGACGGCAACCAGTATGCCCTCGGCAACCTGATCGCGGATGCCATTCGCGAACGGACGCGCAGCGACATCGGCATCGTGAACAACGGCGGCATCCGGGCCAACCT
Source organism: Gemmatimonadaceae bacterium (assembly GCA_031369265.1). GTDB lineage: Bacteria > Gemmatimonadota > Gemmatimonadetes > Gemmatimonadales > Gemmatimonadaceae > JACMLX01. The sequence continues at coordinate 1,569 of JANMON010000012.1, read as the reverse complement.
GCTGGCCGGTGACGTGAATTACGGGCGCCTGTATGAAGTGCAGCCGTTCGGGAACACGCTGGTCACGCTGCGCGTGCGAGGCGATGCATTGCGCGCGTACCTGGCGCAGGTGGTGTCTGGTGCGACGCCACGTGATCACGTCAGCGGAGTCGAGCTGCGCTACGATCCACGCCGACCGGCTGACGACCGTCTGCTGAGCGTGATCATCGGCGGGCGCACCCTCGATCCGAAGCGGACCTACACCATCACCATGAACGACTACATGGCCACCGGGGGTGATGGCCTGGCGCTGGCGAAGAAGGCAGCCGCGGTGCTCGACACCCAGATCGTGGACCTCGACGCGCTGGTGGAGTACGTGCGCGCGCGTCCACAGGGTGTCGCGCCTCCCGCCCTCGATCGCATCCAGGCCGTGACCCCATGACCTTTCCCGCCTCAGCATGACTTCCGTTCGTGTGTACGTGAATGCCCGCGGCTACGACCTGCCTGCCGATGCCACCGCGCTCGATGCGGTGCGCGTCGCTGATGCCAGCCAAGCCGACGCGATCGCGGCCGGGACGCGCCTCATCACCGACAGTCGCGGCTTGCCGGTGCCGCCGGAGACGCCGGTCTACGGGGGCGTGATCTACCGCGTCGTCTCGAGCCGCATCCGCGACGCCGAGACCACCACGTGAGCCCGTCCCTCGTGGCCACCGATCGTGCGCTGTTGCGCCGGCTGCCGAAGGCCGAGCTGCATTGTCACCTCGATGGATCGGTGCGTCCCGAGACGATGATCGAGCTGGCGCGCGAGTATCGCGTGGCGCTGCCGCGTGACGACGCCGATGCGCTGCGGGAGTTCATGCGGGTGGACGACGCCCGCAACCTCGAGGACTACCTGCTGCGCTTCGACACCACGCTGTCGGTGATGCAGACGTCGGAGGCGCTGGAGCGCATGGCGTACGAACTGGCCATCGACGCGGCGGCCGAAGGCGTGCGCTACCTCGAGATGCGGTACGCACCGCCCCTCAACACGCTGCAGGGGCTCACGCTCGAGCAGGCCGTCGAGGCGCCGCTGCGTGGCATCGCGGCGGCTCAGCGCGAGGCCGACATCACCGCCCGCGTGATCGTCTGCAGCCTGCGGCACTACGACCCGGCGCTCTCGCTGCAGCTGGCGAAACTGGCGGTGGACTTCAAGGATCGCGGCGTGGTGGGCTTCGACCTCGCCGGCGGTGAGCTGGGGAATCCTGCCTCGCGCCATGCCGCCGCATTCGAGTACTGCACGGAGCACGGCCTGGCCTGCACCTGTCACGCCGGCGAGGGGGATGGCCCGGAATCGATCCGCCAGGCGGTCCATGACTGCCACGCGCATCGCATCGGGCACGCCACCCGCCTGCTCGAGGACACGGAGTTGCTGGAGGAAATTCACGAACGGGGCATCGCGCTCGAACTCTGCCTCACCAGCAACGTGCAGACCCGCGCCACGGACCGCTACGAAACCCATCCGCTGAAGCAGTTCCTCGCACGCGGCATGAACGTCTGCCTCAACACCGACAACCGGCTGATGTCCGGCACCACGCTGGTGGACGAGTATCA
>JANMON010000370.1:0-3971 GCA_031369265.1 Gemmatimonadaceae bacterium | reverse complement strand
GCCTTGGTCAGCTCCAGCCGGCGCGTGCGCAGGTCGGCCACCGTCGGCACCGTGGCGATCTCGATCTTCGACTTCGTCGCCAGCTCGATGTTGCGCAGCATGCGGTGTTCGCGCGGCTCGGCCAGCGAGATCGCGACACCTACACGACCGGCGCGACCAGTGCGGCCGATGCGGTGCACGTACGCCTCGGTCGACGTCGGCACATCGTAATTCACCACGTGCGAGACGTGCTGGATGTCGAGGCCGCGTGCCGCCACGTCGGTGGCCACCAACAGGTCGGTCTTGTTGGCGCGGAACTTCTTCATCACGCGATCGCGCTGGTCCTGGCTCAGGCCACCATGCAGCGCCTCGCAGCGGTATCCGCGGGCATTCATGGTCTCGGTCAGCTCGTCCACCTCGGTCCGCGTGCGACAGAAGATGATGGCCGACGTCGGCTGCTCGATGTCGAGCACGCGGCCCAGTGCCGCCATCTTGTGTGCGCGCGGGACGATGTACGCCACCTGACGCACCTTCGCCACTTGGCCCGGCTCGACCTTCGCCTTGTCGATCCGCACCGTTATCGGGTCGCGCAGGTGCTTGCGGGCGATCTGCGCGATGCGTGGCGCCACGGTGGCCGAGAACAGCGCCGTCTGGCGCTCCTTCGGCGTGGCGGCCAGGATCGCCTCGAGGTCCTCGGCGAAGCCCATGTCGAGCATCTCGTCGGCCTCGTCCAGCACCACGATGCGCACTGCGTCGAGCAGCAGCGTGCCGCGACGGATGTGATCGAGGGCACGGCCCGGGGTCGCGACGACCACGTCCACGCCACGGCGGAGCGCGCGAATCTGCGTGTCCATCGCCGAGCCACCGTAGATCGGCAGCGCGATGATGCCCATCGCCTTGCCGTACTTGTGCACGGCCTCAGCCACCTGCATGGCCAGTTCGCGCGTCGGCGTCAGGATCAGCGCCTTGGTGCGCGTACGCGCGGGCGCGTTGGTATCGACCAGGTGCAGCAGCGGCAGCGCGAACGCGGCGGTCTTGCCGGTGCCGGTGGCGGCCTGCGCCAGGATGTCGCTGCCAGCCAGCAGCGGCGGAATCGCCTCGCGCTGAATCGGCGTCGGCTCTTCGTAGCCCAGCCCTGCCAATGCGCCAACGAGGCGCGGATCGAGACCGAGACCGGAAAAGCCGCTCTCGGGATTATCGGAACTTGTGGGACTCAGTGTCATAAGCTATGCAACTTACACGGTCGGCCCTCCGAATGCGGGCCCGATGTGACCTGTTGCTCGCTTTACACCGCGTCCGTGGGCCGAAATGACGTGGACTGGGCCGGGGGCGTGCCCCCGTGGACGTGCGCCGCGCGCCGCAGCGCATCCTGCGCCAGCTCGTGCTGCAGGCGTTTGGCCAGCATCCATACCACGGCCACGTTCACCGCCAACAGCGCATAGAGCGTCGGCGAGGGGTGCTGGGTGCACTCGTACAACTCGGGCGGGATCAGGGTGGCGGTGGCGATCACCGTCAGCCATTCGGCCCAACGCCGCTGCAGCCACAGTCCCACACCCTCGATCAGGAACAGCGCCGCGTACCCGAACAGGGCCGCCGCCAGCAGGACCACGCGATCGGAGTGCGACCCCCCGGAGATCCAGTTCAGGAACCGCTCGGCAACATGCTGCACGTATCCCACGGGCAGGTCCTGCACCCACTCGGCGAACGACAGCACGACCGTGGGATTGACGAGACGCAGCGTGGCCAGGCCGAGGGCCACCAGCACCGCCGTCTGGGCGAACTTGTAGATCGACACCACGCGCAGGAACGCGGTTCGATCGACGACGGACGGTTTCAGTGGTGCGCTCATGGCCGTGAAAGGTGACACGCTGCGCGCCGGGCGGCGAGGCGCGCCCCGCTCCGCGATCGGCACTGGCGGCGCCAGATTTGACGCATGCCGATGTACGACGCAACCGAGTCCCCGCCCTTCGAGATGCGCCCCTCCCCCATGCAGGGGGTGGGCGCGTTCGCCACCCATCACATCCCCGCCGGCACCCGGCTTGTGGAGTATGCGGGTGAACGCCTGACGCCAGCACAGGCCGAGGCGCGCTATCCCGACGTGCCGGGTGAGCGGCATCACACCTTCCTGTTCGCGATCGACGAGTGGGTGGTCAACGACGCCGCCGTGGACGGCAACGATGCCCGCTGGATCAACCACTCCTGCGACCCGAACTGCGACGCCGTGATCGACGACGGCCGCATCTGGATCGAGACGATTCGCGACGTGCGGCCCGGTGAGGAGCTGGCGTATGACTACGCATTCACGCTCACCGAGCGCCATACTCCGGCGGCGAAGCGGCGATTCCCGTGTCACTGTGGCGCGGCCACCTGCCGCGGGACGATGCTGGCCAGGAAACGATAGCATCGGGTGACGCAGACCAGCGCCACACGATGCCGTCGATGACTACTTCCGGAAGCCGGCCTTCAGACCCTCGGCAGCGAACTGCACTGCGTCCTTGGCCGACGGCACCACCGCGCCCTGCCCGAAGAATTCGTGCGCAGTGCCCGGGAAGGTGCGCGAGGTCACGGTCACACCGGCATCACGCAGCTTACCGCTCAACTGCTCCCCTTCGCTCAGCAGGGGATCGATCTCGGCTAGCACGATCGTCACCGGTGGCAGTCCTTTCAGGTTCGCGCCCAGGATGTTGAGCCGCGGATCCTGTGCATCAGCAGGCGTCCGCGTGTACTGCCTGAAAAACCAGGTCATCGTCGGCCGGTTAAGCGGCTTCGCGTCGGCGTTGCGCACGTAGCTGGCGGTGGTGGTGTCATTGCCGACCACGGGATAGACGGCGAGGATGCTCACCGGCATCCGCGCGCCGGCGCTGTCACGCACCCGCATCGCGGTTGCGAGGGCGAGGTTACCACCTGCACTCTCACCAGCCAGCGCGATACGGGCGGTGTCACCACCGATCTGCGACGCATTCCGTGCCGCCCAGACGTACGCGGCATACGCATCATCATGCGCAGCGGGAAACTTGTTCTCCGGCGCCTTGCGATACTCCACGGACATCACGATGGCACCGGCCGCATTCGCGAGTGCACGGGCCGAGGCGTCGTACGTGTCGATGGTGGCGATCACGAATCCGCCACCGTGGTAGTAGACGATCACGGGGAACGGACCGGTGCCCGACGGCGTGTAGATGCGCACCGCGATGTTGCCGTCAGCACCTGGGATCTTGCGATTGACGACCTTGCCGACAGCCTCCGGTGTGATCGGGGTCTCAGCCTTCTTCAGCACGCTCATGACGGCATCCGTCGGCGTGGGCTGCTTCCGCGCTTCAGTGGCGCTGAGCGTTTCGAGCGGTTTTCCGCCGAGGGTACCAAGCTCGTCGAGCACCTTCTTCTGGTCCGCTGACGGTGCCGCAGCACCGGACATCGCACCGGCACTGTCGACACGCAGCGAATCAGTTCCGCTGACCGCCATCGACGCGCTATCGCTGCGCGCTCGTGATTCGCCACCGCACGCGACCATTGCCACCGCCAACAGAGTTGCACCTGCCAGTCGGGCGACGGCGGGAGCAGGCACTCGCATATAGCACTCACTGTATCGCATGAAACCGCTCTCAGGAATCAACGTGATGAAAAGGCGACCCAAGCAAAGACTCTGTGCAATCTTCGTGCTTTGCTTGAAACTGAGTGCGGTGCGCGAGATGGAGGAACGGCTCGCGTAAAACGCGAAGGACGCGCCTGCCACGACAGCAGCAGGCGCGTCCAACACTTGTTTCAACCTCAAATCACACGATGAACGGATCCACGATGGCGAGCACGTCCGCCATCGTCAGCGGCTCATCGAACGCTTCGCTGATTTCCTTCGCAGCTACCGGCGTGACAGTGGTGACGTCCACTCCGCCCTGCACTGTGTTGGCTTCGCCGGCATACACCGCCGCCGTGCCGGGAATGTCGGTCAGCGCCAGCGTGATCCAGCCCTGGTTCGGCTCATTGTCCTGGAAGTT
>JANMON010000101.1:0-4452 GCA_031369265.1 Gemmatimonadaceae bacterium | reverse complement strand
CGTCGGCTGGCTGGAGCGATGATCCGAGATCGCGACCTCGCCCACCCCGATGATGCAGTCGATGTTGACGATGTCACTCCGCACTGACCCCGTCAGCGTCGTCAGCGGCAGGTGATAGCCGCCGGTGTGACACCAGGCGTTGATCCCCTGCGCCCGCAACGCGCGCACGCCGGCCACCAGTTCGGCGGTGCTCCGCGTCACGTCATCCGTCCCCAGCACCCCCACCACCGTCGTCACCCCCGCCTTCCGGTACGACTCGGCCAGCGGCGCCGGCACCTTGCTCGCCGGCCCCGCCTCCCCGCCGCCGCCGGTGATGTGACAGTGCCCGTCGATCAGCCCCGGAATCACCCGGCGCCCCTCGAGATCCACCTCGCGCACGCCGAGGTATGCCGGAAACGAGGGCCGGTCCGTCCCCATCCACAGGATGCGCCCCGCACCCGTCAGGATGTGCTGATGCCCCAGATGCTCCGGCGCATACACGTCGCCATTGAGCAGCAGCGTCATCCCCTCCGCGCCGCCGCCCACCGCCTCGATTCCCACCCCGTCAGTCGTCATCCCGCCAACGCTACCGCCCCCCATCCCCCCGCACCACCGCGCGCGAAAGCGTCCACCCCTCTCACCACCCGAACGCCATCTCCTAACCCGACCACCACCCCAAAGCCAAACCCCTTCGCCCAGCGCCACATTCGCCCCTAGAGCGCCAGACCCCTCCGCGTCCCCTGCGCCCCCCGCGTGAACACTTTCTCAGCAGCGCGTAGCGAGCCGCAGCCGGCGATCCGAACGGACTCTTAGACGCGACCTCGTCGCGGTGCGCGCAAGAGAAGAAGCCGGCCACCGCCGTGAAGGGCTGCCCCGCCGTCCTGAGATCGGTACCTTCCGACATGCCCACACCCCCGACGACGCGCAAAGGCTGGCTCATCCCCATCGGCGGCAAGCTCACCGATGCCAGCATCCTGCAGCGCTTCATCGAGCTCTGTGGCTCGCGCAACCCCGTCATTGCCGTCATCCCCACCGCCTCGGAAGAGCCGGACATGGGGGCCTGGTACGAGAAGCAGTTCGCCAGGCACGGCGTGAAGTACGCCCGCGCGCTCAACTTCCAGCGCCGCTCCGATTGCGATGATCGCGACTGGCTCTCCCGGCTCGAGGATGCCGACGGCGTCTTCATCACCGGGGGCAACCAGCTGCGCCTCACCACCATCATGGGTGGCACACCGGCGGCGCAGCTGCTGCACGACCGCTTCTACGCCGGCATGCCCGTCGCCGGCACCAGCGCCGGGGCGGCGGTGATGTCGGCCCACATGATCGCGGGCGGCGACGAAGGCGCCACGCCCCGCGCCGGCATGGTGACCCTCGCGCCGGGCTTCGGCCTCTCCCGCGAAATCGTCATCGACCAGCATTTCCGCCAGCGCGACCGGCTCGGCCGGCTCCTCACCGCGCTGTCGTTCAACCCCGCACTCCTCGGACTCGGCGTGGACGAGGATACCGCTGCCTTCATCAGTCCCGATGACGAGATCGACGTGATGGGCACCAGCGCTGTCACCGTGGTGGACACCCGCGACGTCGAGTTCTCGTCCATGCACCTCGCCGAGCCCTGTGATCCGGTCACGCTGATCGGCATTCGCATGCACCAACTCACCGAAGGCGCGCGCTTCGACCTCACCACCCGTAAGGCGCACGGCAGCAACGTCGTCACCCTCTCGCACACCGATCCCGCCGCATGAAGATCCTCGATCGCAACGTCTACGTCGGGCCCAGTCACTACGCACACTTCCCGGTCATTCGCCTGGAAGTGGATCTTGGTGTGCTCGAGGCCTGGCCGACGATGCGATTGGGGCGCGACTTCGTGGACGCGCTGGTCACACGGCTGCCCGGCCTGCACGAACATGGCTGCAGCTACGGTGAACCAGGCGGCTTCATCCGACGCATGACCGAGGACGAAGGCACCTGGCTGGGCCATGTGTTCGAGCACGTCGTGATCGAGATGCAGAACACCGCCGGCATCGCCGTCACCTTCGGCAAGACTCGCAGTGCAGGCCGCGACGGTGTGTACGACGTCGCGTTCGAATACGAGCAGGAAGACGTCGGCATCGAAGCCGCCGACCTTTCACTCGACCTGCTGCATTCGCTGCTGCCTGCCGACCTGCAGCCCGACGACTTCGATCGCAGCTTCGACTGGGACTCACGGCGCGATGACTTCATCCGGTACGCCCAGCGTCGCGCGCTCGGCCCCAGCACGGCCAGCATCGTGCACGCCGCCGAGAAGCGTGGCATTCCCTGGATCCGCCTCAACGAACAGTCGCTGATCCAGCTTGGCTACGGCTGCAACCAGCAGCGCATCCAGGCCACCATCACGGGCCGCACCTCGCACATCGCCGTGGAGCTGGCGTCGGACAAGGAAGAGACCAACAAGATCCTCGCCAACCTCGGCCTGCCGGTGCCCAGGCAGCGACTGGTGCAGAGCCTCGATCGTGCAGTGGACGCGGCGCGCCGCATCGGCTTTCCTGTGGTGCTCAAGCCGTACAACGGCAACCACGGTCGCGGCGTCTCGATCAACCTCACCACCCCCGACGAGGTGCGCGAGGCGTTCGCGCGCGCGCAGGAGCATTCGCGCAGCGTGATCGTCGAGAGCTTCATCACCGGTCACGATCATCGCATGGTGGTGATCGACGGTGAACTGGTGGCGGTCTCCAAGCGCGAACCCGGGCACGTGGTTGGCGATGGAACGCACACCATCGAGGAACTGGTGGCGGAAGTGAACTCCGATCCACGCCGCGGCATCGGGCACGAGAAGGTGCTCACGCGGATCGAACTCGATGCGCAGGCCATCGGACTGCTCGCGAAGCTGGGCTACACCGCCGCCACCGTGCCCGCGCGTGACGAGGTGGTGTACCTGCGCCTCACCGCCAACCTCAGTACCGGCGGCACCGCGCGTGACATGACCGACGTCGTCCATCCCGACAACGCCGAGATGGCGGTGCGCGCGATCAAGGCCATCGGGCTCGATATCGGTGGAGTCGATTTCCTCTCGCCCGACATCACGCAGAGTTACAAGGACATCGGTGGCGCGATCTGCGAGATCAACGCCGCCCCCGGTTTCCGCATGCACATGGCGCCCAGCGATGGGCGGCCGCGTGACGTGGCCGGCAAGACCATCGACATGTTGTTCCCGGCCGGTCGGCCGAGCACCATCCCGATTGCCGCCATCACCGGCACCAACGGCAAGACCACCACGTCGCGCATGCTGGCGCACATCCACAAGCTGGCCGGCAAGCGTGTGGGCCTCACCACCACCGACGGCGTCTACGTCGATGGCCAGCGCACGGTTGTCGGTGACATGACCGGCCCCACCGCTGCGCGGATCGTGCTCAGCGACCCGAACGTGGAAGTGGCGGTGCTGGAGACGGCGCGCGGTGGGCTGCTGCGCGCCGGTATGGCCACCCGCCATGTGGACGTGGGCGCGGTGCTCAACGTCCGCCCCGATCACCTTGGCCAGAAAGGCATCGACACGCTCGAGCAGCTGGCCGAGATCAAGCGCACGGTGGTGGAGATCGCACGTGACACCGCGGTGCTGAATGCCGATGATCCGCACACGCTGCGCATGGCCGCGTATACGGAGGCGAAGCACGTCTGCTACGTCACGCTGAACCCGGATCATGAACTGGTGCGCGAGCACATTCGTGCCGGTGGCCGTGCGATCGCGCTCGAGAACGGGATCAACGGGTCGATGATCACAATCTACGATCACGGTGCACACATCCCGCTGCTCTGGACGCACCTGATCCCCGCCACCATCGAGGGCAAGGCGCTGCACAACGTGCAGAACGCCATGTTCGCCGCCGCGATGGCGTTCGCGATGGGCGTGCGGCTCGAGGACATCCGCCACGGCCTGCGCACCTTCGACACCAGCTTCTTCCAGGCCCCGGGCCGGCTGAACGTGTACGACCAGCATCCGTTCCGCGTGCTGTTCGACTACGGTCACAACGCGGATGCCATCGAGCAGCTCTGCCAGCTCGCCAACCGACTCGATGTGAAGGGTCGTCGCATCTGCGTACTCGCGGCACCCGGTGACCGGCGTGATCAGGACATCGTCGCGATCGCGGATGCGGCCGCGGCCGGGGTGTTCGATCATTACATCTGCCGGCGCGACGACAGCCGCCGGGGCAGGGGTGACGAAGAAGTGCCGCGCATGCTGCAGGTGGCGCTCGAGGCGCACGGCATCGGCAGTGATCGGGTGGAAGTCATCGTGGATGAGCAGGAAGCCATCGAAGCGGCACTCCGTCGCGCACAGCCGGGTGATCTGGTGCTGATCTTCGCCGATGCGCTGGCGCGTGGCTGGAAGCAGATCACCACCTTCAAGTCCGACAGTGCGCAGCCGAACCTCGTCTCGCCGAAGAAGCAGGCGCCGCAGACCATCGCGCCGGATGTGATCGAGTTGGCCGACGACACGGTGCC
>JANMON010000327.1:0-2523 GCA_031369265.1 Gemmatimonadaceae bacterium | reverse complement strand
GAGGTCGGCCGCGGCGCCCATGACCTGCACGGCGGTGCGTTTGGCGATGCGTGCGGTGACCGGGCCGGTGTCGGCGGCGACCTGACGGAGCGGCAGCGCGGCCGTCACCTCGCCGCGGCGACCGAGCACGGTGGTGTCGCCGGCGATGCGACGTGCGGTGGCGGTGACCTGCCGCACGTAGCGCAGCGGGTCGATGGGACCACCGCGGGTGTAGATGCCGAAGTGCAGGTGCGGCGCGGTGGTGCGCGCGTTGCCGGTGTTGCCCACGAAGCCGAGTGTGTCACCGACGCGCACGCGCTGACCCTCGGTCACGGCGTGGCGATCGAGGTGGGCGTAATACAGCGACTGGCGGCGGTTGGCGTCGGCCAGCCAGACCACGTTGCCACCCAGATTGTTGGGCGACGTGCTGCGCACCACGCCGTCGGTGGCAGCCAGCACCGGTGTGCCGCGTGGGGCGAAGATGTCGATGCCGTGGTGCGCGCGCTGCCCGCCATCGCGGTCCACGCCGAACAGGCTCTGGATGGCCGAGTTGCCGCGACCGTCGACCGGGAAGGCGAGGATCGGCTCGACCCGGATAATGAGCTCGAAGCGGCCACTGCGCAGCAGCTCGGGCTGCAGCCGGAGCGCGTAGCTGGCGTCGCTGGTGCTTTCGTGCACCAGCGTCAGCAGCGAGCTGGCCGAGTCGGTGGGCGGCACCTCGTTGGCGCTGACGCGGTGCTCGAACCGGGGGATGCTGTCGGTGGTGACCTCGAACAGGTCGAGGTAGAGCCGCGCCGCGGGCTGACCGTCGGCACGGAGCGTGACCCGCAACCGCTCCCCATCGCGGAGGGCGATGCGCCAGGCCACCGCGCGGGCCTCGGTGCGGGTGTAGGCACCCAGTTCGCGTGCCGGCATCGACACCGGATACGGTGAACGCAGGGCACTGTCGCCAGCCACCAGCCATTCGCGACCCAGCGCGGTGGAGTCGAGCCCGGCATCACGCAGTGCACGCGCGTAGCGTTCATGAGCCGTGGCAGGCGCGCCGCCCAGCGTCTTCAGCGACCCGCCAGGGCCGCAGGCGGCGAGCAGCAGCGCGACGGCCGTGAGGGCGGCGTGATGCGCGGCGCGCGGTGGCAGAATGCGAGGGACGGTCATGCGCGTAGTAGGCAGCGTCGGCGGGAGAGTTCCCCGCTTCGGTGCGCCAGCGTGACACGTCACGATGACCGGTGCACTTCACGAGGAACACGATGACCGCAGCGCCTGAGCCGACGCCCTACGACCTCGCCTACGCCGCGTCGTTGCAGAATCCGGAGCAGTTCTGGGCCGAGGCGGCGGCGGCGCTGCACTGGGATCGCCCGTGGACACGCGTGCTGGACGACAGCGCCGCGCCGCTGTATCGCTGGTTCACCGGCGGTCTGCTCAACACCTGCTACAACGCCATCGACCGGCACGTGCTGCATGGTCGTGCGGAACAGGCGGCGGTGATCTACGACAGCCCGGTGACCGGCGTGAAGCGCACGATCACGTACCGCGAATTGCGCGACGAGGTGGCGCAGTTCGCGGGGGTGCTGCGTTCGCTGGGCGTGGAGCGCGGCGATCGGGTGATCATCTACATGCCGATGACACCGGAGACGCTGATCGGCATGTACGCCTGTGCGCGCATCGGCGCGGTGCATTCGGTGGTGTTCGGCGGCTTCGCGCCGCACGAGCTGGCGGTGCGCATCGACGACGCGCAGCCGAAGGTGGTGCTGACCGCCAGCTGCGGCATCGAGGTGCAGCGCGTCGTGCCGTACAAGCCGCTGCTCGACGCGGCGCTGGCGCTGGCCACGCACAAGCCGGCGCATTGTGTCGTGCTGCAGCGTGACGTGCAGCGGTGCGAACTGACACCGGGCCGTGACCTGGACTGGCGCGAACAGGCCGCACGCGCCGAACCGGTGGACTGCGTGTCGCTCGAGGCCACCGATCCGCTCTACATCCTGTACACGTCGGGCACGACCGGTTTACCGAAGGGTGTGGTGCGCGACAACGGCGGGCATGCGGTGGCGCTGCTCTGGTCGATGTGGAACGTGTACGGCGTGAAGCCGGGCGAGGTGTTCTGGGCCGCCAGCGATTTCGGATGGGCGGTGGGCCATTCGTACATCGTGTACGCGCCATTGCTGGCGGGTTGTACCACGGTGGTGCACGAGGGCAAGCCGGTCGGCACACCCGACCCGGGAGAGTTCTGGCGCGTGATCGCGGAACACAACGTGCGCGTGTTGTTCACGGCGCCGACGGCGTTCCGTGCGATCAAGCGCGAGGATCCCTCCGGTGCCAAACTCGCCGGGTACGATCTCTCAAACTTCCGCACGCTCTTTCTCGCCGGTGAACGTCTCGATCCCGACACCTATCACTGGGCGCGTGCACTGCTGCAGCGACCGGTGATCGATCACTGGTGGCAGACCGAGACGGGCTGGCCTGTGGCCGCGAACTGCATGGGACTCGGCGCATTCCCGGTGAAGCCGGGATCACCCACCAAGCCGGTGCCGGGCTACGTGGTGGAGATCC
>JANMON010000366.1:0-26426 GCA_031369265.1 Gemmatimonadaceae bacterium | reverse complement strand
AGTTGGTGGGCCACGAAGGCTTCACCGGCACCTCGGCGCTGCTCTACCACGTCCATCCGCCCACCACGGTCAAGAGCGTGCGTCGCCTGCGCGACATGAAGCTCGAGGCCGATCCGGACGAGACGCTCAAGCATCGCAAGTGGTTCACGTCGCGCCTGACCGCTGGCGGCAGCCCGACGCTCGATCGCGTGCCGCTGCTGTTCAACGCCGACATCGCGATGTACTACGTCGCCCCCGACGAGACCGACGCGCATTTCTACCGCAATGCGCAGGCGGACGAAGTGGTGTACGTGGCCAAGGGGCAGGGCACGCTGGAGACGCAGTTCGGCGACCTGCCGTACCGTGAAGGGGATTACGTGGTGATCCATCGCGGCATCATGCACCGCTGGAAGCTCGATGCCAGCGCCGGTCCCACCAACCTGCTGGTGCACGAGAGCAAGGGACACATCCGTCCACCGAAGCGCTATCGCAACGAGTTCGGGCAGATGATCGAGGGCGCGCCGTACTCCGAGCGCGACTTCGGCGTGCCGCGCGAGCTGAAGACCTACGACGAGATGGGCGACTTCCGCATCCTCGTCAAGCAGTACGACGCGCTGCAGGAGTACATCCTCGATCACCACCCGTTCGACGTGGTCGGCTGGGACGGGTGCTTCTACCCATGGACGTTCAACATCCACGACTTCGAGCCGATCGTGGGCCGAGTGCACCAGCCGCCGCCGGTGCACCAGACCTTTCAGGGTGACGGGTTCGTGATCTGCTCGTTCTGCCCGCGCCCCTACGATTTCGATCCCAACGCCATTCCCGCACCCTACAACCACAGCAACGTGGATTCCGACGAGGTGATCTTCTACGCCTCGGATGACTTCATGAGCCGCAAGGGCATCGAGTTCGGCGCCATCACGCACCATCCCGACGGCATTCCGCACGGTCCGCATCCGGGACGCGCCGAAGCCAGCATCGGGCAGAAGGAAACGAAGGAACTGGCGGTGATGATGGACTCGTTCCGCCCGCTCAAGGTGGCGAAGCAGGTGAAGCCGATCGAGGACGAGGCGTATCACACCAGCTGGATCGAGGCGCAGCACGCGATGGTCTCCTCGCGCTGACCACGATTCCCTGACGTCACTCCGGTGACGCTTCGGCACGAATCGAGACCAGCCCCGCGGCTTCGGCTGCTGGGGCTGGTCTTCGTGTTGTACTTCACCGTCTCGGGCGGTGCGTTCACGCTCGAGGCGTTGGTGGCCGGTGTGGGTCCGGTGCTGGCACTGGCGGCGCTGGTCGTGATCCCGCTGCTCTGGGCGGTGCCCGAGGCGCTGCTGATCGGTGAGCTGGCCAGCATGCTGCCCGTCGAGGGCGGGTACTACCGGTGGGTACAGCGTGCATTCGGCGACCGCACCGGCTTCCAGAATGCCTGGTGCACCTGGCTCTACTCGCTGGTCGAGATGTCGCTCTACCCGGCGATCGTGGTGCAGTATCTCGGCGCCTTCATCCCCGAGCTCGCCCAGGGCTGGATCATCGCAGTGACGCTACTGGTGATCTGGATTCCGACGCTGCTCAATCTGCGCGGCGCCGTGCCGGTGGGTCGCGTGTCGGTGGTGATCGGGGTGGCGGTGCTGGCCTGCTTCGCCCTGCTGGCACTGTTTGCGCTGCCGCGCATGACGCACGCGCCGTGGTTTACCCCCGGACCGGCGGAACCGGTGCGCTGGTCGTCACTCGGCGCCGGATTGAGCCTGGCGTTGTGGAACTGGATCGGCTGGGACAACGCCAGCACCGTGTGCGGGGAGATCGAGGATGCCGGGCGCACCTATCCGAAAGCACTGGCGATCGCGGTGCCGCTCGTGGCCGCGGGGTACTTCATCCCGCTGCTGCCGGCGCTCGCTGCCAGCGACTGGCGGACCTGGCGTGAAGGGGGTTGGCCCGACATCGCCCGCGAGGTCGCCGGGCCGATGGGACCCTCCCTCGGTGTCGCCCTGGTGGTGCTCGCAATGCTGAGCGCGACCGCGATGTTCAATTCGCTGCTGCTGGCGTATTCGCGCATCCCGCTCAGCGTCGCGCAGGATCGCCTGCTGCCGCGCTGGCTCGCCGTCGTTGATGCGCGCGGCGTGCCGGTACGTTCGATCCTGCTCGCATCCACGCTCTACTCCATACTCGCGCTGTTGCCGTTCGGCGACCTGATCTCCGCCGACATCCTGCTGTACGCGGGTGCGCTGGCATTGGAGTTCGCAGCGTTGATCCAGTTGCGCAAGACGGAGCCGGAGCTGCGCGGTGCCTTCCGACTGCCGCTCGGACGGCGCGGACTCATGCTGCTGGCACTCTGCCCGCTGATGATCCTGCTCGGCGTTGCGGGCGTGGAAATCAGCGCGGGTGAACACGCCGGTCGCGCGTTGCTGGTGGCGACCATCACCGCAGCACTCGGACCGCTGGTCTTCAGTGCGCTGGACCGTCGGCGTCGGCGCTCGCGCGACTGATCGCCGCCGCACCCGCCGACGGTGTGCCTGACTTGTCCGTTACGCCGCCCGACACGATGAACGTCATCAGCTCGGCGCTGCCCGCCTGCACCAGCGTCACATGTTCGGCCGGCACCAGGATCAGCTGCCCCGTGAATGCGTAGCTGTGCGGCAGGTAGACGGCGACGTGATCGGTGAGCCCGAACATGTCCACGTCGCGACGCGTCATGAACCCCAGTGCCTTGGCTTCGCTGGACGGATACAGCGTGACCAGCACGGCGGTGTCGAAGCGCTTCTTGTCGCCCACGAAGGCCTCGAAAAAATCCTTCGCAGTTCCATAGAGCAGGCGCACGAACGGCAGCTTCTCCAGCAGGCCGTCGATCAGCCGCACCAGCCCGTCGGTGAGCACATTCGAGCCCAGCGCGCCCACCAGCGTGATCAACCCGATCGTGATCGCGAACCCGACGCCCGGGATGTTGACCGGGATCCAGCTGTCGATGGCCGTGATGATCGAGTAGCAGACGTAGACCGTCAGCGCCAGCGGCGCCATGATCACGAGCCCACGCAGGAAGTAGCCGGCCAGACGCCGCATGAGAAAAATCTGAGGGTGAGCGCCAGCGGGCGCGGGACCGGCTGAAAGGTATCCGTGCCTGGCCGCCGGGCGGACAACGGCCGCCCATGGTCACTCGTACATTCTCCTGACCCGCGTTCCGTGGACGCCGACCCTTGCCTTGCCGATGATGCGCCGATTCGCCGCAGTGTTCTCACTCCTCCTGCTCACCGCCGCTTCCGGCGTGGCGCAGGGCCGCCGTCCGATCACGCAGGAGGACTACGATCGCTGGCGCGTGGCGCAGGCGCCGACCATCGCGCCAACCGGTGCCTGGGCCGCGTGGACCGAGGTGCCGCAGGTCGGCAACGGTGACCTCGTGGTGCGCGAGACACGCGGCACGCGCGACGTGCGTATCCCGCGCGGCTTCCTGGGGCGCCCGATCGTGAACCTCACCGCCGGCACCGACTCGCCGTTCGTCGCCCCGCCGCCGCAGTTCACCGCCGACGGGTCGATGCTGGTGGCAATCGGCTACGCGCCGATGGCGGACTTCGAACGCGCTCGCAAGGCGCGGCCACGCGCGCTGGCCGTGCCGCGCAGTTCCCTCATCATCGTGCCGCTCGCGGGAGCCTCGGCGCTGCAGCCGGTGATCGTGCCGCGGGTGCGTAGCGTGCGCGTACCGCGCGATGGCGGCAAGGTGATCGCCTACCTGCTGGAACAGGATACCGCCACCGCGCGCGCCGCTGGCGACACGATTGCGCGGCGCACGGCGGACTCCGTGCCCGCGCGGCGTCCGCGCACACGCGAATACGGAACCACGCTCGTCATCCGCAACACCGAGAGCGGCGCCGAGGAGCGCGTGGCGGACGTGAACTCCTACGCCATCGATCCCACCGGCACCTGGGTGGCCTACACCATCGTCTCGCGCACACCGGATCGTGACGGCGCCGTGCTGCGTGCGGTGGCCGGTGGTGCCGAGACGCGACTGATGCAGGGCACCGGCAACTACAAGGCGATCACGTTCGATCGCGACGGGCGGCAGGTGGCCTTCGTGTCGGACAAGGAGGAGTTCACCGCCGAGAAGGCGCGGTATGCCGCGTATCACGCCGTGGTGGGCAAGGGCGCCACGGCGCGACGCGTGATCGCACCGGACGCCTTCGCACCACTGGCGACGTTGTCGGACCGGCAGGTCGGATTCTCGCGCGACGGCAGCACGCTCGTGCTCGGCGCGGCGCCGATCCTGCCGGACAGCATCCCGGCCGATTCGCTCACCGACCGGTCGCAGGTGGACGTCTGGCACTACATGGAGACGCGCCTGCAACCGCAGCAGAAGCTGGAGGCGACGCGCGATCGGAACCGCACCTGGCTGGTGGCGCATCGCATCGCCGGCAACGTGACGCGTGTGATCGGTGGCGACACCATCGCTCGTACCGTGCTGAGTGATGACGGCGCCGTGGCGCTGGCGCTCAGCGACCAGCCGTACGCGCTCGCACGCCTGTGGGGCGACGATGGCTTCGACGTCAGCGTGGTGGACGTCGCCACCGGCAAGAGCCGTCGCGTGGCCGAGAAGGTGGAGTTCAACGCGCAGCTGTCACCGACCGGTCGCTACGCCACCTGGTTCACCAACGGTCGCTGGTTCACGCACGATGTGAAGATGCAGAAGACGGTGGACGTGACCGGTGCACTGAAGGGAGTGCACTTCGACCAGGAAACGTGGGATACACCCTCCACGCCTGCACCGTGGGGCGTGGCCGGCTGGACCACCGGTGACCGCTCGATGCTGGTGTATTCGCGGTTCGATGTCTGGGAGGTGGACCCGTCCGGCGTGAAGCCGGCCCGTTCGGTCACCGACTCCGCCGGTGTGAAGGGCACCACCGTGCTTCGGCTGGTGGACCTCGATCCCGAGGATCGGTTCATCGACCCGGCGCAGCCGCTGATCCTGACCGCCTTCAACGAACAGACGAAGCAGAGCGGCTTCATGCGCGATCGCCTCGGCGTGGTGGCGGCGCCCGAGGTGCTGCTGATGGAAGACGCGTCGTGGCGACTGCTGGGCAAGGCGCGTCGCGCCGACGAGATGCTGCTGACGCGCAGCACCTTCCGCGAGTTTCCCGACCTGCGCGTCGGCACCACCGTCACGCAGACGACCCGGATCTCCGATGTGAATCCGCAGCAGAAGGACGTGCGCTGGGGCACCAATGAACTGGTGACGTGGCGGGCGATGGATGGCCAGATGCTGCAGGGCATCCTGTTCAAGCCGGAAGGGTTCGACGCCAACAAGCAGTACCCGATGGTGACGTACTTCTACGAGTCGCTGAGTGACGGCCTGCACAACTACGTGGCCCCCGGCGGCCGCAACACGATCAACCCGACGATGTACACCTCGCTCGGCTACCTCGTGTTCTTCCCCGACATCGCGTACCAGGAAGGGTATCCGGGCCAGAGTGCGCTGAAGTCGATCGTACCGGGTATCCAGGCGTTGATTGCGCGCGGATACGTCGATCCGAAGCGCATCGGCACCGCCGGCCAGAGCTGGGGCGGCTACCAGACGGCGTACATGATCACGCAGACCAACATCTTCGCGGCGGCCTTCGCCGGTGCGCCGGTGGCCAACATGACCAGCGCCTACGGCGGCATCCGCTGGGAGAGCGGCCTGGCGCGCGCGTTCCAGTACGAGAAGTCCCAGAGTCGCATCGGCGGCAGCATGTGGCAGTATCCGTTGCGCTTCATCGAGAACAGCCCGCTGTTCTTCACCGATCGCATCGAGACGCCGGTGCTGATCATGTCCAACGATGCCGATGGCGCCGTGCCATGGTATCAGGGCATCGAGTGGTTCGTGGCGCTGAAGCGGTTCGGCAAGGAGGCGTACCTGCTGAACTACAACAACGACGGCCACAACCCTCGCAAGCGCGCCAACCAGAAGGATGTCGATCGTCGCATGCAGGAGTTCTTCGGGCATCACCTCAAGGGCGAGCCGAAGCCGGAGTGGATGCGCAGCGGCATTCCGTTCCTGGAGAAAGGCCGTGATCAGCTGCCACGCGCGGCTGCCGCTGCGGGTGCAACCTCAGGTCCGGGTCGCGAACCGTAACGCGTCTGCGGACACGGGCCGGGTCGGCCGCGGTTCACGCACTCACAGCGTGAACTCGCGCGTCGGCCCGGGTGCGTCACCTTGCCGCAGCACACGGAGTCGCAGCCTCTTACCAGTCGGAAACCAGCCACCACGCGACTGAAAGGCGGTTTGGAACACCGCCGTTTGCCCCGGTTCGACGGTGAAGGCGCGGATGCAGATGATCAGCTCTGCCGACTGGTTCACCTCCATCGGCATCCAGCCGTGTGTGCCAAGGCTGTCGATCGCGATGTCGGGCCGTTCACAGCCACCGCCTCGCATCGGTTCGGTACTGGCATTCACGATCTCGCCCTTCAGGAACAGGTACGGCGCATCCGCTGGCGCGGACTGATTGGCCTCGACGATGCGCAGGGAGATTGCGTCCGCGGCGGTGGAGACCGTGGCGCATCCGGCGACGAGGGCACTGGTGGCGAGTGTCGTGAACAGGCGTGCTGCAGTCATTCGGATGCTCCGGACGGAAATGGGCCGGCTCCCACCGCCGGCCGCCTGCACCGGAATACCCGCCGCCGAACGCCACGGTCACAACGGTCGACGCAACGTCGCACCGCCAGACGTCAGCTGATCATCGTCACGAACGCATCGTCGGACGGATTCGCGCGCCGCTTGGGTTCCGGAATGGCGGGCGCCTCGCCGAACAATTCCTGCGCGTCCAGGTGTTGCTGCAATGCCAGCAACAACAGGTCCAGCTGCTCGCGCGTTTTCTTCAGCGCGTGGCGGAACGAGGCGCGATAGCCGAGCATCGTGCCGGCACCGATGACCCCTGCCGCCACCACGGCGGGAAATGCAGCGGCCGCCAGCGCGAGGCCGAGCGCCTTGATGGCGATCGGCGTCGCGAAACCCGCCGCAACGGTGCTCATGGTGCCGATCGAGATGTAGGAGTACTTCAGGTTCTTGCGCTGGCCGTCGCGGAGGTCACCGCTGACCACCACTTCGCACTCGGGCGCGGCGGCCCCGCCGCGTGGCTTGAGCGTGACGTTGAGCAACTTGAGGTCCAGCTGACTGCAGCGATACACGAGGCCACCGGTGACGCCGGCTGAGCCGTTCTCCATCAGCGCCATCAGTCCCGGAATCGTGAAGCGGAGAATGCCGCCGTCAAGCGGATGACCGTTGACGGTCTCGCCGACGGTCATCCGGTACGGATGCCCGGTGAACACGCGGCCGATCACCTTCAGCGTGGTCTTCGCGTCCGCCTTGATCACCCGCGACGCACTGATGCTGCGATCGGTGGTGCCGAGCATGGTGGTGATGCGCCGATCGGCGCTGGCGTCGAGCGGGGCCAGCGCCTGGCCGGGCGCCCCCGCACCGGCACCGCGTTCCGCCAGCGCAATGGCCACGAACTGCCGTGAGATGCCCGCCTCGACGGCCGCCGCTTCCACGTCACTCAGGCGATAGCTGTCGGTGGGCTGCCGTCGCGCACTCGCGCCATCACCCGCCGGCGCGGACAGGTTGATGCTGCGCTCCATGCGATGCGCCGCCTCAGCCTGCAACTGCGCGGCGCGCTGCCACAGCGCCATCGCATCACGCTCGGACATGACCTCCGTCGAACTGGCAGTGACCGCGCTGCGGCTTGCGGCCTCCACCTCGTCCAGCGCGGCCTCGAGCGCGTCGGCCAGCGCCTCGGCACTTTCCCAGCGCGCGCCGGGCTCCTTGGCCAGGCACTTGTCGATCACCGCCGCAATCGGCCCTGGCAGCTGCTCGGCGACGCTGCGCAACGAGGGCGCTGCCTTGGTCACGTGCGAGACGAGCACGGCGTTCCGTGTGCCGTCGAATGGGAGTTGGTTGCTCAACGCGTGGAAGCCGACCACGCCCAGCGAGTACACGTCACTGCGCGCGTCGAGTGGATCGTCGGCGGCCTGCTCGGGGCTCATGTAGTGGACCGTGCCCAGCACGCTGCCATCGGCGGTCAGTCGCACGTCGGACGACAGCAGGTCGCGCGCGATACCGAAGTCGGTGACGAGCACGCGGCCGCTTTCGCGATCGAGCATGATGTTGTCCGGCTTCACGTCGCGATGGATCACGCCGCGCGCATGTGCGTAGGCCAGCGCCCACGCCGCCTCGCGCAGGATGCGCACCACGTCTGCCACTGGCAGGGCGCCGCGTTCGCGAATCCGGTCGCCCAGCGACTCACCGTCCACGAAGGACATGCTGTACCACACCTGGCCATTCGACTCGTCGGCGCGATGCACCGGTACGATGTGCGGATGACTGAGCTTGGCGGCCGTGCGCGCCTCGCGCAGGAACCGCTCTCGGGTGGCGTCGCTGGCGGCACTGGTGAGCAGCACCTTGATCGCGACCAACCGATCCAGCATCCGGTCGCGTGCCAGCCAGACGGAACCCATGCCACCCTGGCCGAGCGGGCGCACGATCTCGAAATCGGCGCGGACCGCATCCGGAATCAGCGTGTCGGAAATCGAGGGGGTCAGCGAGTCTGTCATCCGTGGGAGTTGCTGAGAAGACGGAGGCGTCGTTGCCGGAGTTTCGTGCCTGACCCGGGGTGTTGCAGAACCGTGACATGGCTGCGGCACGGCGGCGATCGCGAAGGGCCCGGCCGTAATCTGCTAGACTCCGGCATGCAGAACCACACCGACACCGGACCGGTGCCGCGCTGGAGCCCCCACACCTGATGGGTCGCCACCTGATTCTGGCGGGTGCTGGCCATGCGCAGCTCGACCTGCTGGCGTCACTCAGTCGCCAGCGCCCGGCGGGATGGCACGTGACGCTGGTCACCAGCCAGCCGGCCTTCCACTACAGCGGCCTGCTCCCGGCGATCATTGCCGGATTTCTGCCCCCCGACGCGGCGCAGATTCCGGTGGCCGCCGTCGCGCGTGCGGCCGGGATACGCGTGATCGAAGCGCCCGTGAGCGCGCTGGATGCCACCGCGCGGAGGCTCCAGCTGCAGACGGGAGCCTCGATCGACTTCGACCTGCTGTCGCTGGACGTGGGCAGTGTGCCGGCGTCGCTGGACGTGCCGGGCGTGGCCGAATTTGCGAGCCCGATGCGACCATTTCACGCCGCCCTGGCGCTCATCGCGCGCCTCGATGCCGCCGCCGCCGCTGACGCGGCTGAGCCCATTCCAGCGGTCGTGGTGGGCGCCGGTGCCGCCGGCGTCGAGATCGCCTTCGCCGTGCGCGCGCGCATCAAGGCCGCCGGCCGCACACCGCAGGTCACGCTGGTGGATCCGACGATGACCGACGGACGCCCGCTGGCCGGCTTCGACGACGCCTCGCGCGACCTGGCCGCGCAGGCCCTCCGGCGGCGTGGCATCGCACTCCTCGGCGGCGATGTGCAGGCGGTGGACGCCGACGGCGTGACCGTGCGCAGTGCATCCGGCGTGAGTCGCATCGCCTCGGCGGCGACGGCCTGGGTCACCGGACCGGCCGCCGCCGACTGGCTCTCCGGCGCGGGGTTGGACACCGATGCGCGAGGTTATCCGCTCGCCCACGCCACATTGGCGCTGACTGCCGATGCCAGCATCTTCGGCGCCGGCGACTGCGTCACGCTGCGCGATGCACCCACAACGCCGAAGGCTGGCGTCTACGCGGTGCGCATGGCACCGATCCTCGCCGCCAACGTGCGTGCCGTGATGCAGGGACGGACACCGGCGGCGACGTTCGTGCCGCAACGGAGCTTCCTCGCGCTGCTCAGCACCGGCGACGGCAAGGCGCTCATGCGCTGGAAAGGCGTGACGCTCGAGTCGCGCTGGGCGCAGCACCTCAAGACGTGGATCGACCAGCGCTACCTGCGCCGCTACCGCTCGTTGCCAACCTGACACGCCTCGCCGAGCGGTCGAGCATACCCCCACCCCCCCGATTGCCGTACAATTCACGCCATGACAACCTTGCCGCTTTCGCCGGAAGCCGCCTCGAGCGCTACCGTGCCCTGGACCATTGATGACGCCCGCGCCCTCTACAACGTGGAAGGGTGGGGCAGTGGCTACTTCGACATCAATGCGAAGGGCCATGTGGTGGTGCGCCCCGATCGCGATCATCCCGATCGCGAGGTGGACCTGTTCGAGCTGGCGCAGGATCTCGAGGCGCAGGGTGTGGCGATGCGGGTGCTGCTCCGCTTCTCCGACCTGCTCCGCTCGCGCGTGCACCAGCTCAGCGAGGAGTTCGAGGCCGCGATCAAGGAGTACGGCTACGAGGGCAAGTACACCACCGTCTTCCCGATCAAGGTCAACCAGCAGCGCCACGTGGTGGAGGAGATCCACGAGTTCGGCCAGCCGTACGGCGTGGGCCTCGAATGTGGCTCCAAGCCGGAGCTGCAGGCCGTCATCGCGCTGACCGACAAGACCGATCACCTGATCGTCTGCAACGGCTACAAGGACCACGAGTTCATGCGGCTGGCGCTGATCAGCCAGAAGCTCGGACATCGCGTGTTCATCGTGCTCGAGCAGCTCTCGGAACTGGACGTGCTGCTGGAAGTGGCCGACGAACTCGGCGTGGTCCCCACCGCCGGTGTGCGCATCAAGCTCGCCTCGGCGGGTTTCGGCCGCTGGGCGCAGAGCGGTGGCGAGAAGAGCAAGTTCGGCCTCAACGTCGCACAGCTGGTGAAGCTCATCGACCGGCTCAAGGCGCTCGGCCGCCTCGACATCCTGAAGCTGATCCACTTCCATCTCGGCAGCCAGATCCCTGACATTCGCTACATCAAGGCGGGCCTGCAGGAAGTGGCGAGGTTCTACACCGAGCTGCGGCGCATGGGCGTGGACGTGACCTACGTGGACGTCGGCGGCGGACTCGGTGTGGACTACGACGGCACCAACTCCACCGCCGAGGCGAGTGTCAACTACACGCCGCAGGAATACGCCAACGACGTCGTCTACACCATGGCCGAGGTCTGCCGCGAGCACGACCTGCCGATGCCGAACCTGATCAGCGAAAGCGGGCGCGCGCTCACCGCGCACCACGCGCTGATGCTGGTGAAGGTGATCGACGTTGAGACCAACACCGTGCCGATGCTGCCGTCGCTCACCGACGACGACCACACGCTGCTGCACGAGATGCTCGAGGATTGGGTCACGGTGCTTTCCGGCGAGGAGCTCAAGCCGCGCAAGGTTCGCGAGATCGCGCACGACGCCAGCTTCGACAAGGAGCGCGCGCGCCAGTACTTCAGCGCCGATGCGCTCGACCTGCGCTCGCTGGCGATCGCCGAGCAACTCCACCTCGGCATCATGAACGGGTTGCAGCGCCTGGTGCGCGAGGATCCCGACGAGTTCGAGGACATCCTGGCCGAGGTCGAGGCGGCGCTCACCGACCGGTACTTCTGCAACTTCTCGCTCTTCCAGTCGCTCCCCGACCACTGGGCCATCGACCAGCTGTTCCCGGTGATGCCGGTGCACCGTCTCGACGAGCGCCCCGATCGCATGGGCACCCTGCAGGACGTGACCTGTGACTCCGACGGCAAGATCGATCGGTTCGTGGGTGACCGGAACGGCCGCCCGAGCCTCGAGTTGCACGTGCCGAAGGACGACGACGACTACGTGCTCGGCATCTTCCTCACCGGGGCGTACCAGGAAATCCTCGGCGACCTGCACAACCTCTTCGGCGACACCAACGCGGTGCACGTGAAGCTGGCGGAGGACGGGCGGTACGTGGTCAGCGACATCGTCCACGGCGACACCGTGACCGAGGTGCTGAACTACGTGCAGTTCCACGCGCCGAACCTGCTGGCCACGTTCCGTCGCAAGGTGCAGAACGCGGTCGGCATCACGCGCAGCGAGGCGAACACGTTCATCGCGGATTACGTGGCCGGCCTCGAAGGCTACACATATCTCGAAGGCGAGGCGGCGCGATGAGCAGCCCCTTGGTGACACCGCCACCGTTCGACCTGCAGCCGCCGGCGCCGGTACCAACCGGCTCGACGTGGTCCACGTGGGAGGACGTGCTGGACATCTTCTACGCGCCGCGCGAGGTCTTCGAACGGCGGCGCGACGGCCGCTACATGGTTCCACTGCTGATCACGCTGGTGCTCTCGGTCGCGATCTACGTGCTGGCGCAGCAGATGAACGAGGCGCTGCAGGACGTGGAGTTCGCGCGCGCGCTCGCGAAGCAGGGCAACATGACCGCGGAACAGATCGCGCAGAGCAAGGCGTTCGCCGAGAAATTCCGCTCGATCGGGATCTACTTCATTCCGGTGGGGCTCGCGCTGGTGGCGTGGGTGAGCGGACTGGTGATCATGCTGCTGAGCAGCATGATGGGCGGACGGGTGAACTTCGCGCAGGGCACGGCGATCGCCGTGCTGGCCGGCATGCCGGAACTGCTCGGGCGGACGCTGGTGGCGCTGCAGGGGCTGTTCATCGACACCTCCACCGCCACCACGCGCTACTCGTTCAGCTTCAATGCGTCGCGCTTCATGGATGCCAGCACCAACAACTGGTGGCTCAAGCTCGGTGCGCTGGCCGATCCGTTCGTCATCTGGGGGCTGGTGCTGGTGGGCATGGGAGTCTGGGTGATCGGCAAGATGGAAAAGGAGAAGGCGGCAGTGCTGGCGATCATCTACGCCCTGGTGGTCACCGCGCTCGCACGCTGATCGCAGCAAGGCCGCTACACACACGAATCCCCTCCAGACCACGGTCCGGAGGGGATTCGTTGTTTGTGTCGCTCAATCGTGGGGCGACCGCGTCCATCTTGCCGTCGTTCGAGCGTCCGGCGCGGGTGTTTATCCCTTCGCCGCCGCGAACCGCTCGCCGACCTTGGCCCAGTTGATCGTGTTGAACCACGCATCCAGGTAGTCGGGACGCTTGTTCTGGTACTTGAGATAGTACGCATGCTCCCAGACGTCCACGCCGAGCAGGATGTCAGCCGGGCGCTTGCCATCCATGATCGGGCTGTCCTGGTTCGGTGAGCTGGTGATGGACAGCTTGCCGCCATCGTGCATCAGCCACGCCCAGCCGCTGCCGAAACGACCCACGCCGGCGGCCTTCAGCTGATCACGGAACGCACTGTAGCTGCCGAAGCTCGACGTGATCAGCGCGCCGAGATCGCCGGTCGGTTCTCCACCGGCGTTCGGGCCCATGATCTCCCAGAACAGTGAATGATTCCAGTGGCCGCCGCCGTTGTTGCGAACCGCGGTGCGGATCGCTTCCGGCACACTCGACAGCTCGCCGAGGATCTGCTCCAGCGAGTACTGCGCCGCTTCCGGTGCCTTCTCCAGGGCGGCGTTGAGGTTGGTCACGTACGCCTGATGATGCTTGCCGTGATGGATCCCCATCGTGGTGGCGTCGATGTGCGGCTCGAGCGCGTCCAGTGCGTAGGGCAGTGCAGGCAGTGTGAAAGCCATGTGGTCTCCGATGTGTCGTGCTGAGTGTAAAACGCTGTCGTGAATCGCTGCTGTGAAGCTAAGGGCGCGGCGCCGCGTCGCGTGCCCGCGCCGAGCCCGTCGGCAACGCCGCTCAGGCCAGCTTGGACTTCTGCTTTTCGCGCCACCAGCTGATCACGCCCGGCAGCACCGACAGCAGGATCACGGCCAGGATCACCTTCTCCACGTGCTGGGCCACACCGGGGATCGTCTTGCCGAGTCCGTAGCCGATCATCAGCATGCTCCAGATCCACAGGATGCTGCCCGAGACGCTGAACCCCACGAAACGCGAGTAGGGCATCGCGCCCACGCCTGCCAGCACCGGGGCGAAGGTACGGACGATCGGCACGAAGCGCGCGATCATCACGGTCTTGCCGCCATGCTTCTCATAGAAGTCGTTGGCCTTCTTGAGATACTTGCGCTTGAAGATCAACCCGTCTTCACGCGTGAAGAGCTTGGGCCCGGTGAAGCGACCGATCTGGTAGCCCACGGAATCGCCGACGATCGCGGCACCCACCAGCAGGAAGCCGAGTGACCAGACGTGGATGCCGAACTCCGGGCGCGTGGCACCCAGCAGTCCGGCCGTCACCAGCAGCGAATCGCCGGGCAGGAACAGTCCCACCAGCAGCCCGGTCTCGCAGAAGATGATCAGCATCATGCCGACCGTGCCGGCCCACCGCACCAGTTCGGGCAGGTCACGCAGCTTCGAGAAGAGATCCTGAAAGAATTCCATGAGGGCTTCGATGTGACGAACGCGCCGGACGCGGGGATCGAACCCCGTGCCACGACGCGTCAGGATGGCGGCTGGACACGAACGACGAAAAACGCCGCACTGGAAAATCGCCCCCACCCACCGTCCGCACAACGGCAGGGCGCCAGGCCATCGGCCGCCGCGACCCGTTTCGCATCCGACTCTGCCATATTCACTGCCGCATGGAACCGCACCAGCCGCACACCATCGTCGTCGTCTCGCACACCCACTGGGACCGGGAGTGGTACCACCCGCTGGGGGTGATGCGACAGCGGCTGGTGGCGCTGGTGGACTCGCTGCTGGATGCCCCCGACGGCCTGCCCTTCCTGCTCGATGGGCAGGCGATCGTGCTCGATGATTATCGCGCGGTGCGGCCCGAGCGGACACGGGAGCTGCATGCCGCACTCCGCGATGGCCGGATCGAGGCGGGGCCATGGTACGTCCTCGCTGACATGCTGATGCCGAGCGGTGAAGCGCTGGTGCGCAACCTGCTCGAAGGCACGCGTACGGTGCACGAGGCCTGGGGCGACGCGCCGCGCGTGCTGTACTCACCTGATGCGTTCGGTCACACCGCCGCAGGTCCGGTGCTGGCCGCCGGGTTCGGTCTCGACGTAGCCATCGTCTGGCGCGGATTCGGCGGCCCGACACATCCGTCCCTCAACGTCGTGCGCTGGACGCACCCCAGTGGTGCCGACGTGCTGACGTATCTCCTGCCCCCGAACGGCTACGAGGTGGGCTCGTCACTGCCTACGACGCCGACCCCGGCTGCGGCGCGATGGCGCGCGATGCGTGACGCGGTGCTCGGGGTGAATCCACTGCGCGTGGCGCTGCTGCCCAATGGCGCCGATCATCATGCGCGGCAACCGGGGCGCGCCGATGCCATCGCAGCGCTTGGCGCGGTCGCCACGCCGCACATCGTCGTCAGCGACTCGTTGTCTGGCTTTGCAGCGCGACTGGTGCGGGCGGCCGTCGATGTGCCGCTGTCGACGGTGCGCGGCGAGCTGCGCGACTCCACCGGCTGGACCTGGTCGCTGCAGGGCACTTTCGCCACCCGTGCCCACCAGAAGCGCACCAACGCGCAGGTGGAACGTCTGCTGGTTCGCGACGCCGAACCGTGGGCCGCACTCGCCTGGTTCACGAACGGCTGGTCGCGCTCCACCCTGCGTATGGCGTGGAAGACGCTGCTCGCCACGCATCCGCACGATACGCTCTGCGGGTGCAGTGCCGATGACGTCGCGCTCAGCGCCGACCGGCGATGGACCGACGCGCGTGCGCAGGCGGAAGGCATTCGTGATGACGCGTTGCGCGCGCTGGTGGGCTGCAACAGCGCGGCACAACGCGCGGCGGACGCGGGCTGGCGTCCGATGCTGGTGCTGCGCAACCCTGCGGCGCGCAATCGCGGTGGTGCCGTGCGACTGCGGCTCGTGGATGCGCCGGTGCCCGATCCGGTCGGACCGGGCAGCGCGGGACGCTCCGGGGCACGCATGTCACCTCCTCCCATGCCCGCCTCGTGGACGGCCGACGCGCTGCTGCAATTGCTCCAGCGCTCACGGCAATTCGATCGCGTCGAGTCGCCGCTGCACTATCCACACAACGCGGTGGTGCGCGTCAGTGACGTGATGGCGTGGATCGAGCCACTCCCCGGTCATGCCGTGCAGCCGGTGTGGCTCACCGACCTGCATGCGGTCGTGCGTCCTGTGCCTGCGCGACTGCGCGTCCGCGCCAGCGAAGCGGAGCTGCATAGCGAGGCGTGGCGCATCACGCCGTCGGCAGAAGGCCCTGTGGCCATCCATGCCGCGACCGGCGCCCAGCTGCAGCCGCTCGGCTGGCTCGAGAGCATCACCGATGCCGGTGACACCTACACACCGGCGTTGCGCGGCGATCCGTTGCTCGCGCAGTGGGCGGCGCCGCGCCTGCTGGCGCGGGGGCCGCTGCGCGCGGAGTGGGAGCAGGGGGCGGCACTGGAACGGCCACGCATGCTGATCGCGCCCGCCACCGAACCCGCGGCGCGCGAGATCGTGACCCGCGACTTGGCGACGGTGACCGCCACCGCCACGCTGGCGCTGACTGCCGGCACCGACTGTATCGAAGTCACCATCCGCGGCGAGAACACGGCAGGTGATCATCGCCTGCGCTGGGTACTGCCGCTTCCCGCAGGTCTGCAGCACGACCACGTGGTGGCCGATGCGGCCTTCGGTGCCGTGCGTCGTGATCGCAGCGCGCGCGATCCGCGCGAGTGGAATGCGGAGACGCGACTGGCCACCGCGCCGCTCCATCGATGGCTGCACCTGAGCGGGGAATCGTTCGGGCTCGGCATCGTCAGTGACGGACTCGCCGAATACGAGCTGCTGCCCGAGGGTCACCTCGCGATCACCCTGCTGCGTGCGGTTGGTGAACTCTCGCGTCGCGACGTGCCGGGCCGTCCCGGTCACGCCGGCTGGCCGATGGCGACGCCGGCGGCGCAATCACTCGGTGCATTCGAGGCACGCTTTGCGATCGTCGTGCTGCCGCAGGACGTGGACGCCGCACGGGAGGCACTCGAGCACGCGGCCGACGACGTGCTCCTTCCGCTGACCGGTGACACCTGGCGCGGCATCGCCACGCCGCTCGAGGCCTGCGCCGGACTGACGCTGGAAGGGGACGGTCTCACGTTCAGCGCGGCCAAGCGCAGCGAGGACGGCGAGTGGCTGGTGCTTCGCTGCGTGAATCAGCGTGGGACGCCGGTCCGGGGTGTCTGGCACCTGCCACGTGCGGCCACTGAAGTGCGCCACTCGCGCCTCGACGAAACACCCGGCCTCGCACTCACCGGCACCGGTCCGCGCATCCGGTTCGAGGCGCCACCGTACGACGTCGTCACGCTGCTGGTGCGGTAACGACTCGAGTCAGGCCACCGCGACGTCGGGTGTCCGCAGTGAGCGCGCCACCGACGCCAGGCGCACCAGAAAGCCGGCCGCCGTGGCGCACTGCAGCAGCAGCGCCGGGACCACCATGCCCGGCACCAGGATCAGCAGCCGACTGACGCCGTAGCCGATCGCGAAGGCCCGCGCCTCGCCACGCGGTGGGCCCATGCGATGTGCGGTGGTGGCGGCCGTCGCCGCATCCCACACATGACGCAACACACCGAAACTTGCCAGGGCACCCGCACCCGGGATCACCAGCACCCACAGGCCGAGCGGGTTGCACATGCGCTGCGGACCAGGGATCACCATCGCCATCCGGCGCAACGCGAGGCAGAACGCCACCTGCGCCAGCACGTAGGCCGCCACGAAGCCGAGGGCACCGACGTCGAACGTCGGCTGCCATGGCAGCAGTGACAGGAGGAAGGCTCGTGCGTGATCGACCATGCCTGAACGCTAGGCGCCCGCACACGCTTCGGTCAGCCCCTCGCCCGGCCCGCCGCCCGGTCCTGCAGCCAGTCGCCGATCAGCGTGGCCGCCGTGACCGTGATCACCACCGCCAGCCCCGGCGCCAGCGCAATCCACGGTGCCGAAACCAGATGCTCGCGGCCCGCCGCGATCATGTTGCCCCAACTCGGCGCCGGTGGCTGCACACCGAGGCCCAGGAAACTGAGACCGCTCTCCAGCAGGATCGCATTGCCCACGCCCAGCGTGGTCGCCACCAGCGCCGGCGCGATCGCGTTCGGCAGCACGTGCCGTACCAGCAATCGGCATTGCGACGCCCCCAGCACCCGCGCCGCCGCCACGAAGTCGCGCTCCACCAGCCCCTGCACCTCGGCGCGCACCAGTCGCGCCACACCCATCCAGCCGGTCAAGGCCAGCACCGTCACCAGCGTCGGAATGCCCGGTCGCCAGAGGGCCGCACAGGCCAGCAGCAGCACCAGTCGCGGAATCGCCTGCAGCGTGTCGGCGGCCGCCGTGATCGCGCGGTCCACCAGGCCCGGTCGCCAGCCGGCGAGTGCGCCCAGCAGCGCGCCCACGGCGCCACTCAGTACCGCACCGGCGACGCCCACCAGCAACGACAACCGGCCCGCCACCAGCAGGCGCGCCAGCACGTCGCGGCCGAAGGCATCGGTTCCGAAGAGATGCCAGCCACCCGTCGCATCCGTGGCCAACGGTGCGCCGAATCGCTGCGAGAGCACGTCGCCGATCGCCGTCGGATCGCGCACCAGGAACCATGGTCCGATAACGCACCCGAGCACCAGCAGCAGCAGCGCCACGAATGCCAGGCGCACCCGCGTCGGCATGCGAGACATCATCCGCGCGTCCGCCGCGGATCGAGCAACGGTAGCAGGCTGTCGGTGAGCAGATTGGTGACGATGACCACCGTGGCGTACAGCAACGTCACCGCGAGGATCACGGGATGATCACGCTGTGCGACGGCCGACAGCAGCAACTTCCCCATGCCGGGCCACGCAAACACCCCCTCCACGAACACCGATCCGGCCACGATCCCCGGCACTGACAGCGCCACCAGCGCCGCCACGCTCGGCAATGCCACACGTACCACGTGGCGATACCACGCATCGTTCGCCGTCACACCCTTGGCCACCGCAGTCCGGCGATAGTCGGTGCGCGCGGTTTCGACGATCGCCGACCGCGCGAAGCGCGCCACGCCGGCCGCGCCGGTGAGCGTCAGCACCAGCACCGGCAACACCGCATGGCGGAGGATGTCGAGCGGCGCGGCGCCGGCATCCAGCACACCCGGATCGCGCAGTGCGAACGCCGGCAGGCGCCACGCTGGCGGAATACCGAGCGTCGCAGCGCCAACGGTGACCGCGGCCACGAACGCCAGCGACAGCCAGAACGTCGGGGCGGAGTAGAGTGTGGTGCTGAGGATGGTCAGCGCGGTGTCGGTGCGTGTTCCGGCACGGCGCGCCTGCGCACTGCCCACCGCCAGCCCGCAGAGCACCGTCAGCGTCAGCGAGGCCAGCCCGAGACCGAGCGAGATGGGCAGCGCGCTCCGGATCGACTCCGCCACCGGCCGCCCGCTGGCGAGACTGGTTCCGAGGTCACCCTGCGCGATATTCCCCAGCCAGCGCAGGTACTGCTGCAGCAGCGGGGCATCGAGGCCCAGGTCGGCGCGCAGGCGCGCCAGCGTGGTCGCGTCGGCCTCCGGCGGCAGCAGCAGCAACGCCGCATCACCCGGAGCCGAGTGCACCAGCACAAACGTCAGCGTGCAGACCAGCCAGAGCAGCGTGAGTGCGATGCCGGTGCGGCGGAACAGGTGTATCACACCTCAATGATCGCCCGCGTGCGCAGCATCGCCAACCACCTCGCACTGGCCGCGATGCTGACGGCATGCGCCGGTTCACCGCGCAGCCCGGACACGATCGTGATCGCGTCGGGCACCGACCTGGAAGGGATGCAGCCGCTCACCACCGTGCATCCGCTGTCCCGGCAGGTGCAGCGGTACCTCGTCTTCACGCCGCTGGTGCGCCTGTCGGCGACATTGGTGCCGGAACCGTGGGCTGCCAGTGCATGGCGCTGGGACGCGGCGCAACGAAAGCTGACGTTCGTGATCGACACCACCCTCCGCTGGCATGACGGCGCCACACTGACCGCGGCCGATGCCCAGTTCACCCTCGCTCTCGCGCGCGACCGCGCCACCGGCTACGCCCGACGCGGCGACCTGGAATCGATCGATAGTGTCACCAGCAGTGCGCCGGATGCGCTCACGCTCCACTTCGCCCGCGCGCAGGCGGCGGTGCCGCTGGTGCTGGCCGAGTTGCCGCTGCTGCCGCAGCACGTGTTGCGCGATGTGACGCCGTCCACGCTTCGCGCGCAGGCGTTCACCTACGCGCCAGTGGGTTCGGGCCCCTATCGCGTCGTGGCGCGCGAACCGGGACGACGTTGGATCCTCGAGCGTGTGCCCGCCTTTCCATCGCGACTGGGCGGTGTGGCTGCCACGCGCACACTGGTGATCGCGGTGGTGGATGAAGCCACCACCAAGGTGGCAGGTCTGGTAAGTGGCTCGGTGGACATGGCGGGTGTCAATCCGGCCACCGCCGCACTGGTGCGCCGCGATCCGACGCTGCGCGTGCTCGATTATCCCACCTTCTTCACCAACTGGCTGGTCTTCAATCCGCGATGCGACGTGGTGCGTGACGTGCGCGTGCGACGTGCCATCGCGCTGGCCATCGATCGCCGTCGCATCGTGGATGCCGGCGTGGGTGGCTTCGGCGTGCCGAGTGCCGCGCCCAGCGCCGATGTCGCGCGTGACACCACGCTGGCCGCACCGTCACGCGCCGACTCGCTGCTGGACGCCGCCGGCTGGCGACGCGGGCGCGGCGAGTTCCGGGCGCGCGATGGCGTTACGCTCACCATCCCGATGCTCACGGTCGGCACCGGCGACAATCCCGTGGAACAGCTGCTGCAGTCCGACCTGCGCGCGCGTGGCATCGACTTGCGTATCGCGACGCGGGACATGGGCGCCCTGCTCAGCAGCGCGCGTGGCAAGGCCGCCGATCACTGCGCCATCTATACCGGTGTCGCCGGCGATCCCGCGCGCAGTCAGCTGGCCGCGCTCTTCGATCCGGCGGCACCCGGGGGCGCGCTCGATCTGGGCGCGCAGCGACCGGCCAACCTTGGCGCGGTGTTCTCCCGTTTGCGGACGCTCACCGACAGCACGGATCGCAACGCAGTGTGGCGCGACGCCTTCGCCATCCTCGACGACAGCCTGCCCGCCACCGCCATCTTCCATTCGCGTGGCGTCCAGGGCCTGACGCGACGGCTCCAGCAGGTCCAGATCGACTTGCGCGGCGAACTCTTCTCAGCCGCCCGCTGGACTCTCGCGGCACCCTCCCCGCGATGACGTTGCTCCTGACGGCAGCTGCCCTCGCGGCGCGCAAGCAGGCGCTCACCGATCCCGAAGCGCTCGGCGGATTGGCGGGCTCATTGCAGCGCGAACTGCACGCGGCGCTCGATGTCGCGGTGCCCGACGGTAAGTCGCGACTCACGCGGTCCGGCGGCCGCTGCCCGGCGTGCACCGTGCTGCTGTCGTTCGATCCACGCCAGCCTCTGGCACACACCTGCCCATCGTGCGGACTGGTGTATCGCGAGCGCGAACATCACGAATGGTGGCTCATGAACAGCCACCTCTGGACCGCCGAGCAGTGCACGCGCGCGGCCGTGCTGGGGTACCTGCTGGATGACGAAGTCGCGGCGCGGCGGGCCGATGAGATCCTCATCGCGTACGCAGACCGCTACCTGCAATGGCCGAACCGTGACAACGCGCTCGGTCCGACGCGCCCGTTCTTCAGCACCTACCTCGAGTCCATCTGGCTGCTGCACCTTTCCGTTGCGCTCGACCTGCGCGAGACCGCCGCACCTTCGTTGCGATCCACGCTCGGCAGCCGCGTGCGCGACCGCCTGATCGAACCCTCGGCACGGCTCATCGCATCCTTCGACGAAGGGCGCAGCAATCGGCAGGTGTGGCATGCCGCGGCGTTGCTGGCCGCGTCGCGCCTGCTCGGCGATGCAACGCGGCGCGCTCGCGCGGCGCTGTCGCTGGTCACGCTGCTGCGCGACGGCCTGCACACCGACGGCAGCTGGTACGAAGGTGAGAACTATCACCTGTTCGCGCATCGTGGGTTGCTGTCGGCGGTGACGCTGGCGGAACAGGCGGCTGTGGAATTGCCGGGCTACCTGCTGCAGCGATTCGAGGCGGGTTTCGCCGTGCCATTCCGCACCGTGCTGCCCGATGGATCGTTCCCCGCACGCCGCGACAGTCAGTACGGCGTCACGCTGCGACAGTACCGCACCGCCGACTGGATCGAGTGTGGCCTGGCCCGGCACGACACCCCTGAGCTGCGCAGTGCGCTGGCCTTTCTGTATGCGGATTGGACGCCGCCCGGTGACACCGGTCGCCGCGCCTCCACCGCCGACGCGGAGCGGAACCAGCCGGGCGTGCGACTGACGCGTGCCGATTGCAGCTGGCGCGCACTACTGCTCGCCCGGCTCGACCTGCCACCGCTGGATGGCGCCGAGCCGCGCTCCGAACTGCTGGAAGGGCAGGGGCTGGCGATCTTCCGCCGCGATGGCGGACGATTCTGGGTGGGCCTCGATTACGGCGATCCCGGCGCCGGCCACGGGCATCCCGATCGGCTCAACCTCGTGATCGCGACACGTTTCGCCCGCTGGCTCGACGACGTCGGCACCGGTAGTTACACCGCCCCCACGCTCTCCTGGTATCGCAGTTCCATGGCGCACAATGCGCCGGTCGTGAATGGCATGGACCAGGGCGCGGCCCGTGGTGTCCTCATCGCGTACGACGAACGCGATGACGCGGGCTGGGTCTCGGCCAGCTTCACCGAGCCGCACAGCGGCGTGCGATTCGTGCGCACCGTCGTCGTCACGCGCGACCATGTGCTCGACGAACTCACATGGACGGCGGCACATCCGGTGGTGGTGGATGTCCCCATGCAGGTGCAGATGCTGAACACCGATGACGACCGTTGGGCACCGTTCCAGCCGAACACCACGCAGGACGACCGGCTGGGCGATGCGGTGGCGCGGGAGCTGGACGCGGGCGAGGTCGTACTGCTCACGCTGCGTGGTATCCCGTCACCGACGATGTCCGTCGGCGACACCGACGCGTCGGTCTTCGTCACCGGGGTGCACAGTCAGTCGGCGGCGACGCTGTGGTGTGCCGCCACCATCGGCCCGCCTGCCGGTCAGCCACATGGCCTCACATCGCTGCGCCAGCAGGGCCTCCGCGGACGCAGCACGCGCGTGATCGCAGCGCCCACCTCGGT
This sequence comes from Gemmatimonadaceae bacterium, assembly GCA_031369265.1. Classification (GTDB taxonomy): domain Bacteria; phylum Gemmatimonadota; class Gemmatimonadetes; order Gemmatimonadales; family Gemmatimonadaceae; genus JACMLX01. The sequence goes on along the minus strand of JANMON010000366.1, from coordinate 3,551 downwards.
GACCAGCATCGGCACCGCCGGCGGTGTGGACGTCGTGGCGGCCGACGGCAGCATCACGAGACATCAGCGCACGTCGTCCGGCTGGCAGGTGGTGCTGGAACGTGGCACCCAGCGCAGCACGCTGTTGCTCGGTGGATTGCGCCCGCCGCCAGCGGCGCGTTTCACGCCGGTCGTCGTCGCGCCGGCCCGACGATCGGTCACACCAGGGCCCGACGCCACGCTGGAGTTCGCGCTCGGCGAAGCCCACTACCGCCCCACCGAGGAGAGTTGGTCGGAGGCGGGCGAACCGACCGCCGTCGTCAGCGTCCGGCACCGCACCGGGAGGATCGACGTCGCGGTGCAGGTCTCGCTGCACCGGCCGACCCGTGTCGCCGCGCCGTGCGACGTGAATCCCCTCGACAACGAGCTGGCGGACGTCAACAGCGACGGCGTGCAACTCCACTGGCGATCCGCTGTGTCCGGGTCCTGGATCGGCGCGCTGGCCGTGCCTGCGGCGCCGGAGGTGCGCCTCGCCGCAGTCGCTGGTGCGCTGGACGGACTGCAAGTCGCTTCACTGCAGCCGCCGCGTGGTGCCGATGGCTTCGGCCTGCGCTTCACGCTCCCATGGCCCGACGCGTCGCTGCCATTCGAGTTCGACTGTTGCATCAACGAGCGGCCGGCCGGCCGCGAACGCCGTCGCGGTCAGCTGGTGCTCAGCGGCGCCAACGGCGAGTCCGCGTATCTTCGGGGAGCGCGACAGGGTCCCGACCGCGCCATCACCGTCCTCCTCGATCAGCCAGCGTCGTGAGCCTGCTCCGCAACATCCGCGTCGTCCTCTATGAACCGCAGGATCCCGTGAACATCGGCGGGACGGTCCGGGTGATGAAGAACATGGGACTCGACGACCTGGTGCTGGTCCGGCCGTTCCGCTACGACCCCGAGAAACTGGAACGCATCGCGCACAACACGCGTGACCTCGCCGGCCGCATCCGGCATGTGGACGAACTGTCCGACGCGTTGGCCGACTGCGTGGCGGTGTATGCCTTCGCCGGCAAGTTCCGCGCGGTGCGGTGGCCGGTGGTGACCCCGCGCGAGATGGCGGAAGTGGCGCTGGAGCGGGCCGTCGATGGGCCGGTGGCGCTGCTCTTCGGGCGCGAGGATCATGGCCTGCCGAACGAGGCGCTGGACCAGAGTACGGCCGTGGTCTGCATCCCGACCACGGAGCACATGTCACTTAACCTGGCGCAGGCTATCCTCGTTGGTGCCTACGAGTTACACCTCGCCGCCGGAGATAGTACGCGAATGCCGCCGCAGCGCCGGAAGGAGGGGCCGGCGTCCACCGTCGAGAACCGCGAACTCACCATCCAGCGCATCCATCGCGCGCTCGACCTGCTCGATTTCTTCAAGACGCGGAACCCCGAGCACGTCATGCGCGCGGTGCGTTCACTGGTCTCGCGCGCCGAGCCGGCCACGCGAGAAATGGACCTCGTGAAGTCGATGGCGATCGAGGTCGAACGCACGCTGGAGCGCGAGACGCGCGCATCGTTCAAGGCCGCCCTCGCCGGCGAGTTGTACGAACCGCCGACGTCCGACGTGCCCGGCATTCCACCCGGCGCGACCGACGTGCCCGAAGCCACCACGGCCGACGCCTCCGGCTTTTCCGACGACGCATGACGGACGACTGGAGGGCGCGCGCCGCGGCGGTGATTCCCGGTGGGACGTCCACCGGCAGCAAGCGTCCAGACGCCATGTTCGGCGCTGGCCACGCGGGCCCGACGCACATCGCCGAAGCCGTCGGCTGCCGGATCCGCACCACCGATGGCCAGTGGCTGATCGACCTCACCGCAGCACTGGGTGCGGTCTCGATCGGCTACGCCGACCCCGCCATCACCGACGCCGTCTGTCGCGCCGCCGCTCGCGGTCCCGCCGCCGGCCTGCCGTTCAGAGATGAGGTGACACTCGCCGAACGGCTCCGCGATCTGCTGCCATGTGCCGAGCAGTCCCGATTCCTCAAGAGCGGCGCCGAGGCTTGTGCCGCGGCCGTGCGCATTGCCCGGGCGCACACGGGGCGCGATCGCGTGCTGGGCAGCGGCTACTTCGGTTGGCTCGACTGGTGGTCGCCGGCCGCTGGTGTGCCGGCCGGCGCGCATGCCGACTACACCCACCTGCCGTTCAACGATCGACAGGCGTGGAGCGAGGCGCTCGATGCCGCCGGCGATTGCCTGGCCGCCGTGATGGTCGAACCGTTCGTGGAAATGCTGGCCCATGCCGACTGGCTTCGCGACCTGCGCGCGCACTGCGACCATGTCGGCGCGGTGCTCGTCTTCGACGAGGTCAAGACCGGCTTCCGGCTGCATCGAGGCGGCGCGCAGACGGTGATCGGCGTCACCCCCGACCTCACCACGCTCGGCAAGGCCATCGCCAACGGGTATCCGCTGGCGGCCGTCACCGGCCGCGCCGAGGTCATGGCCGCGGCAGAGCGCACCTGGATTTCGAGCACGCTGTCCACCGAGTTGGTGTCGCTGGCCGCGGCGCACGCGGTGCTGGACCATCATGCCGCGCGTGACGTCTGCGCCGAGCTGGCGGCCACCGGTGCGGCGCTGCGTGCCACGATCTCCGCAGCGGCACGGTCGGCTGGCGCCTCGCTGGACTCCACCGGGCACGACACCATGTTCATCCTCCGATGGCCCGACGAGGCGACGCAGGACCGCACACTGGCATCGCTCCGCACCGCGTGTGTCCTGGCCAAGCGCGGCCCGTACCAGTTTCCCACCTGTGCCATGCTCCCCGCCGACGTCGCCGCGGTCGGGGATGCCTTTCATTGGGCGCTCACCCGCTGACGATGGCTCCACGACACCTCATCGACGCGCACGCGCACTTCCACTGGTCGGGCAGCCGGGACGACTTCGCGCGCTACAACGCGTCGCGGTTGCGGGCCGGGGAAACGATGGGCATCACCTTTCACGTGGCCTCCATCCTCGGCACGTGGGGGCGCCGGTCGCCCACCTATTTCGCGTCGCCGGACGACGTGGTGGCCGGCAATGACGCGATGTACGACATCGCCGCGCACGAAACCACGCGGGTGCGGGCCTTCGTCCACGTGAATCCCAATCACACCGCGCACGCGCTGCAGGAAATCGCACGTGGCGTGGCGCGTGGCGCGATCGGCGTGAAGCTGAGCGCCAGCCGGCGCGCTGATGATCCGCTGGTGGATGCCATCGCCGCTGACGCAGGTCGCCGGGGGTTGCCGGTGCTGCACCACATCTGGCAGCATCGGCAGCGTGAGTGGGGCATGCAGGAGGCGAGCGATGCCACGGAACTGGTGCGCCTCGCGACCCGGCATCCGCACACGAACTTCATCCTCGCGCACATCGGCGGCGGCGGTGACTGGGCACACACGATCGACGTGATCCGCGACGTGCCGAACGTCTTTCCCGACACCAGCGGCAGCGGCGTCGATCGCGGCATGCTCGACGCCTATCTCACGGCACTGGGCACCCGGCGCCTGCTGTGGGCGGCCGACCTCACGCTGTGTACCGGTCTCGCCAAGTTGCAGGCGCTCGAGGTGATCG
>JANMON010000268.1:0-8721 GCA_031369265.1 Gemmatimonadaceae bacterium | reverse complement strand
TGCGCGATGAATTGGGCTTCGCTGCACTCTCGCCCAACAGCATCGATGCGGTGGGTGACCGTGACTTCGTGGCCGACACGTTGTACGCGTTGACCATGACGGCCACGCACCTGTCGCGACTGGCCGAGGACTTCATCCTGTTCGGCACCAGCGAGTTCGGCTTCGTGCAATTCGGCGACGCGTTCTCCACCGGGTCGAGCATGATGCCGCAGAAGCGGAACCCGGATGCGCTGGAACTCACGCGTGGCAGCGCAGCGCGTGTGTTCAGCGATCTCACCTCGTTGCTGATGTCGCTGAAGGGCCTGCCGAGTGGGTACAACAAGGATCTGCAGGACGACAAGCGCGCACTGTTCGATGCGGTGGACGTGATGTCGCTGGTGCTGCCGGCGGTGGCGGGTGCGGTGGAGGAGCTGAAGTTCCGCACCGATCGCATGGCGGCCGCCGTGACGTCGGTGATGATGGCGACGGACCTCGCCGATTACCTCGTGCTGCGCGGCGTCACCTTCCGTGAGTCACACGGTGCCGTGGGTTCGCTGGTGCGGCAGGCCGAGGAGGCGAAGGTGGAGCTGCACGAGCTGCCGCTCTCGGCCTTCATGGCGGCGCACGCAACGTTCGGCCCCGATGTGCTGGAGGCACTGTCGGCGCAAGCCAGCGTGGACCGTCGCAACGTGCCGGGTGGTACCGCGGTGAGTGCGGTGCGCGAGCAGCTGGTGGCCGCGCAGGCGGCACTGGCGATGGCGCAGGATGACGCAGGAATGCAGCTGGTCGGCTGATCGCAGAGTGGTGCCGCAGCACGAGGTGGGGCCGGCTGCATGTCCTGCACCCGCCCCCACGTTTCGTGCACCATCAGGACACGCGAGCGCGCGTCTAGAACATGACGCCGATGGTGATCGGGATGAACTTCGCCGACGTGCGACCGCCACCGACGTTGAAGGCGGCGTCGTTCACCTGGTGCAGGCGACCCTCGATGAAGATGCTGGCACCGGTGAGGCCGAACTTCACGCCCGCGCCGTAGTTGTACCCGACTTTCCGCGTGCTTTCGGAGCCGTTGAACTTGGTGTCGTAGTAGCCGACGCCGCCGATCAGGTACGGCTTGACCGGGCCGGGCAACAGCGCGAACACGGCGTTCACCGAGCCGCTGATCACGCGCGCATCGTCACCGTCGATCGCCTGGTTCAGCGCGTTGGTGAAGCTCTTGCCGCCGAAGCTGTTGTACTGCAGGTCGGCGCGGAACTGGAGCGGGAAGGTCGGCACGCCCAGCTGCAGCGTGGCGAGGCCGTTGTAGCCAAGGTTCTGCGTGTCGTTCAGTGAGCCGGACGGGATCGTGGCACCACCGGCCAGTCCGAAGGCAAACTGCGCCTGTGCCGGAGCAGCAGCAGCGACGAACGCCAGGCTGAGTCCTGCGACAGCGGTACGGAATGTTGACATGAGATCAGGTGTTTTGGGTGAACGCACGCGCGACCGTGCGACCTACAGACGACCGCACCCCGCGCGAGATCACATAAAACGACCTGACCTAGGCCTGAACCTGTCCTCGCAGCACGGCTTTCGCGGCCATCACACCGCCGCGTGCGGCCCCTTCGAGCGAGCTCGTATGCCCCATCTCAGAGGCAAGGACCAGACCACGGAGCCCGGTATCGGCGGCCACGCGGCGGCCACTGCTGCCCGGAGGCTGAGCATACTGTGAATACGGGACACGCCATGTGGCGAGAAGTTCCGCTCGCTCAGCCTGCGTCGAACCGCTCATCACGCACAGATCGGCGCGGACGCGGGGCACCAGTAAGTCGTCATCGAGCGTCGCCGCAGCGCCGAGCACGGTGGCGGCAGTGAGCATCTCGCCGGGCGGTGCGTACGATGGCGCGACGTTGCTGATCGTGATGGCGTGGCTCACCGTCGCATCGGGCCGCGTGTTCAGCCACAATGCGTCGCCAGCCAGCAGCGGCTCGCGCGAGCGGAGGTAGACCGTGGTGCAGCCGAGGCTCGCGTCCGGTGCGTCCACATGCACGCCGGCGGTGGCCGCGAGTGTCGCGATCATCGGCGGGTCACAGGCCAGCACCACCGACGATGCACGCAGCATGGATCCGTCGGTCAGCAGCACCCCCTGCAAGACACCCGCCTCCACCACCACGCGCGCGGCAGCTTTTCCCGTGTGTACGCAGCCGGTCGGCAACTGCGCGGCGAGCTGCGCCGGGATCGCGCCCATCCCATCCGCCGGCACCACCGTGCGTCCTTCGGCCAGCATCTTGAACGTGTACAGCAACACCGACGCCGACGTCTCGAGCGAGCGATCGAGCAGGATGCCACCGTAGAATGGCGCGAAGAAGTTCGCGATCGCGCCATTGGAGAATCCGCGCTGGCGCAGGAACTCGCGGGTGGACAGGCGGTCGAAATGCGGGGCGAAGCACTCGTCGAAGGGCAGCGACCTCGCGAGCTGCCGCAGTTGCAGCATGCGCAGCTTGTCGAACAGCGAGAGCTGCGGTGCGACCAGCGTGGGCCAGAGCAGCGAGAAGTCAGCCAGCGCGTCGCCGATCACCGCGGGATGCCTCGTCCCAGCGGACATGACCGCTGCCGGACGAAACGTGCGGAGCTGCAGGGCGGGGAGGTCGAGCGCCGCCGTCAGCGTCGGATAGGCGGAGAAGAGCACCTGGAAGCCGTGATCGAACCGGAAACCGTCACGCTGCGTGGTGCGCACCCGTCCGCCGACCTCGAGCTCCTTTTCGTACAGCAGCACGGGATGGCCCGCGCCTGTGAGCTCCCGTGCGCAGATCAGCCCGGCAATGCCACCCCCGATGATCAGGGTGGGGTCAGGCGAGGCCATCAGGGCGTGGGGGGAGTGGTCGCGGGCGGGACGGTCACCTGTGGCACGGTGACGGCCCCCGGGTCCACCGGCGCAGGCGACGGTGTCAGCACCCCACCCGAGGCCGGCGGCGGCGCGCCGAGGACCGTGATGTCCTTCACGAAATACTCGGTCTCACCGAAACACTGCGTCGGTACGCCCTTGTGCTGCTCGTACGTCAGCTTCACCTGCTTGCCGAGCGAACTGTTGATCTGCTCGGCGACCTTGTTGTCGCGCACGGTGAAGCGGAAGATCTCCGGCATCACGTTGGGACCGTTGGCCAACGCCAGCTCGCCTTCCCAGGTCTTGCAGACCCAACCCTTGTTGGAAAGCTTCTGGACGAAGCCGGCCCGCTCGCCGCTGGCGTACGAGAAGTTGAGCGCGATCGTCACCCAGAGCGCGAAGGCCGCCAAGGGCAGCACCACCAGGAACAGCACCGCCGTGATCTTCCACTTCCCCTTCTTTCTCGGGGGCGGCGTGGTGGTCAGGGGCGCACCGGTATCGATGGACGGGGCGGTGTAGGTGCGGCTGGGCTCTTTCGCCATCGGTGTCTCGGTCGGCTGGTGGTGATGCGTGGCTGCAGGCAATGTCGGCGCGGCCACCGGGGCGCCACAACCCCGGTGCGGGAACCGCGTCGGCTATTTCCGAGCCCCTACTGCCTCATACGATATCCGTGCCGCGATAGATTCTCCTTCAGATCGCTGCTGCGGTCGCGTGTCCGGTCCCCCGAATCTTCGAGCTGTGAGCATTCCCTCCGTGTTCCGCCCCCGTCGCCAGACCGTGACGGCCATGATCGGCTCCGTACCCGTCGGCAGCAGTCATCCGATCGTGGTGCAGTCGATGACCAACACCGACACCGCCGATGTGGCCGGAACGGTGGCGCAGGTGGCGTCGCTGTCGCGCGCCGGCTCGCAGATCGTGCGTGTCACGGTGAACAACGAGGAGTCGGCGGCCGCGGTGGCACCGATCGTGGCGCAGCTGGCGGATCAGGGCATCACCACTCCTATCGTGGGCGACTTCCACTACAACGGGCACCTGCTGCTGGCCAAGTACCCCGACTGCGCCCGGGCGCTGGCCAAGTACCGCATCAATCCGGGCAACGTGGGCGGCAAGCGGCGCGACGAGAACTTCCGGTCGATCGTGCAGATCGCAGTGGACAACGACAAGCCGGTGCGTATCGGCGTGAACTGGGGCTCACTGGATCAGGATCTGCTGACGGCGATGATGGACGAGAATGCCGCGCAGGGATATCCGATGACGGCACACGACGTCTACGTCGAGGCGATGCTGGCCAGCGCCCTGCGTTCCGCCGAGATGGCGGAAGAGGTGGGCCTGCCGCACGATCGCATCCTGATCTCGGCCAAGGTCTCGCTGGTGCCCGACCTGGTGGACGTGTATCGCAAGCTGGCGGCACGCTGCGACTATCCGCTGCACCTCGGCCTGACGGAAGCGGGACTCGGCATGAAGGGCATGGTGGCCAGTGCCGCCGGCTTGTCGCTGTTGCTGGCCGATGGCATCGGCGACACGATCCGTGTCTCGCTGACGCCCAAGCCTGGTGGTGACCGCGCCGAGGAAGTGCATGTGGCGCAGCAGATCCTGCAGTCGTTGGGGCTGCGCAGCTTCGCGCCGCAGGTGACGGCCTGTCCGGGATGCGGCCGGACCACCTCCACGTTCTTCCAGAGCATGGCCGAGGACATCCAGGGCTACCTGCGCGAACAGATGCCGGTGTGGCGCGGCAAACATCCTGGCGTGGAAGAGATGCGAGTGGCGGTGATGGGCTGCGTGGTGAACGGGCCCGGCGAGAGCAAGCACGCCAACATCGGCATCTCGCTGCCGGGGACGTTCGAGGAGCCGAAGGCGCCGGTGTATGTCGATGGTGCGCTGATGCTGACGCTCAAGGGCGATCGCATCGTGCCCGAGTTCCTCGAGATTCTCGAGAACTACGTCGCACGCACCTATCCGACGCCGGAGCCGGCCGGCGTGTGAGGCGTTACGTCCCCGCGCTCAGAAGAGCGCGGGGGCGTCGCCGGCAGGAGCCGCTGCGAGCTCGGTGACCATCACGCCGAGTTCGTGCATGATGGCCGTGTCGAAGCCGACGACCTGCAGGCGCTCGTGCACGGCGCGGTACCAGTGCAGCGTGCCCTCACGCGTGGCGCCGCCGCGACTCCAGACCGTCACCGGCTCGATGGTGCGGCGCAGGTCGGCGAGGATGGTGCCGGCGTTGTGCAGCGTGTGCGCGGCGCAGACCCAACGCGCGGCCTCGCTGGCGCTGGCAAGGCGCGACAGGTAGTCGTCCTTCATGTCGTCCTTGCTCATCTCGACGCCGGCATCATCGTGACGACGGCGCGTGACCGCCAGGACGGTGCGCAGCACATCGTCGCCGAACTTGGCGCCGATCCGGTCGGTGAGATCATCCGCCGTGTAGCCGTCGCGCACGCTGTCCTCGATCACGTCATGCAGCACCCCTGACACCACGATCGACTCGTCGCAGCCGTAGTGCGTCAGGATCACGGCCACGTTGGCCGCGTGGGTGACGTACGGCATGCGGAGGCCTTTGCGCACCTGCGTGTCGAGGTGCTTTGCAGCAAAGGCGAGCGCGTGGTTGATGCGGTCGGAGTATCCGCGCATGAAAGGCCTGCGGCCGGAATCAGGAATCGTGCGTCGCGACGGGAAGAAACTAGCGGACGGTGCGGATCGGCGCATCAACGTGCCTCATCGTGCCTGCGTCAGCAACGCCGCGAGGCGCACGTCGAGCAGCAGCAGCGCCGCACCCTGAATTCCCACGCCAAGCCCCGCGCCCACCAGTCCGCGTGACCGGGCCAGCTTCCATCCGCACCACGCCAATGTGATGCCCACGGCGATGTAGCCGACATCGAGGCCGCAATTGAACCAGATGAAGCGATCGAGGCTGGTGACGCCGTCGTAGTCACGCAGCGCGAGTGTGGGACGCGCAGCGAGCGCAAGCAGGATGTCGATGGCGCCCCAGGCGCCGGTCTGGATCGCGAAGTGTCGCAGCAGCGGCACGTCGAGCCGCTTCATGCGCCAGAATGCCCAGCACCCAAGAGCCGTGACGAGACTGGCCGCGCCCCACAACAGCAGTCGTGCGAGATGTGCCTTTTCAAATGCGAGTACCTGGTCAGCCCACATCGCTCAGCGCCCGCCCGTCGGTGCGGCGTCGATCGCGCGCTGGAGCGCGGTGTCGAGCGCGAACTGCACCGGATCGCCGTCATCGATGTCCGGGGCCCACACCACCACACCCATCGCACTGGCGCCCGACGACTTGTGGATCTCGGCGCGCGCACGCGTCAGCCACGCGGTGGGCGTGCTGCCGATGCGCACGACCAGCAGCACCTGCACCGCACCGGTGCCGGCACCGGTCAGTGCTGGCCGCACGTCGTCCAGTGCGCCGGATCGCACGGTGATGGTGTCATCCTGCACCGCGGCCAGAAAGAACTCACCGGTCCACGCCACACCCTGGCTGCGTTCCGGTTGCACCAGCACCGCCTGGGTGGAGGTCGGCGTGGCGCGACCCCGGCGGCGTGTGGTGGCGCGCGCCGTGCCTTGGCGCGGTGAGACCACCCGCACGCTGCGCCCGTCGTAACCAAGTCGTTCAGCAATGCGCGCGGCGGTGCGCGATGCGAGGCCGGCATCGTCGCTCACCACCACCAGCGTACGCGTGGTGACCAGCGCCGCGCCGAGGTCGAAGACCAGCTGACTGAACGCGCTCGTCAGCGCATCGGACGACGAGGCGTCGGTGGTGCGGATGCTGAGCAGCAGCGGCGCACGCGACTGCGTCACGACTTCCCGATCGTCGGCCAGCCGCGGCGACCGGACTTCGAGCAGCAGCGCCACCAGCAACGCCAGGCCGATCGCCGCCGCCGCGCTGGCCGAAAGCATCGCCACCGGCGGTGCCAACGCATCCACCCGGCGCTGGGCGCGGGCGCGCGCGGAGTCACGCTGCAGCGCCTCGCGGCGTCGTGCGCTGAGCAGCGTGGCCACCGAATCGGCCATCCGCGCCGCGCGATCGCGACGTACGCGCGCCGCCGTGTACCGCGCGGTGTCGGCAGCGAAGCGTCGCTCGATCTCCGCCGCACTGGGGCCGGTGCGCAGCGCCACCGGCACGCCAGCCACACTGCCCGGCGCGCGCAGCATCGTTTCCAGTCGTTGCACGGCACTACGCTCGATCGCGCGACCGAATGCCGTGACGCGACTCGAGAGTTCGAGGTAGATCGGGTCCACGCCTCCCACGGCGTCGTAGTCGTTGCGGGAGCGCTCAGCATCGGCCAGTGAATCGGCCAGTGCGCGCACGCGTGCATCCTGCTGCAACGATGGATCGGCGGCGAGTGCGCGCCAGGATGCGGCCAGCGGCGCGTTCTGCGCCCGCTGCAGTCGCGCCGACAATGCGCCCGCGGCTGCACGTACGGAGTCAGGCACCGGCGCGCCGATCGCGCTCAGTGTGTCCGCCGGCATCGACGTCTCGACGACCGCCGGCGTCGGCGCGCCGGAATCGCTGCGTACGCTGTCAACGGGACTGATCACCAGCGGTGACGCACGCACTGCATAACGCCGCGGTGGCGCCAGCTCGGCGAGAATGCTGTCGGCACGAAATTGCTGGCGTCGCAGGCTGCCGGTGGCGCGTGCCAGATCCACCGTATCGGCCGGTGCCGGCACCCGCTGCAGGGCATCACGTTCGGCACGCGTGAACCAGAGCAGCAATCCGAAGGCGACGGCGAAGGTGACGCCCCCCACGCTGGTGAGCACACCGCTGCGATGCCCCAGGTTGCGCGCGCGCGCAGCCATCCAGCGCGCGCGTGGCAAGGCGGTCAAGGTGTCGTCGGCGTCGGTCACACCGGAATTCTAGTGGCGGAAAGCAACGCGGCGCCCGGCTGATGCCGGGCGCCGCGCAGAACTGCGACAGCGATGATTACTTGACGTTGATCTTCATCATCATGTTCATCGCCTGATGCGGCGTGCAGATCGCGGTATACGTGCCCGGCGCAACATTGCCGAACGACATCGTCCACGACTCACCATCCGTCACCAGCATCTTGCCAGTCAGTTCACCCGTGCTCTCCGGCATGTTGGCCGTGATCTGAGCAGCCGACGCGCCAGCCGTGGCCGGATCGAACGCAACGTTGTGCGGACCACCCTTGACGTCGACGAACTTGATGCCGTCGCCGGCCTTGATGTCGATCGTGGCCGGCTCGAAGCGATAGCCCTTCTCGTCGCCGATCATGTTGACCGTGTGCGTGGTGCCCGTGATCGGCGCAGCTGCAACGGCACCGGCGGCGGCCATTGCGGGTGCGGCCTCTGCCGGCGCTGCTGCCATGGCTGCAGCGGTGTCTTCCGCCTTCTTCTCACCACCACCGCACGCTGCAAGTGCGAATGCGCTGGTGGCTACTGCCAGAACCTTGAACCGCATGGAATGACTCCTCGAATCCGGTGATTATCGAACAGACGAACGCGACGTTCAGCGACGCCTCTGCAGTTCCGTGCCAGACTCCGCCTCGAAACTGCGGGAAGCATAGGGCCCCGGACGCGGGGGACAAGTCCCTGCGACCCCGGGATACCTGCCGGGCGCTGCCCGACCACAGAAATCAAACACACCCAGGCGCGCGATGCGTTCCGTATCGTTGCGGAATCAGGCGCACGTTGACCCGTCCTCCCCGGTCCGCTAGAGTTCAGCTCATGCATCGTCCCGCCGCTCAGCATCACCATCATCATCATGGTCGCCGCCCGACGGGCGTCGTCCGGGTGTGGTGCTTCGCGTAGTTCTCGCGCGCTGGCACACTGCATCGCGGCGGGCCCGCCCGGGTGTGGGCGGGGGCCCCCGGGGTTTTTGCCACACAAACGGGACCGCAAGCGGCCCCACACCCCACCCCACA
>JANMON010000260.1:0-3014 GCA_031369265.1 Gemmatimonadaceae bacterium | reverse complement strand
AACGCCTGGTGTCACACCGGCGGCTATCACCTGCCGCTGACGACGCTGACGGGGTCAGTGCGGAGTGACATCGTCAACATCGACTGCATCATCGGGGTGGGCGAGGTCGCGATCTCGGATCATCGCTCCAGCCAGCCGACGCTGCAGGAGCTGCTGCGGATCGCGGCCGATGCGCATGTGGCCGGGCTGATGACCGGCAAGGCGGGGATCCTGCACCTGCACGTAGGCGACGGGCCGAGGGGGCTGGAGCTGATCCGCGAGGCGCTTTCCGTTTCTGAAATCCCGGCTCGCGTGTTCAACCCGACGCATGTGAACCGTCGAAAGGCGCTCTTTCACGAGGCGATCGCGCTGGTGCAGGAGTTCGGGTGCTACATCGACATCACTGCCTTCCCTGTTGCTGACGGGGAGGACGCGTATTCGGCAGCGGATGCGCTGGAGATCTACTGGGAGAGCGGGGCGCCGCTGGATCGGGTGACGGTGTCGTCGGACGGTGGGGGGTGTTTGCCGGTGTTCGATGGTGAGGGGCAGGTCACGTCGTATGATGTCGGGGATTGCTCGGCGTTGATGGCGACGGTGCGGGAGTTGGTTGGGCGTGGGAATGGCTTGGACGTGGTGCTCCCCGCGTTCACCGCGAACGTCGCGGCGCTGCTGCGACTCTCGCGTAACGGGCAGCTGGCGGCGCAGGGCGCATCCGACGTCGGAACATTCTGATCCCGCACGACAGAAAATCGCGCGCCTGAACCTTGGAGGATTCCCTCCTCACCGTCCGTGTGCGGCAACACGTGTCATCCATGTTGCAGGGCTCCATACTCCGAGCTCAGATCGCGAGACTCAGCGCCACAGTTCGCGCAGGGCGTCAGCCGTGAACAACAGCCCCTGATCAACAAGCACCAGCGTCCCGTCGGAATGCAACACGACCGTCTCGATCCATCGATCGTCTTCGTCGTCTGCTTCCTCCATCTTCGCAGCCCTCATTGCATCGGCTCGCATCTCGGCGGCATCAGCGAGTTCTGACTCGGCTTCTGCCCGAGTTTCGTACATGACGAGCTGGTTTTCGCCATCCAATTCCGCTGGGATCAGCCCGTCACAGAGCGTCTCGTGCACAAGAATGAAGCCGAGACGAAGCGGGACAGAAGCAGTCGAATACGACGTGGGCATCATCGCGTCTAGTCAAGGCCAGGTGCACGTCAGACAACGGCGACGGCGGATTTCTTGGGGCAAGGCACTCGCTCACAGACCGTCCGATAGCGTGGCCACGCAAACCGTGTCAGCTGCCCCGTTCGAATACGCTCACTTCCGACCGCAAGCGAGCACCGAGACGATCCTGCTCCACTTCGATGTCATATCGGCTCTGCAAGTTCAACCAGAACTGTGGCGACGTGCCGAAATACCGTCCAAGCCGCAGCGCGGTGTCCGCTGTGACGGCGCGCGTGCCGTGCACGATCTCGTTGATGCGGCGTGGCACGACGCTGATATCTCGTGCGACACGATACTGCGAGAGACCAAACGGCTCAAGGAAATCTTGAAGCAGTACATCGCCCGGATGAATCGGCGTGAGTTTTGTGGCCATGGCACGATCCTCAGTCATGATCGTCCAGAATAGCAACGTCCTGCGCCGCCCCATCCTTCCAGCGAAAGCAGACGCGCCGCTGGTCGTTCACGCGGAGACTGTAATACCGTGAAGCGCTATTCGCTGGTGAGCCTTCCGGAAGGCGAGTCGTGCCCACGCACCAGCATCGCTACCTTGCGCCCGTGTCCACATCCGCCCCAGCCAGCCCCATCGGCTTCACCGAATTCGTCGCCCTCATCGCCTCGCTGACGGCGCTGAACGCCTTGGCGATCGACGCCATGCTCCCCGCCCTGCCGCAGATCGGCACGACGCTTAACGTCGCCACCGACAACCAGCGGCAGTGGGTGATCACGGCCTACCTGCTGGGCGTGAGCTCGACCCAGCTGCTCTACGGCGTGCTCTCCGACCGCTTCGGGCGGAAGCGCATCCTGCTGATCGGCGTCGGGCTCTACACTGCGTTCGCGATCGTAGCCGCGTTCGCGGCGACGTTCACGCAACTGGTGGCGGCGCGGGCCCTGATGGGCGCCGGCGCGGCGGCGGTGCAGGTGCTGGCGGTGTCGCTGGTGCGCGACCGGTTCTCCGGCGCACAGATGGCGCGCGTGATGTCGCTGACGTTCATGGTGTTCCTCACCGCACCGGTGCTGGCACCATCCATCGGCCAGGCGATTTTGCTGGTGAGTTCGTGGCGGATGATCTTCGGCTTCCTGGCGGCATTCAGCCTGGTGCTGCTGACGTGGGCGGCGTTCCGGTTGCCGGAGACGCTGCACGCGGAGGATCGCCTGCCGCTGGAGCCGAAGCGGATCGTGGCGGCATTTCGCACCGTGATCCAGTCGCGAACCACGGTGGGATACATGCTTGCCGCCGCCAGCGTGCTGGGCGGCCTGTTCGGCTTCATCAACTCGGTGCAGCAGGTCTTCACCGACATCTTCCACGCCCCGAAGCTGTTCCCGCTGATCTTCGCCTGCGTGGCGATCGGGATGGCGCTGGCGTCGCTGCTCAACTCGCGCATCGTGGAACGGCTCGGCGTGCGCTACGTGTCGCACCGCGCGCTGCTGGGGTTCATCACCTTCGCCGCGCTGCACTGGGTGGTGGCGCGCAGCGGACACGAGACGATCGTGACCTTTGCGCTGCTGCAGGCGGCGATGATGTTCTGCTTCGGCATGGTGGCGGCCAACTTCGCCTCGATCGCGATGGAGCCGCTGGGACATGTGGCTGGCACCGGCTCGTCGATCTACGGTACGATCACGCTCGCCGTGGGTTCGACGGTGGGGTTCGTGATCGGGCAGCACTTCAATGGCACTGCGGTGCCGCTGACCACGGGCTATGTGGTCTGCGGCACCCTGGCGCTGGTGATCGTGCTGGTGACGGAGCGTGGGATCCTGTTCGGTGGTGCACAGCAGCAGCCGGCGTGACCGACCGAGTGGGCCGTTACGCGCGCCGACGC
>JANMON010000208.1:0-35037 GCA_031369265.1 Gemmatimonadaceae bacterium | reverse complement strand
CGCGTGAGCACCGACAATGTCGGGATGGCGCGGCTGCGCGAAGGGGTGGACCTCATTCGCATCGGCACGCCGCAGCGGCCGGAGATGGCGGCGTGGCGGTATGGCGACCAGTTCGGGCGGCGGCGGAAGCGGCAGATGATGGTCAGTGGCGTCGTCCTCGGCAGCGCGGCGACGCTGGTGGGTGGCGTGATGGCCGTCGGCGTCAGCTTCACCGCGTTCAGCGGCTTGTGGGGCAACCAGACGATCTGGGATGCGCTCATCAACGGTCGTCCCGGCAAGCAGGTGGCGAGGATTTCGCTCGACAACGGCGAAACCGTCACCGTGCAGCGCAGGCACGCGCGTATGAGCACCCTCGAACGCACGGAGGATTCTGGACGTTTTGCCATCCGACTCGAGTCCGATCAAGGCTCGCGACTGTTGCTCGGTGACGAAGCGATGCGCGTAGCTGCGCGCTTGATGCCGACGGTGAACCGGTTCGGTGGGTCGAAGCAGCACGTTGCGGCTGCGGTCGACATCCTCGAGGAAATCGGCGATCCCGCGCGTGTCCTTCACACCATCCAGCAACGATTCGGTGCCACCGAGGGCTCGGAGCGCTGGAAGCGCGAGACATGGCGGAATTCCGGCGGTCTGATACGCGTTCTGCCAGGCGTGCTGCACGCCCAGAAGCCCGCCGACCGCCTCGCCCTCGAGATGGCGCTGCACGAGGAAAGTGAGCGTCGCGCGATGGACGGCGAACTGGCGATGCTCGAAGCGGCGTGGCGCGAGGCCGAAGAAATCGCGCACATCGCCGACACGATGTTCGTGCCTGAGGCGATCGAGGGAAAACTCGAGGCACTCAAGCGCCGCGAGGCACCACCCGCGACGGGACGCTAGCCGCGGTCGCGAATCGCACGCGCGCGCAGCAACCGCTCACCGGCCGCATGCAGCACCGCATCGGTCTTCGCGAAATGGAAGCGCATGAAATTGTGCACCGGCTCGCGGAAGAAGCTGGAACCGGCCACACCGGCCACACCCACCGAGCGGATGAACCACTCCGACGCCTTTGTGTCGGTCGCGAAGCCGAAGGCGCCGATGTCCACCATCGCGTAGTACGCACCCTGCGGTTCCGTATACGGCAGTCCTGAGCGACGCAGGTAATCGAGGAAGAGCGTGCGCTTGGCGGTGTACATCGCGGTCAGCCCCTCGTAGTAGCTGTCGGGCAACTCGAGGCCCGCCACGGCAGCCTCCTGCAACGGCGCCGCGGCACCGATGGTGAGGAAGTCGTGCACCTTGCGCGCCTTGTCGATCACCTGCGGCGGTGCATGCACGTACCCGATGCGCCAGCCGGTGATGGAGTACGTCTTCGACAGGGAGTTGCAGGTGATGGTGCGATCGAACGCGCCCGGCAGCGCCGCGAAATAGGTATGCACGTGCGGCGCATACACGATGTGCTCGTACGGCTCGTCGGTGATCACGAAACAATCGTGGCGCTCGGCGAGCTGCAGGATGAACAGCAGTTCGTCGCGGGTGAACACCTTGCCGGTGGGATTGCCCGGGTTGCAGAGCACGATTGCCTTCGGCTGCTGGGCGAAGGCCTGCGCCAGCTCCTCGGGATCGAAGTTGAACTCCGGGGGCCGCAGCGGCACGTAGATCGGGATCGCACCGGAGAGGATCGCATCGGCGGCGTAGTTCTCGTAGAACGGTGAGAACACCACCACCTTGTCGCCCGGGTTGCAGGTGGTCATCATCGCGACCGCCATCGCCTCGGTGCTGCCGCAGGTGACCACGAGGTGTCGGTCCGGGTCCACCTCGATGCCGCTGAACCGCTCGATCTTGCGCGCCAGCGCCTGGCGCAATCGCGGTGCGCCCCAGGTGACGGCGTACTGATGAAAGTTGCCGCGCGCGGCCCGCTCCAGCGCGGCCAGCATCACCTCCGGCGGATCGTAGTCCGGGAACCCCTGCGCGAGGTTGATCGCGCCATACTGGTCCGACATGCGGCTGGTGCCGCGGATGACGGATTCGGAGAAGACGTTGAGGCGGTCGGAAGTGGTCGGCATGGTGGCAATGTCGCGTCAGGCGCCGGTCCCGTGAAAGGGGAGCCCGGGTTATCCTGCGAGCGACCACCGTCCGCTCCCCGGCCCCACGCCACATGCAGCTCGGCATCGACAGTTTCGCGGCATCCATCCCCGACCCGGTGACGGGACAGGTCGTGTCGCCGGTGGACCGCATGGAGACGCTGCTGGCCGAGATGGTGCTTGCCGACGAGGTCGGGCTCGACGTGTTCGGGATCGGCGAGCACCATCGCGCCGAGTTCCTCGACTCGGCGCCCGTGGTGATCCTCGCCGCGGCCGCGGCGCGGACGAAGACCATCCGGCTCACCAGCGCGGTGACGGTGCTCAGCGCGGCGGATCCGGTACGCGTCTTTCAGGAGTTCGCCACGCTGGACCTGATCTCCCATGGGCGTGCCGAGATCGTGGCCGGTCGCGGTTCGTTCATCGAGTCGTATCCCCTGTTCGGGTTGCGGCTCGAGGACTACGACGAGCTGTTCGCCGAGAAGCTGCAGCTGCTGCTGGCGATCCGTGATACGGAGCGACTGCACTGGTCGGGGCGACACCGGCCGGCGCTCACGGGGCAACCGATCTTTCCGCGTCCGCTGCAGCACCCGCTGCCGATCTGGGTCGGCGTCGGCGGCACACCGGCGTCATTCGTGCGCGCCGGCACCCTCGGCCTGCCGTTGATGGTCGCGATCATCGGCGGCGAGCACCGCCGCTTCCGTCCATTGGTGGAGTTGTATCGTGACGCCGGTCGGCGCGCGGGCCATGCGCCGCAGCAACTCACCGTCGGCGTACATTCGATCGGCTTCCTCGCCGACACCACCGCCGACGCCGCCGAGCAGTTCTTCCCTGGCTACGCGCACACCTTCACGGAAATCGGGAAGGAACGCGGCTGGGCACCGACCACGCGAGCGCATTTCGACGCCCAACGTGGTCCCACCGGTGCGCTGGTCATCGGCGACGCCGACACGGTGACGACCAAGCTGCTGTGCATCAACGAGGACCTTGGCGGCATTTCGCGATTCACGTTCCAGATGGGCGTCTCGACGATGCCACACGCGCAGATGCTGCGCGCGATCGAGATCCTCGGCACCATGGTGGCGCCGCGTGTCCGTTCAGCGCTGGCATGAATTCCTTCACGCCGATCCTGCTCGCGATCACCGTCGCGGCGCTGGTCGTCGCGCTGACGGCGCTGGCGCGGCGGCTGCCGATTCCCTCGCCGATCCTGCAGGTCCTGGCCGGGCTGGCCGTGGGCTTCATCCCGGGCCTGCACGTGCCGGAGTTGGAGCCGGAGGTGGTGTTCTTCGTCTTCCTGCCACCGATTCTCTGGCAGGCGGCGTTCTTCACCTCGATCCGCGAGTTCCGCACGAACCTGCGCCCGATCGGCTTGCTGGCGGTGGGACTGGTGTTCGTCACCACCGCCGCGGTGGCGATCACGGCGCATGCGCTCTTCCCTGGCCTGCCATGGGCGGTCGCGATCGCGATCGGTGCGATCGTCTCACCGCCGGATGCGGTGGCGGCCGCGGCGATCGTCTCGCGCCTGCCGGTGCCGCGGCGCGTGGTGGTGATCCTGGAAGGTGAAAGCCTGGTCAACGACGCCGCGGCACTGGTGCTCTATCGCACTGCGGTGGCGGCCGCGGTCACCGGGGCATTCAGTCTCGGCGAGGCGATCGTCCGGTTCTTCATCGATGCCGGCGTGGGTGCGTTGATCGGCATCCTGATCGGATGGATCGTGGTGCAGGCGGTGCGCTGGACGAAGGATTCGCTGGCCGAAACGCTGCTGACGATCGCCGCGCCGTACCTGGCCTGGGTGGCGGCCGAGGCGCTGCACGTCTCGGCCGTGCTGGCCTGCGTGGCCGGCGGCATCTACCTGCGACAACATTTCTCCACCGCCGTCTCGGCCATGTCACGGCTGCAGTCGCGCGCCGTGTGGGACCTGGTCGTGTTCATCATCAACGCGCTGATCTTCCTCATCCTCGGTGTGCAATTCAGCCCGTTGATGAAAGAGGTGCCCGACGGCATGATCGGCTCGGTGCTGCTGAGTGGCGTGATCATCAGCGTGGTGGCGATCGTGCTGCGACTGCTCTGGGTGCCGCTGGCGACGTACCTGCCGCGTCGGCTGAGTGCCGACGTCCGCCGACGTGATCCGATGCCGGATCGTCGAGGTGTGGCGCTGGTGGCATGGACCGGCATGCGCGGCATCGTCTCGCTGGCGGCGGCGCTGGGCCTGCCTCTGGCACTGAGCAGCGGCGCGCCGTTTCCGTATCGCGCCGAGATCATCCTGGTCACGATGTGTGTGATCATGATCACGCTTGTGTTGCAGGGCCTGACGCTGACACCGCTGATCCGCGCGTTCGCCTTCTCGCCCGACATGACCAACTTCGAGGAGGAGCATCACGCCCGCAAAGAAGCGCTGCGTCGCGGCGTCGAGACGCTCGAAGACCTGTCGCGCGAGGGGTGGACCGACGCCGACGAGGTGGCCGCGTTGCGCCGCGAGCTGCATGACCGCATGGAGCAGCAGCAGCGCCGCGGTCGTGACTCAGCCTCTCGCCGACGGCTGCGGATGGGCGTGCTGACTGCCGAGCGTCGGATGCTGGTGCGCCTGCGCAACGAAGGCGCGATCTCCGACGAGGTGCTGCGGGAGCTGGAGCAGGAGCTCGACCACGAGACGGTGCGCTTCGGCGCAGGTGACGAGCGCTGACGTCGTTCGCATCGCTCACACGGTGTCGAGGCAGCGTTCTGGCCTTGCCATCAGAAAAAATTGTTCACGGAGCTTCCACGTGATCCGACGACAGCGATCCGCACCGATAACGGCGCGGCGGTAAGCAAGTCAGAGCTTCCCGGTCGGCAACGCGTCGCTGGTGAACTCGGAGGCCGCGGGGGTGCTGGTGGTGCCGTCCGGGAGCACGTCCAGCCGGTCCAGTCGCTCCACGTCGATGGCGATCACACCGTCCGGGGCGCTGACGAAGATGCTGGCGAACTTCGCGTCCCAGCGGATCTCGTCCCAGAGGTAGGAGCTGCGGGCGATGATGCGGGTCGAGAACGTGCTTTCGTGCGCATTGATCGAGACCAGCAGCTCCGCCTCGGCCTCGCGCAGCATCGCCGGCGTGAAGCGGCGCAGCGGGCTGCGCTCGTTGATCGGATGCACGATGGTCCAGTGCAACGTGAAGAACTCGGCCGAGTCGCGCTCCAGCTCCAGCTGGTAGAACTCGCGCGTGCGGACGCCGTCGTTCTCTTCGAACATCGCCATGTTGACGCGCACCTGCACGTCGCTGAGCTCACTTGGCTGCGTGCCCACGATACGGAACATCAGACCGCGGCCGCCTTCGTACGGGGCCACCACTGCCGACTCGCTGAACCGGATGCGCATGCGGGGACGGATCAGCCGCGCGATGAGCAGCCCGGAAATCACCACCATCGTGAGTGGGCCAAGCAGCGATTCGAAGATCACCAGCCAATGCGCGGTGGCCCCGACGGCGAACATTGGGCCGGTGCCCGAGGTGGTGAACACGGCGAGGCTGAAGCTGAACGCGGTCAGGAACGGGTCGCCGATCCCCACCACGTCCTGCCCTGCGATCGCGCCGCTGCCGAGCGAGAGGTAGGCGAGCGTGAAGCACCCGTTGACCAGCATCACCACGCCCAGCGACCAGCCCAGGTACGTCAGCCAGCTGGTGCCGAGTGCGCCGAGGTAGAGCCGCTCCAGTCGCTGCGGGCCGAGGCCGAACTTGCGGGCGGTCGGCGAACCATCGCGCCCGAGGAAGCGGCCACGGACCTGCTGCGCGACGAGGCGACCGAAGCCGAGGTCCTCGTGCGGCTCATGCGGCTCCGGGCGGCGTGCGGTCTCGGCGGGCGGAGTGACGGTCACGTGTGGCGGCGAAGCAAAGGAAGACGGGGGCCGGCAAGCCGAGTGGCACGGGTCGGCGGTGGGCAGGCCGTGGCGGTGACGGCGCCGCGAGGTTCACGATAATCACGACGCCGGGCCTGCCGCACCGCCCGGCGTCGTGGCGTGAGCTATTCGTGTCGCGGTCAGGGCAGCGCGAAGGCCACGTAGGTCCCACCGCTCGGTGCGCCATTCTTGCCGCCACCGCACGCGATCACGATGTACTGCTTGCCGTTCACCATGTAGGTGCTTGGCGTGGCGTTGCCGGCGGCCGGCAGTGCCGCTTCCCAGAGCTGCGCGCCGGTCTTCTTGTCGTACGCGCGGATCTTGTTGTCGTAGGTGGTGGCGGCGATGACCAGCAGCCCGTTCTGCGTCACGATTGCACCACCGTAGCTGTCGGTGCCTGTGCCGGTGATGCCTTGCGCCGCCAGCTTCGGGTACTCGCCGAACGGAATCGTCCAGGCGAACTTGCCGGTGTTGAGATCGATGGCGTTGAGCGTGCCCCAAGGTGGCTTGATGCCAGGATACCCTTCGTGATCGAGGAAGATGTCGAAGTAGGCAGTGCGGTACTTGAGCAGGTGCGGGCTTTTCTCCGACGTGTGCGCGGCCGCGACCTTGCCCGTGGTCAGGTACTCCACGATCTCCGACACGGCACTGCCGTCCATCGCGCCGCCGAACGCGGGCATGCGGCCGTTGCCTTCCTTGATCATCTGCGCGATCTGCTCCGGCGTGCGACGCTTGGCGATGTCCACCAGCGTCGGGCCACCGGCACCACCCTGGCGGTTGTCGCCGTGACACCCGGCGCAGTTGGCGGCATACAACGATTCATCGCTCCGCGGGACGAGCTTCAGCAGCCAGGCCATCTCGTTGGCGTTGACGTAGAGCAGTCCCGTTTCCGGATCGAATGCCGGTCCGCCCCACTCACCACCGCCGTCCACACCGGGGAAGATGATGGTGCCCTTGCTGACGTTCGGCGCTTCCCACGGATCGGTGGGGTTGTACTGCTCGAACGTCTTCACGGCGGCCGCATGCGCTGCCGGGGTGCGCGTGGTGAGCTCGTCACGAGTCAGGGCCTGACGCGAGAAAGGCGCGGGAAGCGTCGGGAATCGCTGCGACGTGGCCGGGCGTTCGCCATCCAGCGCCAGCGTCGGCATCGCACGCTCCTCGACCGGAAACATCGGTGCGCCCTTCTCGCGCTCGAAGAGCCAGACGTGGCCGGTCTTGGTGATCTGCGCCACCGCGTCCACCGGCTTCCCGTCGCGCTGCACAGTGACCAGCATCGGTGCCGCCGGGAGGTCACGATCCCAGATGTCGTGTCGCAGCGTCTGGTAATGCCAGCGATACTTGCCGGTGCGTGCGTCGAGCGCGATCACGCTGTTGGCGTAGAGATTGTCGCCAACGCGGTTGGCGCCGTAGAAGTCGTAGGAGGCGGAGCCGGTGGCCGCGAAGAGCATCCCGCGTTTCGGGTCCACCGTGACGCCGGCCCAGGCGTTCGCACCGCCGGCGATCTTCCACGCATCGGGTGGCCAGGTCTCGTAGCCAGGTTCACCCGGATGCGGGATCGTGTGGAAGCTCCATCGCAGCGTGCCGGTCTTGAGGTCGAAGGCGCGAATGTCACCGGGGGCGCTGGGTAACTGCTCCGGCACGGTGCTGCCCATGATCAGCATGTCCTCGAACACCACACCAGGCGTGCTGGCGCTGACGGAAATCTCCTTCGCCGGCCGACCCAATCCCTCGCGCAGGTCCACCCAGCCGCTGTCGTTGCCCCAGCCCGGCATCGGTGTGCCGGTGGCGCGATCGAGCGCGAAGAGTTTGTAGCGATAGTTGAAGATGACGCGATCACCCGCCACCACCACACCACGATGCCGGAACCGTGAGGCGGGTGGTTGTCCGTTGTTGGGATCGAAGATCCAGAGCTGCTTGCCGGTGGCCGCATCCAGGGCGAAGACGTGCATCTTCGGCGTGGTGGCATACAGCACACCGCCGATCACGACCGGGTTGGCCTGCATCTCTGATCCCTTGAACTCCCCACGTGTCTCGTACGTCCAGGCCACCTGCAACTGCTTGACGTTGGCGGGCGAGATCTGGTTCAGCGTGGTGAAGTGCGTGTGGTCGGTGTTGCCGCCGTAGACCGCCCAGTCGGCACCGGCCGCCGCGTTGCTGTCGGGTGTCGCGCTGCTGTCGGGCGTCGCGGCGGTCTCGGTGCGCGGACCGCAGGCAGAGAGGAGGAGCGTGATCGCGGCGCACACGGCGAGGGGGCCGGGCAGGGAGAGTCGGTTCGGCATGGACGCAGGTCGGGAGTGGTGGCTATCACTCCCGGAGTGTAACCGACGGGGCTGGCGACGCCATGTGACCGAGCCACGCCAGCCGGGTATGCAGGGGCATGTCCGTCTCCGTCACCGCAGCATTCCGTCGCCGCGTCCGTTCGCTGGCATCGCTGATGGCGGTGGGTGCCGCCATGACCGCATGCGGCGAGAGCACCACGCCGCTGTTGGAGTTCGTCACGCTCTCGGTGGCGCCAAATCGGATGCCGTGCGTGGGCGTCGTCCCCACCACCTGCCTGGTCGTGCGGCGCCTGCCCGACTCGCGCGACGAGTATTTTTATGACACCATCGGCGGGTTCACGTTCGAGCCAGGCTACCGGCAGGTGATCAAGGTTCGGGTGTATCGCATCCCGGATCCACCGGCCGACGGGTCGAGCCTGGCGTACGTGTTGGTGCGGGTACTCGAGCGTCGGCCGGAAGCTGTGATCGAGTGACCGTCACGCCCGGCGAGATGCGTCGGGCTTCGGATCGTCATGCCGACGTTGCGGCGGACGCGGCACGATCGATATCCCCCCACCCCGCTCCACCACCGCTTCATCCACATCGCGCAGCGACGTGAGCCCCTGCTGCATGCGCGCCGCCTCGAGGATGTCGTCCTCGTCCACCCGCTCGGCCGCCATCGCGCGATCATCCGTGACACCGCGTCGCATCAGCCACACCGGCTCCCCTTCCAGCAGCCGGCCGACGGCAGGCCAGCGCTGCTTGGCCAGCGAGAAGCCGATGTCGGTGCACACCAGCGTCAGCACGGCGATGGTCGCGCCGGTGATCGAGTGGTCATCGGCCAGCAGCGCCGACGACACCGCCTCGCTGATGATCAGCAACAGGACGAAGTCGAACGTGGTGGCCTGCCCCAACGACCGCTTGCCGGTGATCCGGAACAGGACCATCAGCATGACGTAGACGACCAGTGCGTGCAGGACGGCAGTCATGTCAGGGCAGGACCACAATCCGGACGTCACTCCATGCGGCGTCACCAAGTTTCGTCCGCAACGAATGCGAACCGATGGAGTGCGGAACGATCACCAGCTCCACCGTCACCGTGCCAGCATCAGACGGCACGACGTCGATCTCGAGCTGCGCCGTCCCCCGTCGCTCCGCCACCGCGCGCGGTACCGTGGTCTCGAGCGTCAACCAATCGAGCGTCGCATCGTCGAGCGCCAACGTCACCAGCGCTTGAGAAGTTGGCCCGCTGATGCGCACGCGCTCGGGGCTTTCGGCTCGCATCACCCGACTGAACGCAAGCGTGGAACCATCGGCGGCACGAACAGTCGCACGGCTGAGAGGGCCATCGCCGAAAACACCGGACACCGCGAGTAACACCAGGAGCGCCATTGTCGCCCAACCGACACGCTGCCAGCGCCAGAAATGGTGCTGCATCGGCGACGGCAGCTCAGCGGACGTGATCGGACACCGACGAGGGGATCACGACATCCGCCGTGCAATGTCATCACCGTGCAAGAGAGTCGCACTCCTGACGTCGGCGGTATCACGCTGGGGATCAGTGAGACCCGCGGCCGCGACGCCGCCGTCCGTCAGCGTGCTTCCATCCATGAGCATCCTGAACGCGTCGAGGTCGGCGGCCACCTGCTGTCCGGGCTCCACCCGGAACAGCTTCGCCACCACCTCGCCGAGCGCACCGATGGAGGGGGTGTATCTGACACTCAGGTGGACGAGACTCGTGCGCCCGGATGGAGTCGGCACGAAGCGCACGGTTCCAGCGCTCTGCACGGCGGCGCCAGGCACGGACTGCCACGCGATCAATTCGCCAGGCACATCGGCAACGATTTCCGTCTCCCACGACACAGTCGCACCGCCGGCAGCCCTCGCCACCCACAGCGATCGCGACGGATTCACCGCGGTCACCGCCTGCAACTCATGCATGAACGCCGGCAGATTGGCGAAATCGCGCCACACGGCGTACAGCTCCGATGCAGGCCGCGCGATGGTGACGGTATGCCGCGCCGTCCGCAACTCGGCGGATGCGTGCGTGGTGTGCGCAACCGTCGCATCAGGCGTGCTGGCCTCGAGCACCGTGATTCGCGACGTGGCTTGCGGAACGCGCCTGAAGTGCGCCTGCATGGTGCCGTACCCGATCCACAAATGCCGCGCACCCAATGCTCGAGTGGCCGTGCGCGTGGTGAACGACGGGCGCAGTCCGATCAGTCGCGCCAAGGCATCGGGCGCGAGGAGTTCGGTGACGCCGAGTGCGAGGTGAAATAAGGCCCGGCCCATCGTCCTGCCGTCATGACGGCCGCGCGCGGTGCCCGGTTGCGGCACCCGGCCTGGACGCGCGGCACCCAGCATTGCCGACCGCGCGGCCTGACTTGCCATCAGCGTGAACGCCGCATCAGGCGCCCGAGCAGAAAGCCTACCGCCACCAGTGTGACGATCGCAACGCGTGGATTCTTGCGCGCCACGTCCCGGACATCCTCCAGCACATCGTCCACGTCATGTGACTTCACATAATCCTGCGCCCCGGCAAAACCGCGCTGCACACGGTCTTTCGCCTTCGAGAACGCTTCCGGCACGCGGCGACCAGCGGCGCGGGCTGCGGACGGGAGACGATCCTCGAAACTCGACGCCTCAGCGCCGCCGCGTGGTCCGAAGTCCTCGTCGTACCGTTCGCGCCGGTATTGCGCTCCATTGGATTCGGGCATCGTCGCTCCTCAGCATCGAGTTCAGGGTGACTGACAGTCGTACTCCACGACCTGCGTGGGCAAGGCGCGGAGTGCTCCTGAGAAATGGTCATGGACGGAGGCCGCGACAATCCGCCGGCAGTGACGATCGCAGCTACTCCCTGCGGCCATGCCAGCGACTTCAAGCGTGCTCGTGCGGCTCCGCACCGTCAGGCGGATGCGGCAGTTCACCTTCCTGTGTCAACGCCAGCAGCTGCTCGATGAACTGCCGCTGCTCATCGCGGGACGCATCACCGGCATGCATCTCGAGCCAGCGCTCGAACAGTGCGCGACTCGCATCGGCACCAACCTCACCGTGGATGGCGGGGGCAGTGGTGTTCGGGCTGTCGGGCGGGTGCACGCGGGCCGTGCCGGAATCGGCCGGTGCGCGCAGGCCGAACACGATCGTCGTCACGCCAGCCTGCATGGCGGCGCCGGTGCACATCACACACGGCTCGAGCGTGGACACCATCACGATCCCCGCATCCGGGACGATCCGTTCACCGGCCGCTGCAAACGCGTTCATCTCGGCATGCGCCGTCACGATGCCGGTATCGCGCATGGTGTTGTGTCCGCGGCCGAGGATCGCACCGCCCGCGTCCACCAGCACACAGCCGATCGGCGCCTCGCCGTTCTCCAACGCGCTCCCTGCCTCGGCCAATGCCTGCAGCATCCACCCGTCGTATTGCTCGGCATCACCCCTGGTCCCGCTCGAACGCTCAGACATCTCGTTTCGCACTCCATGGTGCCGCCGACACTGCGCACTGCATCATGCAGCACCCGCAGCGTCCGCAGCGTGTAACCATCGTGACAGATATGGCATCGTGCGACTGCCATGCGCGACAGCCATCTCCTGCGGCGGCCCCTCGTACACGATCCGTCCCCCGGACTGCCCGGCGCCCGGCCCCATGTCGATCAGCCAGTCACCCGAGGCCACCACGCGCATGTCGTGCTCCACCACCACCACGCTATTGCCGGCATCCACCAACCCCTGGAGCAGCGCCATCAGCCGATCCACGTCGGCCGGATGCAATCCCGTACTCGGCTCGTCCAGCACGTACAGCGTGTCGCGCCGTTGCGAGCGTTGCAATTCGGTGGCCAGCTTGATGCGCTGCGCTTCGCCACCGGAGAGTTCGGTCGCCGGTTGGCCGAGCCGCAGGTAGCCGAGCCCGATGTCGCGCAGCAAGGTCAGCGAGCGTACCACGGCCGGCTGCTCAGCAAAGAAGGCAATCGCGTCGTCCACCGTGAGCTGCAGCACCTCGGCGATGTTCTTGCCACGCCATCGCACCGCCAGCGTGTCGGGATTGTATCGCGCGCCATGACAGGTGGAACATGGTGCGTACACCGTGGCCATGAACAACAGCTCCACACTCACGAAGCCCTCGCCTTCGCAGGTCGCGCAGCGGCCCTGCACCATGTTGAACGAGAACCGACCGGCGTCGAACTTCCGGCGCGTCGCCGCTGGGGTAGCGGCGAAGAGCCTGCGGACGTGGTCGAAGAGCCCTGTGTAGGTGGCGAGGTTGGAGCGAGGCGTTCGCCCGATGGGCTTCTGGTCCACCGTCACCAGCCGCCGCACATGTTCGCCGCCACGTGCGATCCACCCATGCGTGCGCAGCGTCCCCGGATCCGGCTCCGCACCGTCGTCACGCTCGGCGGGCTCATGACCCAGGTGGTCCGACACGAGATCTACCAGCGCCTGACTGACGAGGCTCGACTTGCCCGATCCGGAGATGCCGGTCACCATCGTCAGCACGCCGAGCGGAATGCGCACCGACAGGTGGTGCAGGCTGTTGCGTGTCACATCCTGCAGTTCCAGCCAGCGCGAAGGCGTTCGCCGAGCCGCCAACAGCGTCGGAACTTCGTCGAAGAGGTACGGCGCCGTCCGTGACTGCGGGTTGCCGCGAAGTCCCTCGGGGAGGCCACTGTGCAGGATATGCCCACCACCGCTGCCACCATCCGGGCCGACATCCACCAGCCAGTCGGCCCGCCGCATGATCTCGAGATCGTGCTCCACCACGAAGACCGAGTTACCCGCCGCCTTCAGGTGATCGAGGGCGCTGAAGAGTGCCTCGTTGTCCGCCGGATGCAGCCCGGCCGATGGTTCGTCCAGCACGTATACCACGCCGAAGAGATTCGACCGGATCTGCGTCGCCAGGCGCAGGCGTTGCAGTTCGCCCGCCGACAGTGTGGTCGTGTTGCGCTCCAGCGAGAGGTAGCCGAGTCCGAGCGACGTGAGCGTCTCGACACGTGTCAACACGTCGCGTGCGATGCGTTGGGCGGCGATCCGCTTCTCTGCCGGCAGGTGTTCGGCATCGGCGTCAGCTTCCTCAGCCGCGGGCCGCAGCGCGGCGGCCATGGCGTCGAGCGTCAGCTGCGACATGGTGCCGATGTCCATGCCGGCGAAGGTCACCGACAGCGCCGCGGGCGTCAGCCGTCGCCCGCCGCAGACCGGACAGGCGGTGCCCGTCATGAATCGTGACACGCGCTTCTTCATCAGCGCGCTCTGCGTGGTGGCGAAGGTGTCGAGCACGTACTTCCGTGCACCGACGAACGTCCCCATGTAGCTCGGTTCCAGCTTGCGTTTCAGCGCGGCGCGCGTCTCGGCAGGCGTGAATCCCGCATACACCGGCACGGTGGGTTGCTGTTCGGTGAACAGGATCCACTTGCGCGTCTTCTTCGGCAGGTTTCGCCACGGGATGTCCACGTCGTGACCGAGAGTGACGAGGATGTCGCGCAGGTTCTGCCCCTGCCACGCCAGCGGCCAGGCCGCGATGGCGCGTTCGCGGATCGTGAGAGCGTCATCCGGGACCATCAGCGATTCGGTGACGTCGTACAACGTGCCCAAGCCGTGGCATTCCGGGCACGCACCCTGAAGCGTGTTGGGCGAGAAGTCCTCGGCGTACAGCATCGGCTGCCCGCGCGGATAGTGGCCGGCGCGCGAATAGAGCATCCGCAGCAGGTTGGCGATGGTGGTCACGCTGCCGACGCTGGAGCGGACACTCGGGGCGCCGCGCTGCTGCTGCAGTGCCACGGCCGGCGGGAGACCATCGATCGAGTCCACGTCCGGTACCCCGACCTGATCGAACAGCCGGCGCGCATACGGCGCCACCGAGTCGAGATAGCGACGCTGCGCCTCGGCGAAGATGGTGCCGAACGCCAATGACGACTTACCAGAGCCCGAGACACCCGCGAACACCACCAGCGCATCGCGCGGAATGTCCACGTCCACGTTGCGCAGGTTGTGCTCGCGCGCCCCGCGCACGCGGACCGCGTGCTCGGGTTGATGTGAGGCGTGGAGTGACACGGCTGCGCGACGGATCATGATGATGGGAGGGCTGGTGACGGCCCGACGCACGGCACGAGCGCGCCGGGTCGGGAATCAGGCAGCACCGGGCGCCGTTGCACCGAACGGCGGGTTGCGACGGACGATCGCCGAGTTGAGTACGGCGGCGAAGAGAATCCACGCCAGGTACGGCAGCAGTGCCCAGCCAGCGCGCTGATCGAGCGGCATCACCGTCACCAGCATCAGCACCACGCTGGCCAGCAACGGGATGGTGTCGAGCAGCGCCAGGTCCGGGCGGCGCCGGGTGAAGAACAACCAGCTCCAGAGTGTGTTCAGCCCGAGGTTCAGCGTGAACAGTCCCGACAGGCGCAGGTGCTCGGCATCAGTGGTCAGCTGCTCCCACGACACCACGTACGCGAAGCCCGTCAGGAGAAAGATGATCGTCCACGCTGGCCCGAAGAGCCAGTCGGGCGGCTGCCACGACGGCTTGCGCAGCGCGTAATACCAAGCGTCGAGGCGGGTGAGCAGAGCACCGCCAAAGCCGACGATGATGAGTCCCGCGGCGGCGTAGAGAATTGGCTCGAGGGCATGACCGAACAGCATGTATGAAGACTCCAGCATCAGGCCTGCCGCTGCGCATCGCTGCGCCCGCTGGCCACGAGGTAGGTGGTGAACGAAAGGAAAGGCGCGGTGTCAGCCATCGGATGGCGCCAGCGCGTCGAGCACTCGGGCGGTCATTCGCTGGCGCGTCGTCAGCAGTGTGCGCCACGGGTCCAGCGGTCGCGAGGCCAGAAACTCGCGCACCACCGGCACGGTCATCACCGCAGGACCGTCGATCGCATCCAGATCGGCCCAGTCGATCGGCACCGCGACCGGAGCGTTCTTCCGTGCGCGCACCGACCATGGCGCGGCGGCGGTGGCGCCGCGGCTGTTGCGCATCCAGTCCACGAAGATGCGGCGCGGCCGCTTGGCCTTGGCCGCGACATCCACGAACGTGGTCGGATGATCGTGCACCAGCCGACCGGCAATCAGCTTCGACAGGTCCGACAGCTGCGACCAGGTGAGGCGACGGTCGAGTGGTACCGTGACATGTACCCCCTTCCCGCCGCTGAGCTTGACCCAGCTCTGCAGGCCGACATCGGCCAGCAGGTCGTGCACCATCACTGCCGCTTCGCGCAGCGCAGTCCAGCCCACACCGGGACCCGGATCGAGGTCCAGGATCAAGCGATCCGGTGACTCCAGCGCATCGGTGCGTGAACCCCAGGTGTGGAACTCGATCACGTTCCACTGCACCAGTGCGACGAGATCGCTGGCCGTCTGAGCCACGGCGTAATCGCCGCCTTCGCCATCCGCTTCATCGATCGCCACCGTGCGAACCGGTGCACCGCGCGTCGCCTTCCAGTGTTTCTGGAAGAAACACGCCTTCTGCGGACCATCAGGGCAGCGCACCGTGGACAGCGGCCGCGCCGTCACGTGCGGCAGCATGAGCGGTGCGACGGCCTCGTAATACTCCGCCAATCCGCGCTTGGTGAGCTTGATCTCGGGGTACACCACGCGTTCGCCATGACTGATGCTCACACCGGCCACGCCGTCACTCGTTTCCTTGCGCACCTCTCGGCTCTCCTTGTCGTCTCGGATGCCCTGAAACGTGGCGTGGCGGAGCAGATGGTCCGCGGTCCACTCCGCAAATGCCACGTCGGCGACCAGCGTCGGCTCGACCCAGTGCACACCGCGAGTTGCCGTCCGCGGAACTTCCACACTCGGCGTCAGGCGTGCGATGGCGCGGAATCGCCTGAACAGGTCGGCCAGCACCTCGTCGCTGAAGCCGGTGCCGACGCGTCCTGCATACCGAAGCGGCGCCCTCGGGTCTGCACGGGAGGCGAGCAGCAGCGCGCCGAAGTGCGTGCGCGACCCCTCCGGCTCCGTGTAGCCGATGATCACCAGTTCATCGCGCTCCCCGCACTTGATCTTGAGCCAGTCGCGCGTGCGTCCCGCGTGGTAGGCCGCAGCACGGCGCTTGCTGATGATACCTTCCTCGCCACGTGCACAGGCTGCGGCGAGCAGCGATGCCGGCGCGCCCTTGAGGGTCGGCGTCATCCGAACGACAGACGTTCGTGATGTCTTCCCAATGAGCGTCTGCAGTCGCGCGCGCCGTTCGTCCAGCGGCATCGCCTGCAGGCTGGTCCGACCGTCCACCAGCAGGTCGAAGGCCCAGAAGATGGCAGTGTGCACCACACCCGCCCGCAGCGCCGCCTGCAGCGACTGGAACGGTGACTGGCCCTTCGCTGCCGGCACCACCACTTCGCCATCCAGCACGGCGCGGCGACCGCCCAGCAAAGCCACGGCCGCGGCCGCAACGCCGGGGAACTTGTGCGTGTAGTCGAGCCCATTGCGCGAGAGCAGTGTCGCCGAGCGCCCGAGCACATGGCACTGGATGCGATAGCCATCGATCTTCGGTTCATGCAGCCACTCGCGACCGGTCGGCACCACGTCCACGCGGGTGGCCAGTGCCGGCGCCAGCAGGGCAGCGCTGCGCTCGCGCACGGCCATCAGCGAACACCGCTCCGGCCATCAGCCCTCACGCCACTTTCCCCTTCGAGCTGCGGCCGGCCTTCGTCGCGCGTTTGGCCCCTGCGCGCTTCACGGCGGTGGGCGTCGAGGCAGCACCCTTCGCGCCTCGTGTGCCGGACCCAAGGCTCTGTTTCAGCGCCGACACGAGATCGAGTACGCGCGTCGGCTTCGCGCTGCGGGCACCGGCGCCCTTCGTCGCCTTGCTTCCCTTCTTCGCCCGCTCGTGGATCAGCGCCATCAGGTCCTCGCGATACGAGTCGGTGAAGGCGTCCGGTTGCCACTCCATCGCCATCGAACTCACCAGCTGCTTTGCCATCGCGAACTCCTTGCTCGCCGACGTCTTCGGCAGCGAAGGTACGTCACGCACGCCGGCATCGTCGGGAGCCTTGAGGTCGGAGCCGTAGCGCAGCAGCTGAACGACCATCGCATGCTGGTGGGCATACACGGCCGCCATGTGCTGGCGCGTGTGAATGACGATCTGCGCCAGCGCCAGCTGGCTCGAGCTGGCGAGCGTGTCACGCAGGAGTGCATAGGCGCGCTCCGCCCCTTTCACCGGCGACACGTAGTACGGTCGGTCGTAGAAGATGCGCGGCACGTCGGCCTCGGGTATGAAGCCGACGATGTCGATGGACTGCGTGGCGCGCGGGTTCGCGGCCTTGAGGTCGGCGTCGTCGAGAATCACATATTCGCCCTCGACTGCAAACCCCTTCACGATGTCCGCCTGCTCCACCACCGCACCGGTGTCCTTGTTGACCTTCTGGTAGCCGATGCGGGCGTGATCGCGCCGGTCGAGCATGTCGAGGTCGAGTGTATCCGACGTGCTCGCCGTGAGCAGCTCGACACCGATGTTGACCAACCCGAACCCGAGCGTGCCCTTCCAGATTGCGCGTGCCATGCCCCTCTCCAGTGGTGCCGAGTGTACGGTGGTGCGATCGCGGGCGAATCATGATGACCAGGCGAGGGCCGCCACCGATCGCACCAGGTGATCGTTCAGGTAGGTGGCCAGCGCCTCGTCATCGCGCTGAGGCATGCATCGGCTTCCCCTCGCTGTCACGCAGCGTCCGGCCCTGCGCGCGCGCATCCAGCTCCTTCATGCCGAACTGCCCGAACAGCGTGCGGTTGTTGGCGAACGCCGTGTAGGCCCGGTCGCGCAGCGGACGCGGCACCAGCGTGCGCAACAATTTCGCCAGCGGTGTCAGGGTGCCGCCCAGATACTCGATCGCATCGAGGATCGCATCCGAATGGGTGGTCAACGTGCCGTCAGGACGCACCCAGATCGCGCTGTCCTTCGGCACCAGTTCCGGACGCTCGCGACGCAGCGCATCGCCAATGGCGCAATCCAATGGCGCGATGCGCAGGGTGCCGCGACGATCGGCGCCGATCACCATCGACACGAAGCGTCGGCACACGCTGCACTGGTCATCATACAGCAGCAGCGGCGCACGTTCATCCGACCGACGGCGCGCGTTCCGCGCCACTCCATCCACTGCCGTTTCCGTGGTACGCATGGACTCTTTCCTCGCGTCAGCGGGCATCGTCAGGCCGCCGGCGTGACGGCTTGCGCTTCGGGTCGGGCTGTGCCGTGCCGCGGCCGCCATAGCCATACTGGCTGCCACGTTGTTTCCCCGTCTCATCGATCTCGCTGTACCGCTCGTCGCTGTGCTGCGCCGAGCCGCTTTCGGCGCTGCCGCCCTGCTCCGGTGCTGACTGTCCGTATCCACCCTGTCCGCTGCTCTGCGCATAGCCGGAACCCTGTCCCAGACCGCCGGGCAGCCGTGTGTCCTGACCGTAGCCACGCGTTCCGGGTGCCCCGCCGGAAAACTTGCCCTCTCCGAACGCACCCATGCCGGTGTCCACGCGCTCGGCACTCCCAGCCAGCGTGGTCTCGTCAGTCTCGGACGCGCCATCGGCCTGATCACGAACGTCGGGCGGCGCATGACGCTCGACAGTCTCGATCGGACGACGCGGTAGTGTGCCATCCGCTTTTTTCGCGCGTTTAGCTGGCATCCGACACCCTCCGATGGAATTGCATCGACAGATCAGGCACGGGCGCGCTGCCGTTGCACGCGCTTCTGCAGCGAGTAGTTCACCCGACTGACCATCTCCACACCGTGTCGCATTGCGTGATACTCCACCACGCTATCCGCCAGGGCGTGAACGAGTTCGCGATAAGCGCGGCTGGCATGCAGCACGGACACCTGATCCGGCGTGGCGCCAACCACTGCCGGCTGCACGCCTCGACGAGTGGTGCTGCGTGGTATACGTGGTGCCGTCATGACGGACTCTCCCGAAAGAAAAAAAGCGACGCCATCGACACGCGTGGTGTCGCCGGCGTCGCAATCGAGGGACCTCGAACTCCCCCGCTTCGACGGACCGTGCCGATTGCACGGCCCAACAGCTCCATGATCTATGCCATCATCCGCAACGGTGCGGACTCATTCACTCCAACCTTGTACGCTCGCGTGTTTCGAGCTCAGCTGACGTCTTCCAGAGGCGACGCAGCCGGACAGCGAACTTCGAACAGCGTGCCACCAGTGGGCGTCCGAGACATCACTAACGAAGCGCCGAAGACACTCAGGACTTCCGACGCCACACGAATACGGCGGGCGTTACTCTCCCGAGGTGCCAGTACGCGGCCATCCGCCGACGGTGTGCCCGTGTGCGGAGAAAGCAACGCATCATCCGACTCGACGCGAATCACCACATCGTCATCCACCCGCGTCGCCATCACGTGAACGCCGCCCTCACCCATCGTGGCTTCATACACTTCCCGGAGCAAAGAGCGCGCCACGACCCGCATCGCGGTGTCGGGGATCGCGATCTGCCGAGCGTCCTGCGGGATCGTGATCGAGCTGCCGTAGACGCCATATTCCGCACTGAACTCGGCCACTACGTCCTCGAGCACGACAGCCAGGTTGCTGCCGGCGGCGGTATTCTCGTTCGCCTCCGCGACGCGGCCCAGTTCGCGGGTAGCGGCAGTGATTTCGTCCACCGCACGCGCGATCTGCGTCACGTACCGCTCACGCGCATCAGGCTCTTCCTCCGAGCGTCGGATCAGTTCGGCAAAGTTGCGGATCGTCCCCAGCGGGCTCCGCACATCGTGGGCGAAGCGCCTGGCAAAGCGCGACACCAGTTCGAAACGCTGCACCCCAGCCCGGCCGCTTTCTTCCGTGTGCGCGTCAGTGACGTCGCGCACCTCGAGGAGCATCTCGGAACGCGCGAACTCCGACTTCACGCTGATCAGCGTCAGGTCCATCAGTCGTGTGTGTCGCTCCACCGTGGACAGCCACACACGACGGCGCGCGATGCCCCGACGTTCCGCCTGACGCCACAGGTCCTCGAGGCAGCGGAGGTCGCCGGGCGTCGCTGCCCGCAGGGTCCGCGGTCCCACGACGTGCGAGTCGTCGAGATCGTCGAGCATGTACGGCGACAGCCCACTTGACGCGAACAATACGCCACCCGCGCGGCCGAACAGCGCCTGGTCGGCCTCGTGCGGCAAGGTCGCGACCGTCGCCGTCAGCGGCACCTCAGCCACGGCGTCGCGACCACGCGGGTCATCCAGTACGCCGAGCGTCCCGGAGACGATCATGCGGCCTCCCCCGTCTTCCGTGCGCTCGACGATGCCTTGGTCCACCACGCGCAGCACGTCGCCACCCTGAATCCGGATGCCGTACTCGAGCAGGTAACGATCGAGCTTCCGCGCCTCCACTGCCACCATCGCGTCCTCGAACGCACCCCGATCCTCCGGGACGATCAGCTCTGCCCAGTCCTGCCACGACGACGCGCACACCGCCGAGCCGAAACCGAGGCGCTCGACCAGTGATATGTCACGAATGACCCGCGAGCTCTGGAGGTCCCAGCGGTAGTACATGTGCGGCTGCAGTGAGGGCAGGAGCCGCGACAGCAGCGCCGCTTTGGTTCGCGCACAGCTGGCGTGCCGTACGACGGTCACTCCGGCGAACACGCTCAGCACCAGAATGGTGAGAACGAGAGTGCCGATGAGCAACTGCGCCGATGGTGGGGTCATGCGAAACTCCTCCGTCCTGCGTGCTGTACATGCTCGGGAGAGAGACCTGAGCAGCACTCCGCCATGTGGTATAGCACGGGCTGTGCCGCAGTTGCGCTCGCCCCGACGGTATCGCGACTGTGGTAAGATGCCTGAGCGACGAATGGACACGCCAGCCGCACGCCACTTTCACGGACCCCGAAATGCCAATGCCCCCACGCGGCAGCAAGATGCTGCACACGTCGGGGCAGTGAGAGCACCGATCGGACCGATAGTGCCTTAATCAGCCGAAAACGTCACTATCCTCTCTCGGCCGATCCCCAGCCCGAGCTGTGGAGCGCTTCGGTGGACGGGCGTCACGATCGTCCCGCCGAGCGGTCGTCATCTCATGCACCTTCTCCGCGACACGTGCCACGATCATGCCGACCACTGCACCACGGAGCTGCTGCCAGCCGTCGTGCACGATCCCGCTGCGACGGCGCGGACGGTCATCATCGTCGATAAAACGGCGTGGGGGCCCGTCGCTCTGCGTTACAGCGCCAAGGACCACGCCGCCGACCAACGCCGCTGCCAGCACAGGCAACGGGTGCCGGTCGAAGATCATGCCAGGATCCAGTGCCTTCTCGAAGCGATCCTGCAATTGATCGAGGTATTCACCCAGCCGTTCCCGTTCTTCTGCCGCCGCCCTTTCGAGCCGTTCCGTCTGCGAACTCATCGGACGGTCACGACGCCATTGCGTCGTCCCCGCACCGGCGGCACCGGTTCATCCACGCGGACCTCCTTGTGCATGCCCATGCGGAGCAGGATCGTCGCCAGCACGAACGCGACGCCTGCCGTGATCAACGCTGCCAGCCACGGCTCGACCCGCAGCAGCAGGCCGCTGTAGATGGCCTGCAGCAGGAACGCGGTGCCGCCGAGTGCGAAGATGCCGGCCACCACCACCACGGCCAGATTCCGCGCCGTGTCGCCCATGCTCTCACGGCCCTTGGCGATCGCCAGCTCCACCTCGGTCCGCGCCAATCGCTCGGCCTGCGTCAGCAGCCCGCGGACATTGTGCCCGATCGAGTCCGCCTCGCTCGTCGCCGGCACGGTTACCTCGAGTTGCTGCGGGACGTGGACCGACCGATGGCGAAACCGATCACCGCGACGGCGAGCATCGAGGCGCCAGGATTGCGGCGAGCCAGCTCCTTCACGTCACCCCACATGTCCTCAGCATGCGCCGTCTTCACGTAGTTCGACGCCGACGACACCTTGTTCTTGACCGAATCGCCGACGCGACCGGCACGGTCCTTCACGCTGTGCAACACGTCGGCGGTGCGATGCCGGGCACCGGACACGGCAGCGTCCACACTGGGTGCGTCGGACTGCGTAGCATCGTCGCGGCTGGCCGGCATTTGCTCCATGTCGGTGCCGCCGTCGAGCACGTCGTTCTCGTCAAATGTGGTGCGGTTCGGATACGATTCCATGGCCAGCACTCCCGCTTTTGAAAGGTCGAATTGGTGGACTCTTGGTGCTGGGTCATGATGGACCCTTTGCACAAGGACCGACAATTCGTCAGCGGGCCTCTTTAAGGCTATGCCCTCAGGCGTAGCACATTCGGTTGCACCTCATCGGCGCGACGAGATGCGCGCCGTACTACGCACTCGGCAGCGCGACTGCGCGAGCGATCAGTTCACGAAGCGTACGCAGCTCGACGGGCTTGGGAACGTGTACGTCGAACCCCGCCGCTACCGCCTGCTGCCGGTCGGACTCCTGCGCCCAGCCGGTCATCGCGGCCAGCACCGCACGCCGTCCCCACGCCTCCGCGCGCATCAGTTGCGCGACGTCGTACCCACTCATGCCTGGCAGCCCCACGTCCATCAGCACAAGATCCGGCTGGAACTGGCGGCCCGACTGCATGCCTTCTTCTCCATCGATGGCCGTCAGCACCTGATGACCGAGCAAGCTGATGACGGTGGCGACACTTTCGCGAATGTCGGCATTGTCATCGATGACGAGAACGCGACAGCGATGCTCCGGAGGTGTGATGTCTTCTGCGTGCATGGCGACCTGGTGCTGACTGCGCCGCGGTGCGCAGCAGAGACGTGCGGCTGGTGGAAATGCGGGTTTCGGACGACGCTCATACAATATCACGTCGCAGCATAATGAGCGAACCGGACGGGACGCGCGTGTGGTCCGATTGGCAGGCATCAGTGGTCTGGTGTGCCGGCTTCGAGTGCCTTCGCCGCCGGCTAGGCCCGCACCTTGCGACGCACGTATTTCAATGATGACACGATGGCTCGGCACTCCATGACGCTCACCCCCGCGACGAGCGGCACACCAGTGACCTCGGACCGGCAGCGCCAGCTCGGCCTGCTGGTTGGCGGGATGGGGCACGACATGCGCAACTCGGTGATGCCGATGCTGCTGCATCTCGACCTGCTGCAACTGGCCAACGAGAGTCGCCAGCCGGTGGCGGGCTTGGATACACGGCAGCTGGTGGAGAATCTGCAGCGTTTGGCCAACGGCCTCCTCCTCCGCTGCACCGAGAGTGATGCGACACCTGCGGCCGCACCGATGGACCTGTACGCATGGTGGGATGAAGTGGGTGACCTGATCCGAAGCACCCTTCCCCGCACCTGCTCGCTCGACGTGAAGATTCCGTCCACCCTGCCAGCCGTGCTGGCGCAGCCGGCGGTGTTGGCACAGGTGATGTTGCACCTGATGGTCAACGTGCACCTGGCACTGGATGCCGATGCGTCGTGCCGCGTGTCACTGGCCGCCACGCGCACCAGACGCGGTGTGTCACTGTCGCTGCGCGATTCAGCCGCGCGCAGCGTGCCGGCGTCGGGTCGCGAAGCACATCGCCTGGCGGCCGACTGGGGCATGGCACTCGCCAGCACGCTGTTGCACCGGTCGGGGGGTGAAATCAGCGGCCACTCCATCAGCGGATTCGGGACCGACGTCACGATTCACCTTCCCGTCACGAAGGACGGCGACGGTCTTTTACAGGCGTCGCCGATGCGCCGGACCGACACGCGCGCCAAGGGCACGCAGCGCAAGACTGCCGCCCCGCGCAGCAGTGATCGCGCGACACCGCGTACGCCGCTGACCGTCCTCTGCATCGACGACAATGCCGCGCTGACCGCCGCAGTCGCACTGCGACTCGGGATGGATGACCGCTTCTCCATGCTACCGCCGATGCACTCGCTGGACGACTCCATCGCCCGCATCGCAGCGCTGTCCCCGGCCGTGCTGTTGCTGGATCTCAACCTGCCTGGCACCGAGCGCCCGCTGGACGTGATCCGCGCCTTGCGCGACAGCGGCTCGCCGACGCGCGTTCTGGTGCTGACCGGTAACCCTTCGCCTGGAGCCGTGACGGCGACGCGTGAGGCAGGCGCCCATGGCTTCATCGCCAAGGGCGTGGCACCAGACCGTCTCATGGCCGCGATCCTTCGTGCCGCAGACGGCGAGTTCGTCCTCGAGCTGGACCACTGACTGCCAGCACGGTCAGTCCGAGTGCACCAGCCCGCGCTTCATTGCCACCATGATCGCCTGGGTACGGTCGCGTGCACCCAGCTTTCGCAGTATCGCGCGCACGTGCGCCTTCACCGTGCCTTCGCTGATGAAGATCGCCTCGGCGATCTCGAGGTTCGACTTCCCTTCCGCCAGCAGGTGCAGCACCTCTTCCTGCCGCGGCGTGAGCGCATCGGAGGCCACATGCTCGGCAAGCTTCACGGCAATGCCGGGATTGATGAACCGCTCGCCAGCGTGCACGCTGCGGATCGCCGCCAGCAATCGGCTACTGTCGATGTCCTTCAGCAGGTAGGTCGCGATACCCGCACGGAACCCCTGGAAGATCTCTTCGTCGGTGTCGTAGGTGGTGAGCAGGATCACCCGGGCATCGGGCACCCGACGACGAATGGCCTCGGTGAGCTCGACACCGTTCATCGGGCGCATGCGGAGATCCACGATGCTGACGTCGGGATGCACCTCGTCGAAGAGCTGCAGCGCGGTGGCACCATCGTTGGCCTGCGCCACGACCTCGATGTCACCGCTGCTGCCGAGCAGTACGGCGAGTCCTTCGAGCATGATCTGGTGGTCGTCCACTAGCATCACTCTGATGCGGTTTTGCATGGCCTCATACGTGAATGGTACGGCGTGCGTCGCGGCGCACTCCGGCCTGAACCCTCGGACATAGAAACATGGCAACCTTCAGTCCACCATCGCGCGACGGCGATCGCGACGCAACGGCGGTGACTCCCGCCTTCGCGCCGGCGCGGTTGCTCGTCCTGCAACGGGCGCTCGCGACGCTGACGCACGAACTCGGAAACATGACCAGCCCGGTCGCACTGGTGGCCGATGCGATCGCCGTCGGCCCGGCGCCGACGCAGCATGTCCCGATCGCCGGCACGCTGCGCATGATCGCCGACTCCCTGCGCGACACCACCGCCATCTGCCGCATCCTGCGCGGCAACCTGGCGCCCGGCGCACTGTCGCCCACCACGTTCACCGACGCCGCCCACTGGTGGACATTGTGCCGTCCCTTCGTGGCCGACATGGTACCGGGGACCACCCGCGTGCACGGGCAGGTGGCGGCACACACACTCAGCGCGGCGCAGTACGAGCCGCTGGTCTGGGTCGCACTCTCGGCGGCGCTGTTCGCCGCCACGACACGTCCCGGGCTCACGGAACTCAGCATCACCGGCACCCCATCCGGACAGGCACGGCCAAGCTTCGTGCTGGCACTCGCCACCGAGACGGAGCGCTCGACACCGACACCACCGCTCGCCCGTGAGATCAGGCGCATGATGGCATGGGAGGTGGAGCGCGCCGGCGGTTCCGTTTCCGTCACCAACACGGCATCACGGCTCGAGGTTCGCATCACGATCGCAGCTCTCCCCGGTTGAGTCTGGCGCGTGCCGCGGCCGGCACACAGAAAAGGCGAATGCGCACCAGCCGCATCCGCCTTCAGCGCGCAGCCGAGATCGCTGCGTGATAAGGTCCATCGATCCGCGCCGCGCGCGATCAGTTCCGACTACGCGCAGGAAATGTGCCATCGGGCGCACTCCGACACTCGACTTTCGGCCAGTGGCGCGCCGGATGACATTTCAGCTACATGGTGGCACCATGTCACCTTCTCCGTCCACCGACCCAGCCGCGCTGCGGCCTCACGGGCTCTCGTTCGTCCCTGCCACCGTGTTGGCGC
The DNA here is from genome assembly GCA_031369265.1 of Gemmatimonadaceae bacterium. GTDB lineage: Bacteria > Gemmatimonadota > Gemmatimonadetes > Gemmatimonadales > Gemmatimonadaceae > JACMLX01. The sequence goes on along the minus strand of JANMON010000208.1, from coordinate 9,077 downwards.
TGACCAGCGGATTGCTCCTCCTGCACTGGCGCCCGTCGTTCCTGTTGCCCCTGACCATGTGGGTCGCCGAGGCGTTCGGTCCGATCCGCTGACGCCGCGACAGACGTCACGGATCGCCGAGGAACGCCAGCAGCGCCGACTCCTCGCGCGTCAATCCGGCGCGACTGCGCGCCTTCCCGAAACAGGTCATCCAGCGTTCGCGCGCCGCGTCGGCGGCGTAGGCCTCGAGCACCATCGGATGTACGTACCCCTTCCGACAGACGGCCGGCGTGTTGCCGAGCTGTTTGGAGACATGTTTCAGGGCGGCCGTCAGTGAGAGCGGCGACGAGTCCTGACCAGCCGACGCTTCCCCGCTCGGTGTGGAGGATGGATCCAGCAGCGCGGCCGCCAGCAGCGTGCCGGCCCAGGTGCGGAAATCCTTGGCGGTGAAGTCTGCCCCGCTGATCTCGCGCAGGTAGCCGTTCACGTCGGCCGAGTCCACGGGGCGAAGCGAGCCGTCATCATGGCGAAATTGGAAGAGCAGCTGCCCAGGCAACTCGCGGCAACTGCGCACCAGCCGTGAGAGGCGGCGATCCGAGACGCTGATCGTGTGCGCCTTGCCACTTTTCCCCGTGAACGCGAATCGCAGCGTGTCGCCCGTTACCCGGACGTGCTTCTGGCGCAACGTGGTGAGGCCGAACGAACCGTTCGTCTTCGCGTATTCCTCGTTGCCCACGCGGATATAGGTGGTCTCCAGCAGGCGCGCCACGATCGCCAGCACACGCTCACGCGAGTGCGGTGCCGCCTGCAGGTCGGCCTGCACGCGCGCACGGATCTTCGGCAATGCAGCGCCGAAGTCCAGCATGCGACCGTACTTGTTCTCGTCGCGGACAGCATGCCATCGCGCGTGATAGCGATACTGTTTCCGACCGCGCGCGTCGCGCCCGGTCGCCTGGATGTGGCCCGCTGCCGACGGCGCGATCCACACCGCCGTCCATGCCGGCGGGATCGCCAGTTGCCGCACCCGTTCCAGGATCGCCGAGTCGCGGATCACCTTCCCCGCCGCATCGCGATAGCTGAAACCCGTGCCACGCCGTTGCCGAGTGAGGCCAGGCCCTGCGTCACTGACGTAGCGCAACGAGGCCAGGCTGGCCCACTCCGCACCATCCGTCGCCACGATGGCAGCTGATGACGATCCGTCCGACGAACGCAGCGTGTGCTTCATGCGGCAGAGCTTTTGCATGGACCATACCGACGGCGTTCCACAGGTCGGCACGATGGGACGGGTACCCTCTCCATCCGATATTCAGCCATGAGGCACATGATGATGTCAATCCCCACGCCACCACAGCCCCTGACTCGCGCCGCAGCCACGTTGCTGCTGGCTGCGCTGGGTGCCTGCGGCGGCACTGAGCGTGGTGCGCGCGGCGGTGATTCTGTGGCCCTCGCCACCACCGCCGCCGACAGCGCCGCTGCACGGTCCACGGCACCACCGTCCGCCGGCACCACCACGATGGCCAACGCCACGCTCGACGACAGCACCGTCGTGCAACTGATCGTCGCCATCGACAGGGCCGAAGCGGCCGGCGGCCGCCTCGCCAGCACCAAGGCAACGCAGGCCGCAGTGCAGGAGTACGGACGGCAGATGCTGAAGGAGCACGAGACCGACCTGACGCGCATCCGGCAGCTGGCAAAGACGGTCGGCATCGCACTCGACACCAGCAGCACAACCCGCGGCCCCGGCGACGTACCCGCCGCTGTGGCCGGCGCATCGAACGCGGCCATCATCCAGCTCGAACAGAACCAGCAGCAGACATTCAGCCGGCTGCAGGTTGCCACCGGCGCCGACTTCGGGCGCCAGTACATCGCGTCCGAACTCGCCGGCCATCAGACGGTGGTGGACCTGTTGCGCCTCAACGAGACGCGGCTCGTCAATCCGGAAATCCGCGCGCACGTCAGCGCCCTCTCGGCAACCGTCGCCAAGCATCTCGCGCGCGCCCGGCAGCTGCAGCAGGAAATCGGCGGTGACGCCGCCACCACCGCCCGCTGACACGCGCACCGACCCCGGCGGAGCTTGCGGGCTCCGTCGGCGGTCGATATCTCACACGCTCACCTCGCCACAGCCCCAGGCCCGCCACCGCGCGTCGGCCCCCTCCAGTCCGGCTCCGATGTCCTCCCCGCTCCCGGAAACCCGCGCTGCCTCAGGCGGCGCACGCGTGCTGGTGGTCGATGACAGTGTGGACGCCTGCGACAGCCTCGCCGCCGTGGTGCGCATGCTGGGCCACGACGCCCGCACCGCCTTCGACGGACAGCAGGCCGTGGACGAAGCGGCTGCATTCAACCCACAGCTGATCCTGATGGACATCTCCCTGCCAAAGCTCACCGGATACGAGGCGGCCGCCCGCATCCGGGAGCAGGACGGCGGTGCCGACATCGTGCTGGTCGCGCTCACCGGCTGGGGGCGCGACGAAGATCGACGCGAAGCACTGGCGCACGGCTTCCAGCATCACGTCACCAAACCGATCGACTTCGACGTGCTGAAGCGCCTCCTCGCCGACATCACGCCCGCGCCACACTGACCACTGCGGCGCAGCGGCTCGCCGCGCCGACGTTGCGTCAGTCCCTTCGCCCGCGCCTGTGGGGTGGTGAGGCTTCGCAAGTGGCAAGGATCTCCTCCAGCGCCTCATCCTCGACGTCGTAGCGCACCGCCCGTCGGCGCGCTCACCCCCCCAACGCCCGCCCAACTTCCCTGACCAGCCGCAGCGGCTCCACGGGCTTGGCCAGATAGCCGTCACACCCCACGAGCTGTGCATGCTCGCGATCGGCCGGGAGTGCATGCGCCGTGAACGCCAGGATAACGATGCTGCGCGTATCCGGATCGGCCTTCAACGTGCGGCTGGCCTCCCAGCCATCCATCTCCGGCATCCCGACATCCATCAGGATCAGCGCCGGCCGCTCGGTCCGCGCCAGATACAGCGCCTCGACGCCCGTTGTCGCTTCGATGACGCGGTATCCCGAGTGCCGCAGCATCGTGGTCGCGATCAGCCGGTTGTCCTCGTTGTCCTCGGCGACGAGCACGAGCGGTGCCGACCCCGTCGGGTTGGCACCGAAGCCTGCGCGCACTTCACCCTTGCTGAACACGGAGCGTGGCTGACGGCGATGGGGAAACTCTGCACGCGCGCCCGGACGGACGCGACACCCTGTCGTACTCCACCTGCGCACGGATGGTGGCGACCACCGGCTAACCCGCCGCCTCTGTCGTCGCCACCGCACGCGGAAGCGTCAGTCGCAACTCGCGACGCGTCGGCTCGAGCACCGCCACCACGTCACCACCCGATCGGCGCGCCAGCGCACGGGCCTGTGGCAGCGCCAGCGCATCCACCTCACCTGACACATGACGCTGCGCCGCCCCCCGCGCGAACGGCGTGAAGAGCGACTCACCGTCATCCGACGCTGGCGCCTGCGCGGCAAACGCCACCGGCATCGCCACCGCGATCTGCACGCCATCGTCGGTGGACGTCACCGACACGTCGAGCACCGCACCACCGAGGGCGAAGCGGATCGCATCTCGCAGCATCGCAGTAAGCACGACGTGTGCCGCCGCCGCATCCACGCGCACGCGCAGCACATCGCCCCCCGATGCACCCGTCGTGGCGGGGGGATGCAGACGAAGGCCGCGCTGCGCAGCCAGCAAGGCACAGGCGTCGATGGCATCCTGCAGCAATACGGCCACAGGAAGGTCGGCCGGGTGCAGCAACACGGCGCCACTGCTGGCGGCGCCGTACGCCACCACGGCATCCAGGATCTCCACTGCCAGCTGCTGGTTGCGCACGATGCGCGCTAAGATCTCCAGTTGCGCCTCGGGGATCGGCCCGTGCGCACCGAGGCGCAGCAACTCGGCATATCCAGCGATGGCACCCAGTGGCGTCCGCAACTCGTGCGCGAGGCCAGCCAGGAGTTCGAGCGTTCGGTTGTCCATTGACGCGTACGCTCCGGACGCTGTCCATGTGTGCACTGCGAAACACGCCGCGGCGCAACAGGAAACCGTGCGCTTCAGCAAGTCTAAACACGGTCACGCAATGCGTGCCACGCCATCCATCACACGTGCACCGCGCCCGTGCAGTGATCGCGTCAGCGCTGCGCCCGCTCCCATTGCGCCTGCAGACCATGCAGGCGGTGATACATCGCCACACGGACGCGATGCGTGCGGCATCGCGCGGTGCCGCCGACACGAGCGCACGATCGGTGTGCGGTCGCGCTGCAGCACGCTGTTGCATGTGTGCGTCAGGACCGGGATTCCTGCATGCGCTGCGTGCCATATCCATGCATCAGCGCTGTGCCCCTATGCCGTAGGGTGCATGCGCATTCTCGTCGTCGACACCGCAGGCTCCGGCCTGACGTCCGAGGCTGAGGATGGGCCATGCACCCATGCCGACCGCTGCCTCCGACGCGGGAGCGCTAATTGCATACCCGAGGTCGGTGGCCCATCCGCCTGTCGCACGGCCGGGAAGCCGCATATTGTCACTGCTGGGTTCGCATTCTGCAATACTGTTGTCCGGCGGCACGATCCGCGCGGGTGGGTGTCTGACACCTGCTTTCCTCGGCCTGTCCTTCGAAAGCCGGACGACGCCACATCTCTCTTTGACAGCCCCTGTCTCGCATGACCGCTTCGAGTGCCGTGCACTGCCCCGACTGCAATGCGGAGATCGGCGCTGACCTCCGCACCTGTGCGGAGTGCGGCGCCGATCTGGGACTGTGGGCCGAATCGCAACGCACGCCCCTGATCCTGCCTGGCAATCCGGCCCTCAGTGCCGATGTGGTACGCAAGCGTGTGTCGCTGCCGAAAGTGGCGGGCGCTGCGGTACTGGGCACGGTGCTGGTGGGCTCGGTGCTGTACACGATGCCGGAAAAGCAGGTGGACGATCGGGACCAGTCGGTCGCGGTCGCAGGACCGCGCATGGCCACCGATCCGAGTGACGTGCCCGTCGCACGCGATGTGGACGCCGTGGCCACGGCCCGTCCGGCCGATCCCACCATCACGGACTCCAGCCGCGCCTATTCGTCCGGCGACACGGCGGTCAGTCGCACGGTGGCGGCGCCGACGCCGACGCCGCGTGTCACTCCACCCGTCCGGAGCGCGCCGCCAGCGGTCGTGCCAAGGGTTCCCGTGGTCACGCGCGCCGCCGAAGCGCGGCCGGCTGTCGCCAGCCCTGCGGTGCGCACCGTCGTACCGACGAATGGCGTGCTGCGCATGCTGCCACTGGTTTCCAACACGTTGCGCCCCGGTGAACGCCTCCAGCTGCGCTGGAGCGTCACCGATCGCCGCACCCGACGCACGGTGCCGGCACGTCTCGAATTCACCAGCACCGATGCCAGCGTCGTCAGTGTTGGCGCGGCCAACGGTGTCGTCATCGCACGTGCGCCGGGTACCGCCAGCATCATCATCGATGGCGGTGCCGCCGGCCGGAACACCGTTCGACTCACCGTGCGTGCGCCCGCTGCCTCACAGGTCGTGACCGTCGCGCCGGCGCCTGCCGCTGAACCGCCGCGTGTGGTCACCAGCACACCGGTTCCCACGGCCGCACCGCAGCTCAGCGTACCCACGCTCACGCCCGCGCGCGAAATGCCGGACGCGAGTGACGTACGTGGTGTCGTGGACCGATTCGTTCGCGACATGCGCAGCGGAACCATCCGCAACTTCGAGCTGCAGCAGTTTCTCGGCGATGGGGCGGATCATCAGATCCGGCTGATCGACGGTCCCAGCACCACTCGTACGACCACCTACAACATCCGCATCGCGTTCGACCTGCGCCTCAGCAAGTATGATGGCGGTGGTCGTCCCGTCACACGCATCGCGGCGATCACGATGGACGTCGAGAAGCGTAACGGTCAGGCAACCCCGTCTGCAATCACGATCGGGCCGCTGCTACGCCCGTGATCTTCCTGGCGGCGACGCCCAGTGTTCCTCATCCGTTCCCCCGTGACGACGACATGTCAGTGAACGCCCGCCACGCCCGCCGGTCGCAGTCCCGCTCTGTCACCGCCATGCGAGCAGTCGCACTGCTGGCCATCGCGGTCTCGTCCGCCGAGGCGCAGAACGCACAAGCATACGCGGCGCAGCTGTCGGCGTTTTTCACCACCATTCGTGCCGGCAACACGACGGTGTCCGGCGCTGGCGTCGAGTTGCAGCAGCGGTTCAACCGTATTTACGCCACCGAAGGCTTCGGCGCCGTGTCGCTTGGCATCGGCGGGCAGTACACCGTGCACACCAAGGTGAAAGACCGGCTCCAGATCGCCGGTGTCTTCGTGGAACCACGCTGGGTTCCCGCCACCGGATCCAGCAGTGTCTTCCCGTACCTCTCGGCACGACTGGCAGTGCAGCGCATGACCGGCATCTTCCAGTTCGCAGAAGGCGGCAGCAGTATGGGCAGCGCGTTCGGCGCCGGCGGCGGTGTGGCCGTGAAACTCAGCCGGTCGGTCAACCTCGACGCCGGCGCGCAGCTCGTGCGGCAGCAGTTTGGCGCCATCGGTGACCTGGAATTCCGTCCCTTCACGACCTACACCGCCAAGGTCGGGATCAGCCTCGGATACCCGCGATGACTACCCCCGCTCTGCAGATACCGCGTGCCAGAACATTCGTCCGCCGTGGCGCCTTCACCCTTGCCTGTGCGCTCGGCGCGGTGATCGCGGGCTGCTCGGGCGGCAGCGACGAAGGGTGTGGCGGCATCATCGAGCCGATTCGCGTGGTCTCGCTGGTGCCGTCCTCGGTCACGATCGATGCCGGCACCACCGCGCAGGTCACGGCCAGCATCTCGGGCGGCTGCACGAATGACGATCGCAGCGTGCAGTGGTCGATCAGCGATCCCGCCGTAGCCACCGTCGATGCCAGCGGCAAGGTCACCGGCGTCGCTGGCGGCTCGACGACGCTCACGGCCGCCGCATTCGCCGACCGGGCACGCAGCAGCATTCCCGTCACCGTGCGTGCGCGGACCGCCACCACGCTCGAAGTGCGCCCGAAGCTCGACACGCTCTCACCCCTCGGCACGCGCAACCTGACCGTCACCGTGCGCGACCAGACCGGCGCCCTCTTCACCGGCGCAGCGGTGGCGTATCGCTCGTTGACGCCGAACCTGGCGTCGGTGTCCGGGGCCGGCCAGGTCACGGCCGTGGCCGCCGGCACCGCCAGCATCGAGGCGGCGATCGCCCGCGCCGGCACCGACTCGCTGCGTGACACCGTGCGGGTGCTGATCATCCCGGCCTGCAACCTCGTCCGTCCCATTCAGATCGGCACCACGGTCAGTGGCCGGATCGACACGTCGAGCTGTGCCAACCTGTACGGGTATCGCGCCGTCAATCAGTACTCCGTCACCGCGGCCGAGCAGGCTTATTACTCGGTGCGACTGGTGCCGACGCTGCAAATGGCGCTGGTGCCGCTCAACATCGGCGCCGGCCTGCACGGGCTGCCGGCTGGAGACACCGCCGTCACGTCACTGGTCGTGATCCGAGCCGGCACGTTCGGATTGCTGGCCACCGCGCCAACCGAAATCACGAACAACTACACCATCACCACCCAGCTCGACCCCGACTCGCGGCTGCTGTGCGTGCCAACCGATGCCACTTTCGGCGTCAGCTTCCGCACTGCGATCACGCAGGCGTGCGCCGCGCGCGACGTGCGACTGCTGCCTGCACTCTCGGTGAACCAGACGGTGCGCGTGACCGGCGTGGCGCCGGGCTTCGCGGTGACGCTCGAGTTGCGGAATGCCACCAGCGGCGCGCTGCTGCAGCGCGCGGTGGCTACCGGTGCCGGTGCAACGGCCACGATCAACTATCTCAACCTTGCGTCAGCGACGCTGGTGCGGGTACGCGTGATCGGACCGACGAACGCCAACGATCTCGTCACCCTCAGCATCCTGCCGTAGCGGTGCGAGTGGTGTATGGCCTGGTGCCGATCTGCAGATGACACCTGAGGCATAAGGGTGTTGAGTGAATCGCGCTGCATCGAGTGTCGCGGCTCGAACGCATGAAGGTGCGTGCGATGCCGTCGCGCTGACAACGCGGGCGTGGTGAACTCTGCCGCAACGTGCGCGGCACGAAATGCGCATGCAGGTGTGTGAGCATCACGTTCAGGCGGTGGATTGTCGCTTCGGGCGCAATCCCCTCCGTGATCCATAGACACCCGCGCCGGTTTTGTATGACCACGAATCTTGCCGTCCGCTGCGCTGCAGCCATGGCGCCGACCGACCCTCTGCAGCGCGAACCGTCGTTCATCGGCCGCATCACGAACGCCGCGCCCAGGGCGCAGCGGATCCTGCTGTCCTTTTCTGTGCTTGCGGCGCTTGCCGGCTGCGGTGGCGAGGGCGGTGGCGAGTCGTGTGACGGCATCGTCGAACCGATCCGGGTGCTGACGCCGACGCCGGCCAGCCTGACGCTGGACGTCGGCGTGCAGGGGCAGGTCACTGCCAGCGTCTCGAGCCGATGCAGCACGGAACGGCCGAGTGTGCAGTGGACGTCGAGTGATCCCGCCGTCGCATCGGTGGATGGCGACGGCAAGGTGGTGGCGCTGAGTGCCGGGGCAGCCACCTTGGTCGCCACCGCGTTCGGACAGCAGGCGCGGACCTCCGTGCCCGTGACCGTCCGTCCGCGCGTGGCGACGGTGATCGACGCCACCCCGGCGCTCGACAGCCTGATGCCCGCGGACACGCGCGCGCTGCTGGTCAGTGTGCGCGACCAGCGCAATGATGTCCTGACGGGTTCGCCGGTGGTCTGGCGCTCGCTGCACCCGACGCTGGTGCAGGTGTCGGCCACCGGTGTCATCACCGCCCTCGCCAGCGGTACCGCACTGATCGAGGCCGCGACGCCGCGCGTCGCGGCCGATTCACTGCGCGATACCGTGCGAATCGTGGTGCGTGCCCCGGTGATCACACCGACCGGCCAACCCACAGTCCCGCCGACGGTGCCGCCCACCGAACCGCCGACCACGCCGCCGACCACGCCGCCGACGGTGCCGCCGACCACCCCGCCCACGGTGCCGCCGACCACCCCGCCCACGGTGCCGCCGACCACGCCACCCACGGTGCCGCCGACCACGCCACCCACCG
>JANMON010000186.1:0-20382 GCA_031369265.1 Gemmatimonadaceae bacterium | reverse complement strand
TGTGGACCCGGGATCGAGCCCGTCTCCATCAGCGTGTCGATGTACGACGTGTAGTCGTAATACGAGTTCAGCAGCGGCGGCACGCCGGAACGCGGGAAGGCGCGGAACACCACGCTGCGATACGAGCGAAGGCCCGTCTCGCGGCCGTACCAGAACGGTGAGCTGCTGGTGAGGCCGAGGATGTGCGGCAGGAAATAGCGCGCCACATTGCAGGCATCGACGAGGAAGTCCTTGTCCTCGATGCCGATGTGCACGTGTGTGCCGAAGATCAGCAGCCGCTGCGCCAGGTCACCCATGTCGTTGCGGGTACCCAGGTAGTGGTCGTATGGCGTGATCTCCTGCGTCTGCCAGTTCGCGAACGGGTGGGTACCGGCGGCGGCGATGCGGTAGCCCTTCCTGGCCGCCAGCTCCATCACGCCCTTGCGCAGCATGATGAGCTCCTTGCGCACCTCGGCCGGCGTCTGGCAGACGGTGGTACCCACCTCGATGATCGACTGGTGCAGCTCTGGCTTCACCTGCGTCAGGACGCGATGATCCTCAGCCAGCATCTGCGTGACGTACGACACCAGGTCGCGCGAGACCGGATCGATGATCTGGTACTCTTCCTCGACGCCGAGGGTCAGTGACGGTGCCTTCATGAGGACGGTGCTGGCTGGGGTGGACCGGATGGTGGTGCGGCGCGCCGGCGGCGCCTCCGCAGAATACTGCTACCGGGGCTGCACGAGGAAGGTAGGTACCGTGGACCCACCCCCCGCCGACACGTTCAGCAGCGCCGCGGTGGACAGCCGGCAAAGCCACCCCTCGGCGTAGGCACCGTCGCACAGGAACGGCGCCGTGTCGTACATCCGGTCGATGACCTGCGACCGCCCGTCCACCAGCGACGGAAATCCCTGCGATGGAATCGACACCCGCTCCTGGATGACGTATGGCTGCTCCACCGCCGTGCGGAGGGCGGCACTCCACGTGTCCCCATCCACCGTCCAGCCGAGCACGATGCCGGCGCCGCCGTAGTCGTCGTTCGGCTTCAGCACGAAGCGCTCACGATGGTCGGCCGCGTACGACAGCAGGTCCACATGCACGCCGTGGAAGAGCGTCATCCGCTCCTCGACGACCCGCGTCCACGGGATGCACTCGCCCACCGCGGCGTGTTGCCCGGGGGTGAGCAGGTGCGCGTTGCGCTCGTCCGTCAGCGCTGCCAGTGACGCCTTCTTGTGCAGGATCTTGCAGCGTGGCGGGTTCACCATGCACACGTTGCCGTCGCGCACGGCACGGAATACCGGGTGATCGGCGCCGCCACGCTCGGCCAGCTCGTGCAGCAGCACGCGCGTGTAGAGCAGCGTCACCGGCACCCCGGCGAATCGCAGCGTGGTGCCGTCGTACTCCGCGTCGCGCGGATCGACGATCGAGCAGGGAATGCCGAGCTGGCGGAAATGTTCGCGGAAGATCTCGAATTCACTGGCGGTCGGCACTTCCTTCCAGTCGATGATGCCGATCTGCGGCACCTCGCGCACGCCGCGCCAGGACGCCCACGCATCCAGCACCACCCGGATCACGCCGTGCCGCGTGGGCAGCGGCAGCACTTCCCAGTCCCGTGTAAAGCGCCGCGTCACCGGCAGGTCGCTGAACATGTCGGCCAAGGCATCGTTGTACCCTGCCCCGGCCGGCGTCTCGGCGTTGTATTCGGTGAGCGAGATCTGGCCGCTCTCGTCATCCACGAAGTAGTCCAGCCGCGACGTCGGGCTGCCGGCGCGGAAGCCCGGATCGACGCTCACCAGCCCCTCCTCCCACTCGGCGAGGCGGAACTGCGCCCGCACGCTGGCGTCGGCCAGCGCCGCGGCGAGAATGGCATCGAAGGCCGGCATCAGGCGCCGCGTCAGGTCCTGCACGCGATCGTACTGCGCACGCGTCACCAGGCGCGGTCGCAGTACCGTGCAGAGCGGACGGCCGCCGAACACCAGACCGCGCCCCGACAGCTGCGAGGTCATCAGCGCCGACGTGTCCTGCGCGATCGCCTCGTCCTCGAGGATCGCGTGCCACGCCGTGATGGCTGCCGAGGCCGACATCAGCGACCGCGTGACGCGGTGAACATCGCATCCCAGCCCAACGCCTTGGTGGTCTGGCGTGGATCCTTGGCCAGCCGGATCACCAGGTCGGCCATGTGCTCCACCGCCCAGTTGAAGTATTCCGGCGTCAGCGAATTGATGTCGAAGTCCGGCGCCGGATTCATGAAGTCGATCGCGTACGGCACGCCGTCCTTGATCGCGAACTCGATCGAGTTCATGTCGTAACCGAACGCCTTCACGATCGTGCGTGCGTCCTTGATTACGCGCGGCCCCATCACCGGTCCCAGGAAATCCTTGTCGGTGCGGTATTTCCGTTCCTTCGGATCGTACTTGATGGGCAGGATCTCTTCCTGGCCGAGGCAGATGCAGCGCACGAACTCGTCCCACTTGATGAATTCCTGCACGATCATCGTCAGCAGGCCGGAGTGATCGTAGTGATGGATCAGCTCCTCCTTGGTGTCGCAGACGTACACCTCCTTCCAGCCGCCGCCATGCGCGTCCTTCAGGATGCACGGCAGGCCGACGTGGCCGACGATGTCGTCCCAGTCCAGCGGGTACTTCAGGTTGCGCAGCGACTCGCCGGGAATGATGCCCGGGATGTACTCCTTGTTGGGCAGCACCACCGTCTTCGGGCTCACCACACCGAGCTTCGTGATCAGCGAGGCGCCGAAGAACTTGTCGTCGGCCGACCACATGAAGGGGTTGTTGATCACCGTCGTGCCCTGCAGCACGGCGTGCTTGAGCACCGTGCGATACATCGGCACCTCGTGCGAGATGCGATCCACCAGCACGTCGTACGGCACCGGCGTGTCCATGCGTTCGCCGCCGAACTTCGCGAAAGACGCCACCACGCCCGAGTCGCGCGTGTTCACCGCCTCGATGAAGGCCGGGGGAAAGGACCATTCGCGGCCCACCACCAGCCCGACATTCTTCACCTTCGTCATGCCCGCTCCTGTGGTACGGTTAGTCGTGTCCGCCGACGTACATCCGGATCATCTGCTCCCAGTACGGCCAGTCGTGCGCCCAGCCGTCCCACACCCGCAACGCATTCCCCACACCCTTCGACCACAGCATGGCCGAAAACTCCTCGTTGTTCTGGTAGCTCGGGTCGCCCCGGCCGATCGCCATGATGATGTCGATGCGACGCATGGCCTCCAGCCGCTGGTGGTCACTCTCGTGCGCCATGAACGCCATCGGGTTGGCGGCATAGACGTTGGAGTCCATGTGCCCTGAGGCCTGGCGGCTGATGTCGTACAGGCCACTGAGGCCGATGATGCGGTTGACGAGGTGCGGGAAGCGCAGGCCGAACGACATCGCGTGGTAGGCACCGAAGCTGGCACCGGCCGCGATCACGAACGGCGTGCGGTTCTTCCAGTGCATGAACGGCAGCACTTCGTCACGGATGTAGTGATGGTACTGCAGGTGGCGATAGGCGCGGGAACCGGGGTGCCGCGTCTTGTCGTACCAGCTCTCATGGTGCACGTGGTCCACCGAGAAGATCTGCAGCCAGCCGCGGTCGATCTGGTCCTGCAGCACGTGCTGCATGCGCCGGTCGGTCCACTCCCGGTGACTGCCGAGCGACGTGGGGAACACCAGCAGCTTGGCTCCGGCATGTCCCCAGACGTGAAGTCCCATTTCCTTCCCGTCCAGCGCCGGGCTGCGCCAGGCCTTGTACTCATGATGCATCAGTTCTTCCTCCGGTCAGGCGTGGCCACTGCCAGCAGTGCGGGCAGCGCCTTGCGAAAGCGCCGACCCCAGGCGCTCTCGTGATGCACCCCGATGGAATCCTCCACCCAGCGCAGCCGCTCGCCGGGCACGTACCCCTTGTCGATCAACAGGTCGCGCAGGTGCTGCGCATTGGCCAGCGTCTTCTCGCCCTCACGGGCGCCGGTGTCGAGATAGATGCGCGCGTCCACGAACGGCCGCGACCGGATCCAGTCGAAGATGGCGCCGTGCGCAAACCACAGCGATGGACTCATCACCGCCGCGAAGCCGAACACGTCGCTGCGCTCGAACAGTGCATACAGCGAGAGCAGTCCACCCATCGATGAACCCCCGATGCCGGTGTGCGCACGTGCCGGCAGGGTGCGATACCGATCGTTGATGGCCGGTCGCAACACGTCGCAGAGCCACTCCACGTATGCCGCCGCATCACCGCCACCCACCCGCTCATCCACGAACGGGCTGTATTCCGAGATCCGGTGCTGCGACGCATGGTAGACGCCGACGATGATGGCATTGGCACCCAGCCGTGACGCCTGCACCAGCTCCTCGGACAAGCCCCACGAGCCGGCGTACGACGGGCCGTCCTCGAACAGGTTCTGGCCATCCTGCAGGTAGATCACGGGATAGCGGCGCACTTCCTCGTCGTATTCGCCCGGCAGGTACACCACCACCGTGCGCGTCTCACCGGCCGTCGGCCCGGCGATGTCGGTCACGACCTGATGTGACCCCGTCCGGGTCCTGGTACGAAACAACCGCCGCAGTGAGCGGCGCAAACGCAGCGACATGGATTACGACGCGTAGAGTTGGAGATCGGTGCCGACGGCATCGGCGATCAGACACGCCTGCTCGAAATCGGGGTGCCGGATGGTGAGGTACCCATCGGAGATCAGCGTCAGGATCCAGTCGCGACGCGTGGCGCCCACCGGCAGCAGCTCGATGTTCACGATGTGTTCACCGAACCGCTGCACCAGCTGCTCCAACCCCGTGATGCGCCGGATCGTGCCCTGCCCCTGCGCGCGCTTGAAGATGTTGATCGCATTGTACTTCCGCTTCACGTCGATCGAGAACGTGCCATGCAGCTCGGCCTCGGCATAGCCCATGTAGAGGTCCACGTCGGAGACGTAGTTCATCAGGTCCACCGTGCGCGCCCCCGGCGGACGGGCGGCGATTTCACCGAACACCACCTCGCCATCCGACTTGCGGTACCACTCCATGTGCGTGAACGCATTGCCCGGGTTCATCGCCTTGAGCACGTCGGCGCCCATCTGCACGCCGCCCTTCACCCAGTCGCTGTCCACGTCGCGCAGGCAGAGCGTCTGGGGGCTGATCCACTCCACGCTGCGTGCCACCAGCGGCCGCGGGCGATAGTAGCCCACGTTGAAGAACTGCATCTGGCCCGCGATGCAGATGGTGTCGAAGGTGAACTCCTCGGCCTCGATGAACTCTTCCACGTTCACGTGGTCGATGTGCGTCAGGCGCTTGAGCGCGACGTCGAGCTCCTTGGCATCGTCCACGCGGAAGGTGTCCATCGAGCCGGCCCCATCGATCGGCTTGATGATCAGCGGATAGCCGATGTCCTCCGCCGCCGCGCGCACCTCGGCGGCCGACGTCGCACCGCGATGCCGCGGCGTGCGGATGCCGGCGGCCGCGACGCGGGCCTTCATGATATCCTTGTTGCGGAAGGCGATCGCATCGTCCACGCTCATGCCACCGACGCCGAGGGCGGCGCGCAGCTTGGCGGCCAGCACCACGCCCGGTTCCCAGAGGCAGATCACGCGATCGAACGTCATGCCGCCCCAGTGCGCGGTGACCGCCGCCACCACCGCATCTTCCTGGTTCAGCTGCGGTGTCTGCAGGTAGCCCGAGAGATGACGGCGCGTCATCTCCGGCAGGTTGCCGCCCGGCACGTCACTGATGCCGTAGACACTGCCGCCGTAGGCCGAGAGTGCCCGGCAGAACAGCGGCATTTCATCCGGATATCCCGGCGCAATCATCAACACGTTCATACGACGTCTCCCTGGGAGTGCGTTGTCCTGCGGCGATTCATGTCAGCCCAGCTCGACGTGCACCAGTTCCACCACGCGCCGGATCGCGCGCTCCACCGCCGCGGTCTCCGGATGTCGGAGGATGATGAAGCCGTCTCCTTCGTACGTCGCTGCCGGTGGCTGTCCCACCTCGGGCAGCCTCACATCGCAGACCAGTGAGCCGAATTCCTCCTGCACCCGATCGAGGCCGCGCACGGCGCGCACAACGCCGCTGCCCTGTCCGCGCAGGAACGCCGCCGCCACTGCGTACTTCCGCTCCGGCGGCGTGAACTCACCGTAGACCATCAGGTTCGCCCACATCGAGACGAAATCGACGTCGTTGGCGCGGCTGATCAGCGTGGTGATCTGCGCCCCGGGTGGCCGTGCGGCGACCTCCGAGATCGCGATGCTGCCATCGGCGCGCCGGAACCATTCCATGTGCGTGAGCCCGGTGGTCTGGCCGAGCGCCTGCAGCGCCTGCGCCCCCGCGTCGCGGATGTCGTCGTACATGGGATGGTCCACTTCGCGCGGCAGCACCACCACCCACTGGATCCACGGATTGCGCAGCACTTCGAGCGGCGTCGGATGGTAGTGCGTCAGCGAGTGCCAGACCGCCGTACCGTCGATCGAAATGGTCTCGAAGCTGTGCTCGGTGCCGGTGATGAACTCCTCCAGCATCACCGGCTGGCTGGCCGACGGTCGCGTCATGTCCAGCGCCTCGCCCAGCGACTGCGCATCGTCCACGCGATAGGTACCCAACGCACCAGCACCGGCCTGCGGCTTCACCACCAGCGGAAACCCGACCCGCTCGGCGAACGTGATCGCGTCCACGTACTTCTCCACCAGCGCATGGCGTGCGCACGGCAGGTGATGGGCGCGCAGCACGTCCTTCATCCGTGACTTGTCGCGAAAGTTGAGCGCGGCCTGTACCGGCAGCCCCTCGATGCCGAGCGCCTCACGCACCGAGGCCAGTGGCACCTGCAGCTGCTCGTAGGCACCGAACAGCCGCTCCACGCCGCCGATGCGCGCCGCCACCGCCTGCACCGCGTCACGCAACTGCACCGGGTCCAGCACGTCGTCCACGCGCCAGTGCTGCACGATCGCGTCGCGCGTCGGCGGCGAAGCCTGCTCGACCCAGTCGGTGCTGATCACGCCCAATTGCACACCGGGCAGCGCGCCGATCGCCTCCACCATCCTCGACGCGTTGTCCGACAGCCGCGGTGCGACGAAGATGACAGGAATCACGAGAGGGCCGCCCGCAGCGCCGGCAGGATCTCGGGGAAACAATCATCGCGCGTCTTCAGGTCAGCGGCGAAGGCGTGAGCGTCGGAGAAGTCACCACCGTCGAACCCACCATGCATCTTCGCCAGCAGCTGCTCGAGGTCGGAGCAGTGCGAATGGAAGCGATGGTCGGCGTAGTCGGCCGCCTCGGCCATCGTGATGATGAACTGCCAGTCACTGGACTGCGCGAGCAGCAGCGTGCGCGCGGCCTGCTCGAGCGCCGTGTGCGCGAGGGGATCGCCAAGGGCGCGGCCGGCGATCTCCCAGAACGCATTCTCCAGCGGCCATAGGCGGCGCCAGGTGTGCGCGACCTTCGGCCCGACCCAGGTGGACCAGTCGGCGTGGGCGCCCCACGATCCCGGCTCCACCGGAATCGACGGCGAATGCGGGTTGTCACGCAGGTGCTGCGAGGCCATCACGGGGCGCAGCAGCTGCGAGTGCTGCAACTCGCGATAGAGCTTGTTGAGAAACTCCGGGCCTTCATACCACCAATGGCCAAACAGCTCGGTGTCGAACGGCGCCATGATCAGCGAGGTGCCGAAGGCATGCTGTTCGCGCGCAATGGAGTTGAGCAGCGTGGCGAAGTGGCGCGCATGCTCCTCGACCTTGTTCTGTGCCACCTCGGGCCAGTACGGATGCTTGGCGCCGAGGTCCACCGTGCGGCCGGTGATGCGCCACAGTTTCAGGCCACCGTTCTGGTGCGTCTTGTGGAACTCGAGATAGGCGCCGTCGCCTGGATACCCGCCGTCGGCACTCCAGATCTGCGCCGCGGTGCGCTGGTCGCGCGCCAGTGCTGCCACGTGTCCCTCACCGTTCTCCTGCTTGATGCGGTAGGCGCGATAGGCCGTGCGCTCCTTGTGTCGCCCCTGCACCAGCGGCGCATCCAGCGTCACGTACTGGAATCCGGCGGCGCGCACCTCGTGCTCGATGCCGTGCCGGATGCCGCGGTTCGGGGCGCGTGAGAGCGGCTCCCACCAGCCGCCGGGCCGATACGCACACTCGGGCAGCCAGCAGCCGGCCGGCGCACGACCGAACAGTCGCTCATGCTCGCGACGGCCAAGCTGCAGCTGGAACTTGATGCTCTCGTCGCGGCCCAGCAGCGGCAGGAAGCCGTGCGTGGCGGCGGAGCCGGTGATCTCGATGCGACCCTCGTCGGCGAGGCGACGGAATTCGCCGATGATGTCGCCGTTCAGTGCGCGATAGAGATCGCGGTACTTCGTCATCGTGGCCGCGTGGACACCACAGACGTGACTGAGGCCTTCCTCGCCACGTGCGGCGAAAGCGTTCCCTTCCACCTCGTAGTTTTCCAGCTTGTTCGCCACCCACTTCTCGAAGATCGCCGGGAAGGTGGGATGCGCGAGCTGGTTGGCGAGGATCGGCGTGATGCCGAGCGTGAGCGGGGCCCAGACGTTGTCGCCCTGCAGCCATCGCATCTTCTCGATCAGCGGCAGGTACGTCTCGAGCGTGGCCTCCGACAGCCAGTCGCTGCCGTGCGGCCAGTCACCGTGATTCAGCACCCATGGCAGGTGCGAGTGCAGTTGCAGGACGAAATCCATGGCGTGTCAGCGAGCGGAGAGGACGGTTCGATAGAGATCGCGATAGCGCTCTTCCGAGCGCTCCCAGCCAAAGTCACGGGCCATGCCATCACGCATCATGCGGAACCACTGGTCCCGGTCGCGGTAGGCGACGATCACGCGTGCGATCGCCTCGGCGAACGCCGCGGCGGTGAACTCGTTGAACACGAACCCCGTGACGCCGTCGTGCACCGTGTCGGCCAGCCCACCGACCCGCCGCACCAGCGGCACTGTACCGTACCGCTGTGCGCGCATTTGCGTGAGGCCACAGGGCTCGTAGCGACAGGGCATCAGCAGAACGTCCCCCCCGGCCATCAGGCGGTGCTCCTGCTCGTCGCTGAAGTTGGTGTCGATGTGGACGCGGTCCGGCAGCCGTGCCGCCAGCGCCCGCAGCCCGTCCACGTAGCGCCCGTCGCCGTTGCCCAGGAAGACCCACTGCGCATCGGCGTTGAAGATCCACGGGTTGTCGAGGATCAGGTCGAGGCCCTTCTGCTGCACCAGGCGCGCCGTCATCACGAAGATCGGGACCTCGAGGCGCGGGGCCAGGCCCAACTCGCGTTGCAGCGCCTGTCGGCAGGTGACCTTGTTGCCGATGTCCTCGCGTGAATACGGGGCCACGATGTCCTCGTCCGCCGACGGATCCCAGCGGCTCTGGTCGATCCCGTTCAGGATCCCCACGAAGCGGTCGCCCTTGAGGAGAAAATTCTCATGCAGGCCGAACCCGCCTTCCGCCGTCCGCAACTCGTCGGCGTGCGTCATGCTGACGGTGGTGACCCCATCGGCGAATGCCATCCCGCCCTTGAGCAGGTTCATGCGGCCGTACCACTCGAACTGCGCGAAGTTGTACAGCGATGCGGCCAGCCCCACGTCGGCCATCGTCTCTGGCGGGTAATGCCCCTGATAGCCTGCGTTGTGCACCGTCAGGATCGTGGACACCTCGCGATGATACGGGCTGTCGGCATACCAGGTGCGCAGGTAGGCGAGGGCGAGGCAGGCGTGCCAGTCATGCGCGTGCAGGATGACCGGGGCCGGTGCGATCCGCGGCAGTACCAGCATCGTGGCGGCGCCGAGAAAGGCGTAGCGCCGCGCACTGTCGCCATAGCTCCCGCCGGCGTCGCCGTAGATGCCGGGGCGGTCGAAGAGGTCGCGGTTGTCGATGAAGTAGACCGTGGGCGGCGGGTTGTCACCGCGCATGCCGATGACCTCGTGCGCTGCCGCGTCGGACAGCCGGTAGAGCTGTGCGCCGTATTCGCGGAAGGCCACGTGCACCGCGAACGGGTCACCCACCGGCTCGAGGTTCGGGAACTGCTCGCGGATCTGCCGATAGAGCGGGAGGATGATCGCCACCCGCATTCCCGCCGCCGACTGGTAGGCGGCCAGGCTGCTCACCACCTCGCCCAGCCCGCCGGTGCGCGCGATCGGCGCCAGTTCTGCCGTCAGGTGCACCACCGAGACCTGCCGGGCGTCACTGGAGCGCAGCGCTTCGGGCGCCTTGCGTTTCAGGAACCGACCGTCGGGCCCGCGAACCGCCGGGCTCGTCGCGGCCTTAGGTGCGCGCTTCACTTTCGGCGCTGCGGGAGTCTTCGCCGCAGGCTTGGGAGTCCGGGGTGGCATGGATCGGGGCGCTGGGACGGGGGCAGGCGCGATCCCGACGACCTCGTCCGGGGGCGGCACTGTCGGGATTGTGTTCGGTACCGGACTGCCGGTCAGGAAACCGTCGGGTTCGCCAGTGGAGACTGCGGTCCGGGCATTCGCAAGGTGCGCATCGCGGGGCTGTAATTCCAGTAGGGCCGCCCACGGAGCACCGCCGAAACGCATCGTGGACTGAACGCTGCGACTGCCCGAGCCAACCAGACCGATCTAGTTTAGAGCACGTGACCATTCCCATCCCCAGCCGGATCGCCGGCCTGCAAGAGCTCGCGAGCAATCTCTCGTGGAGCTGGAACCGAGAGGCGCGCGCCCTGTTCGCCGCCATCGACGACCGCCTGTGGCTCGCCACCCGCCACAATCCGGTGACCTTCCTCACCCGCGTGTCGGCCGAGCGGCTCGAGGCCTGTGCGGCCGACCCCGTGTTCCGCGCCCAGTACGACGAGGCCATGCACTGGTCGCGCACCGAGTCGCAGTCGGACACGACGTGGTTCGCCCAGACGTATCCGGAGCTCACCAAGTCGCGCATCGCGTACTTCTGCGCCGAGTTCGGCCTGCATGCCTCAGTACCGATCTACTCAGGCGGCCTGGGCGTTTTGGCGGGCGACCACTGCAAGACAGCCTCCGACCTCGGCCTGCCGCTGGTGGGCATCGGGCTCCTGTACCGGCACGGCTACTTCGACCAGCGCATCAACACCGAAGGCTGGCAGGAGAACATGGACGACACGTTCGACCTCGCCAGCACGCCGATCACGCCGATCCACAACGCCGACGGGTCCGACCTGACCGTCTCGGTGATGGTGGCCGGCCATGAAGTGCTGGTGCGCGCCTGGCGCCTGATGGTGGGTCGCGTGCCGCTGATCCTGCTGGACACGGACCTGCCGGAAAACCGTCCCGAGGACCGCGAGCTGCTGAGCCGCCTGTACGCCGGCGGTGTGGATCTGCGCCTCCGCCAGGAATGGCTGCTGGGCGTAGGCGGAGTGCGGATCCTGCGTGCGCTCAAGATGGAACCCGATGTGTGGCACGCGAACGAAGGCCACGCCAGCTTCATGTTCATCGAGCGCCTGCGCGAACTGGTCGATCGGGGCGTGGATCTCGCCGCCGCGACGACGATGGTGCGCAAGGCGTCGGTGTTCACCACGCACACGCCGGTACCGGCCGGGCACGACGTGTTCCAGCGCACCGCCGTCGAGGCGGTCCTCGGCCCGGTCTGGAAGGACCTTGGCATCGATGCCGACGCCTTCGCCAACTTCGGTTTCCATCCGCACTACGGTCGCGACCAGTTCCACATGACGGCGTGCGCGGTGCGCTTCGCGTCGAAGGTGACCGGCGTGGCCAAGCTGCACGGCGAGGTGTCGCGCGAATTGCTGCACCCGATGTGGCCCAACCGCGCGGTGAACCAGGTGCCGGTGGGTCACGTCACCAACGGCGTGCACCTGGCCACCTGGATGGCCAATCCGATCATGAGTACGCTCGACAAGCACCTCGGCAAGGGCTGGGGCTTCGCGCTCGAGAATCCGGATACGTGGAACCGCATCATGAAGGTGCCGGATGCCGACCTCTGGGCCGCGCACTGCGAGTTGAAGGACGTGCTGGTGGATCGCATCACCGAGATGGCACGCCGCAGTTTCGCCCGCGGCCACAAGGAAGCCACGCAGATGGTGGGCGCCGGCGTGCTGCTCGATCGCTCCAGCCTGATGATCGGATTCGCCCGTCGCTTCGCCACCTACAAGCGCGCCGACCTGCTGTTCCACGATCCCGAGCGCCTGCGTCGCATCCTCACCAATCCCGACGCACCGGTGCAGCTTGTGTTCGCCGGCAAGGCGCATCCCGCCGACGGTCCGGGCAAGACGGTGCTGCAGCGCGTGTACCAGTTCACGCGCGATCCGCGCTTCGAGGGACGCGTGGCGTTCATCGAGGACTACGACATGCACATCGCCCACCTGCTGGTGCAGGGCGTGGACATGTGGATGAACCTGCCGCGTCCGCCGCTCGAGGCCTCGGGCACCAGCGGCATGAAGGCGGCGCTCAACGGCGTGCCGCAGCTCAGCACCATCGACGGCTGGTGGGCAGAAGGCTGCGATGGCACCAACGGCTGGAGCGTGACGGCGCCGAACAATCCGGAACAGGATGCCCTCGCGGCGCAGAACGTCTACGAACTGCTGGAGCGCGAGGTGGTGCCGCGGTTCTACGACCGCACGCATCGCGACGCGATGCCGGTGAAGTGGCTGGCCACGATGAAGCACAGCATCCGCCAGGCGGGCCGCTTCTTCACCGCGGCGCGCATGGTGCAGCAGTACACCAACGAGTATTACGCACCGGCCATCATCGGCGGCGATTTCCCTGACGATCCGCCGACGGCGTGACGTCGGTCGTCATTCACGCGCACTGCTATCAACCACCACGCGAGGACCCGTTCACCGGCCTCGTGCCGGTGGAGCGCACGGCAGCCCCGTTCCACGACTGGAACGCGCGCATCACCGATGAGTCGTACCTGCCGCTGGCCTCGGCCCGCGACCTTGGCGCCCGCGCCCGCGTCAACCTGTTCGAGTGGATCAGCTTCAACGTCGGTCCGACGCTGGCGCTCTGGCTGGAGCGCGAGGCGCCGGCGGTGCTGGATGCCATGCGCATGGGCGACGCGCGCTCCACCGAGCGCCTCGGTCATGGCAACGCCATCGCCAGTGCGTTCAATCACGTGATCCTGCCGCTGGCGTCGCACCACGAACGCCAGCGCGAGATCTTCTGGGGACTGCACGACTTCCGGATGCGCTTCGGGCGCGAGTCGCGCGGATTCTGGTGTCCCGAGACTGCGATGAGCGACGAAACCTGCCAGGCGCTGGCCGAGGCGGGGGTGCAGTTCGCGATCGTCGCTCCGTACCAGCTCGGTGATGGTGGGCACGACGGACAGCCGCGGCGCTGGCGCGGCGCGAAGGGCCACACCCTCTTTCTCGCGCCGTACCATGGCGAGTTGAGTGGTTCGATCGGCTTCGGCGACATGGCGCAGCAGGGTGAACGCCTGGCCGGTGCGCTGGCGCACATCGCTGCCGACCGTGGCATCGCCAGCATCGCCACCGATGGCGAAACCTTCGGGCACCACAAGCGGCATGGCGAGATGGCACTGGCGGCCGCGATCGGTCTGCTGCGTCGCACGCAGAAGGCGACGGTGACCAACTTCGCGGCGATCATCAATGCGCGCGATGACTGGAAGGATGGTCAGCTGGTGTCGCCCAGTTCGTGGAGTTGCGCGCACGGTGTGGAGCGCTGGCGGTCGAATTGCGGCTGCGGTGCGACGCACGAGTCGGGGCATCACCAGGCGTGGCGCGGGCCGCTGCGCGCAGCGTTGCGCTGGCTGGCCGAGGAACTGGACCTGGCCGACGGTGACGATCCGGAGCTGACACCGAAGCGTCGGGCGCGCTACGGCATGTTCACCAGCTGCGGCTGGTTCTTCGACAAGTTCGAAGGCCACGAGACGCGGCTGTTGTTGCGGATGGCGGCGTTCACGCTGGCCGGTCGCAAGGATGCCGATGCACTCGAGGCCGGCTTCGTGGCGCGACTGATCCACGCCAACTGCAACGATCGCTCGCTGGGCAATGGTGCCGATCTCTGGTATCGCGACTTCCATCACCTGATCGCCGCGCCGCCGCAGCCCTGACCGACAACCGAACACGGCCGTGATACGACGCCCGGATCTGCCGAGAGTTCTTCGGTGATCCGGGCGTCTCTGCAGTTGTGCGCGCTTGAACAGTGGTGGCAATGGCGGTAAGCAAGTGCGCGGGGCACGACCACGGTTCAGGCACCACCCGGAGCAAACGATGCGAATGCTGTACCCCCTGATGCTCGACGGCGAGCAGCCGGTGGATGATGTGCGGGCGATGCTGCGCGATGCACACACGCCGCACGCGACGGATTTCGTGCTGGTTCGATACCGCGAGCGCCTGGAGGTGCGGTGGGCGGTGGCGCCGCGCGACGTGCTGCTGGAGGTATGCGACACGGCGAGCCGCGACGACACACTCGCCACGGCGATGCTGACCGCGCCGTTTCACCTCGGCACGCGCGCGTCGTTCGGCACGGTGGAGCGGGTCGAATTGGCGACGCTGGATCCGGAGACGGCCGGGCGCGATGGCTGGCTGGTGGTGTTCTCGGGGTCGCGCTTCGTGGGTGTGGTGCCGAAGCGTGGGGTGCCGTTGCTGCAGTCGGAGACGGAGTCCGCCGCCGCGCCAGCGTTGCGACCAGAGGAGGTGCCACCGCCGCCGCCACCGCCACCACCACCGCCAATACCGTCGCGGGCGCCCGCCGCCGCGGCACGGGAAGCCGCTGCGCCGCGTGGACCAACGCGCGGCCACACGCGGAGCAAACCGCAGAACGGCCACGAGGGGGTTGCACGGGGTGTCGAGTCCAACGAAGAGTCGACAGGCGCCGAACCTGCCGGCGCCAGCGCGGTCGAGACCCTGGACGCGATCGCGCGTGTCGAGGCGCCGGCGTCCATCGCTCCGTCGCCGACGGCATCGGCCACGCTGGTGATCGGCCTTGCCCCCGCCCCCTCACCGACCGCCGAAGGCGTGATGCACTTCACGTCGGCAGTGAGCCAGACGCGCCTTGACATCGGTGTGATGGTCGAAGCCCCGGACTTCACGTCGGCCACGGGGTGGAAACACACGCTCACGGTGCTCAAGTCCGATCCGTTCGCCGCCACCGTGACGGTGGTGCTGGTGCCGCTGGCACCGGAGGATCCCAGCGTGCGGCAGGCGACCGTCCGTGTGCACTACACCTACAACGGCCAACCGGCCGGCATGGTGGTGCGCACCATCGCACTCGGCGAAACCACCGCCGCCGAGATCGCGAGCATCGCACCGCCGCGTAATCCACCCCTCGCGATCACCGGCACCACGACGCCTGTGGACGTGACGATCCGTATCGCACGCCGCGACCAGAGCGAGTCGGCGCGTGACCTGATCTGGACCATCGTGGACTGCGCACATGCTTCGGTGGCGTTGCCGGTCGAGCCGCTGGTACAGAAGATCGGTGATCGCGACAACGCCAGTTCGTTCGCCAGCACGGTCACCAGCCAGGTCAACCGGGCCGATGGTACGGTGACGGTGGACAACATGCTGGCCGGCATCGGTACGCTCGTGCGCCGCGCAATTCCTGCCCAGGTGCTGCAGGTGCTGGCGGCAACCGCCGCTGCCGTGGGCCCATCACGACTGGCGCGCGTGCTGTTGCTGACGGACGAGTGTCACGTGCCGTGGGAACTGGCCTATCTCGATCCGCCACCGAACGCCGCTCGCGCGCCGTTCCTGGGCGCACAGTATTCCGTCTCGCGCTGGATTCATGGCGAGGATGACATCCCGGTGCCACCGCCGGCGACGCTCACGGTGCGCGACCTCGCGATCGTGCTGGGCAGCTACGAGAACTCGAATCTCGCTGCGCTGCCGCATGCGAAGGACGAAACTGCCGCGCTCACCGAGCAGGCCATCACCACGCCGA
This sequence comes from Gemmatimonadaceae bacterium, assembly GCA_031369265.1. Taxonomy (GTDB): domain Bacteria; phylum Gemmatimonadota; class Gemmatimonadetes; order Gemmatimonadales; family Gemmatimonadaceae; genus JACMLX01. Next base: position 4,584 of record JANMON010000186.1, on the reverse strand, counting down.
CCCTGTTCCCACGCGTGACGAGCGTGGCTGCCACGGCCGATGCACTGGTGGACCTGTTGAACGGCGTGCTGCCGGCCGCCACCGGACCGCTGGCGCCGGAGATGGTGCACTTCGCCTGTCACGGCGAGGTGCTGGGCACCGGTGTGTCGAAGCGCTCGGTGCTCTACCTGAACGATGGCTCGCCGCTGCAGGAGACACTCTTCGTGTCGTCGAAGCTGGGGCGCAACGCGAAGTCATTCCTGTTCATGAACGCCTGTCAGGTTGGCGTCGGTGGCGAGGAACTGGGGCAATACGCGGGCTTTGCCGGTTTCGCGATCGGGGCAGGCTTCAGCGGATTCATCGGTCCGCTCTGGAGTGTGAACGACGAGGTCGCGAAGCGCATCGCGCTCGACTTCTACCAGCGCAGCTTCGGCACCGACGGTTCGCCGCCGCGCCCTGTGGCCGACGTCCTCGCCGACATGCGCTCGCAGTACCTCAGCGAACCGGACATCAAGAAGCGGCAGTCCACCTGGCTCGCCTACGTGCACTACGGTCATCCTCACTTCACGCTGGCTCACGCTTAAATCAGATCACGGAGACGGACATGGCGGATTTCGTTCTCGACGGCACCGGTGCCACGGTGGACATCGGCCAGGGTTTCGCATTGCGCGCGCCGGGCGTGACGGCCACCGGTCGCACCAGCGAGGGGCCGCGCACGCTTGGCACGCGCTCCCCCGCCGCCCAGGAAATGCCGGCGCTGGACACGGCGCTGGCGGCATCGAACGTGACGGAGGTGAAGCAGGTGGAGCTCGACGACGTGCGCGTGTCGCGACCGGCTGGAAACGTGAACACCAGTCGTGCGCCGAACGGCGACGATGCCCTGGAACTGGAAGTTCCAGTCACGGGTCCGGACCAGGGCGCGATCGTGCTCAGCGTGGTGGACGGTGCCCTGAGTTGGCACGTGCCGCTCAACAAGGACAACACGATCCAGACACCCGGCACACGCGGCGCGGGCGGCGCGAAACTGCTCTTCCGCATCCCCAACACCGCACCCACGGCGAAGGCCGGGGCCAACGGCAAGCGCGGCATCATCGGCGCCGTCGGCAAGAAGCTGCTGAAGGTGCTGGTCTACCCGATCACCGACCCGATCCTCGGTCCAGTCGGCGAATTCTTCGCCAGGAAATGGGAGGCAAAGAACCGGCCGTACGGCGTGCGCACCTTCACGCCCGACAACTATCAGGCCGCCGGCGCCGGCGCGTTCACGCCGGACGACTGGGCGCGCATGGCGGGCGGGCGTTCCCTGCTGTTCGTGCACGGCACCTTCAGCACCGCGCACGGTGGCTTCATGAACATCCCGAAGGCCACGATGGAGATGCTCAGCGCACACTACGGTGGTCGCGTTTTCGCGTTCAACCACCCGTCGCTGAGTGAGGATCCGCCGTCCAACGCCAAGAAGTTCTTCGAGCTGATGAAGGCGAGCGGCAAGACGCTCGACTGCGACATCATCTGTCACAGCCGTGGCGGGCTGGTGTCACGCGCGCTGGTGGAGCGCTCCACCGCCAGCGGCGTCAGCGAAGACGACTTCCGCGTTGGCGCGGTGGTCTTCGTGGGGACGCCGAATGCCGGCACGCTGCTGGCGCAGCCGGATCACATGATGAGCATGATCGACCGCTACACGACGGCGCTCAACATCATCCCCACCGGCCCGGTGGAAGAGATCCTGGAGGCGATCGTCTGCACCGTGAAGGTGGTGGCGCACGCCACGATGAAGGCGCTGGACGGCCTGATGTCGATGAACCCCGACGGCGATTACCTGAAGCTCGTCAACCGTCCCGGCAACACGGCCACCCGCTACTACGCCATCGCCGCCAACTTCGAGCCCAATACGCCGGAAACGGCGGCACTGAAGACGATCATCAAGCACAAGATCGGCGACGCGATCGTGGACCGGATCTTCAAGGACGCGCAGAACGACCTGGTGGTGCCGACCGACGGTGTGTTCACCGCCGATGGCCCGACGTTCCCCCTCGCCGAGTCGTCACGACTCATCTTCCCCGCCGAGCGTGCGATCTGGCACTCCGCCTACTTCGAGCAACCGGAGACCACCGATCGGCTGAGGCAGTGGCTCACGCAGCCGGTGTAGAGAATCGCCGCTGGTGTCAGGGCGACATCGGAGCGCTCGCACGCGTGAACAGCCGCGTGCGACGCGTTCCACCGTCGTTCACCTGCACGATGTTCACCTGATCGGTGTGCAGCTCGGTCAGCATCTGGTTGCGCATCACCGTGTTCTTCAGGCCTGCCGGCAACGCGGCACGGAAGCAGAGCCAGTACAGCTCTCCTGAACGACGCACGCCGCATGGCTCCAGCATCATCGGCCGGCCTGCGGCGTCGCGGACGACGAACCGGTCGCGGACGTAGCGTGTCACGTCTTCAGCCCGCACCGAGGAGTCGCGCGGCACCGGACGACCCGCATGTCGCGCTACCGACGCCGAGAAGTCATCAGCGAACGAGCGGATGTTGAACGTCAGCACACCGGGCGTGGTGGTGAGCACCGTCAGCGTGGTGTGGATGGCATGTGCATGCAGGATCGTCGGCGACAGTGCCACCATCATGGCGCCCAGCGCTGCCACGCGCACTCGCCGACGGAGCGTGTTCATCGCGGAAACCGCTCTGCAGCCCAGCCGGTGGCGATGATTCCGATCGTCGCCGACACCGCGATCACGCGCAGCTGGAAGGCGTCGGGCCAATTCGCACGACGCGGGAGTGCTCGCAGGCCGGCGTCCACCACCAGGAAGAGCGCTGCCGACGCCGCGAGCACCACCATCTGCCCCAGTTCGATGCCGACATTGAAGCCGAGCAGCGGCACCGTGATGTCGTCCATGAACAGGCTGCGCAGGTACCCCGCGAAACCGGCGCCGTGCACCAGGCCGAAGATGACGGCGAACACCGGCCGGTGGCGCGCCGAGGCACCGCGGGCGGCCCGCTCACGCAGCCAGATGTTCTCGATGGCCGTGGCCACGATCGTGACCGGAATCAGGAACTCGACGATGGCCGACGGCAACACCAGTGTATCGGTGACCGCCAGCAGCAGCGTCACCGAATGTCCGACGGTGAAGGCGCTGATCACCAGCAGCGCGGCACGCCAGTCGCGCCCACGATAGATGGCCGCCAGCACCAGCAGGAACAGGATGTGATCGGCAGCATCCCAGGCGACGATGTGCCGGAAACCGAGCTCCATGAATGCGACGAAGTCCGACACGCCCTAGGCTCCCGCGGCCGTGGTGCTATCGATCACGCCGATGATGCGTGCGTGCCGTCGCAGCAGCGGATCAGGGGTGTGGAGCCGCAGGGCTTCGCGCATTGCCTGCTGCGCCTCGGCGTGCCGACCCGACTTCTCCAGCGCCCACGCCAGCACGTCGTAGCCGTAGACATCCTTGCGTTCGCGCAGTTCCTCCTGCGCCTTCTGCAACACGTCGTTCACACGCATGCCGTGATCCAGCAGGTACAGGCTCCAGGCGCGGTGGTAGGCGCCGGGCTGCGTGCTCACGGCCACTTCGAGCGTCTGGAAATACTCGTCGGCCTTCGCGCTGTCGCCCTTGGCAGCATACGCGTCGCCCACGAGGCCCAACGTGCCCGGATCGAGCTGCATCCCGATCGCACGCTCACCCCAGCTGATCACCTCGTCGTGGCGGTCGCGCGCTGCGGCGAGTCGTGCCATGGCCGCCAGCAGGCGCGGGTCTTCTGGTTCGATGGCCAGCCCTTCGCGGAACGCCATGTTGGCGGCCGTCAAGCGTCCATCACGCAATTCGAGGTCACCGAGACGCAACGCGAACCACGCCTTCGTCTCACGGGCCACGTCGCGACGCGACAGTGCCTCGGCGCGCGCCTGCGTCAGCAATCGCCGCGCCTCGGGGACGTGGTTGGTGATCTCCAGCCATCGTGCCAGGCGCGCCGCAATCGTCAGTGTGCCGCGGCTGGCCCACACGGAACGGAACATCCGGTCTGCGGTGGCGTCGTCACCCAGCTCCATCGCCACTTCGCCGAGGGCCGCGCGATACTCCGGCACGTCGGGCTCGCGTTGCACGAGGCTGTCCGCCACGCCACGCGCATCCACGAACCGATGCTGCGCGAGGAGGATCGAGATCAGGGTGGCGGCGGTGTTGGCGTTGCGCTGCGTGCGAAGGCTGAGCGAGCGCCGCGCGTAGGTCTCGGCTTGCAGGTAATCGTCGTACGTGCCGCCCTCGCGGGCGCGCTGCATGTGCAACGCCGCCAGCTGGCCGAGCGCGATCGCGCTCACCGGATCGGCATCCAGCGCCTGCTTCCACACCCGGATCTGCACGTCGCGGTCAGGCCGCTCGCTGAAACCACTGGCGATCGGTGCCGGCGCGGCGTGCAGGTCGGGTTGCGACACACGGGTGCGCGCGAGGACCACGACGACGGCGACCAGCCCCGTCGCCACGCCCAGGCGCCACACCCGTGCTGCATTCATCGCGCGTTCTCGAGGTACGGGAACGTGGTCTGGTACGTGCGCACGCTGGTGCTGATGTTGTCCGACGTCAGGCCGGCAACGACAGTTGCGTTCGGGTCCACCACGCGACCGAAGAT
>JANMON010000155.1:0-2882 GCA_031369265.1 Gemmatimonadaceae bacterium | reverse complement strand
CGGTGGTCGGGTGACCGATCCGTGGCCCTGGCCGCAACCGCGCCCACGTCCGTTCCCCGAGGACTGACGGCGCGGTGCTGCTGTGAGGCGGGCGACTGGCGATATTGCGGCGCCGACGACGGCATGCGCGATCTTCGGTCCTCCCGCCGGGAGCTGGTATCACCGATCTCGAATTCAGTGCGCAGGACATGCGCGCGATGGCCGACCAAGTCGTCGCGCGGTGTGTGGATCACATCACCACGTTGCCGCAGCAACCGCTGTATGGCATCCACGATGCCGAGGCGCTGTGTCGCACCCTGCGCGAGCCCTCGCCTGCGAACGGCACCGCGCTCGAACCGCTGCTGGACACGCTGTTCGAGACCTGCATTCCACAATCATTCAACACGCCGTCGCCCGGCTACCTGGCCTACATCCCGGGTGGTGGCCTGTTCCCGGCTGCGCTGGCCGACTTCATCGCCGACACCACCAATCGCTACACCGGCATCTGGCAGGCGGCACCGGCGCTGGTGCAGCTGGAAGCCAATGCGCTGGATTGGCTGCGAGAGTGGATGGGATTCCCGGAGGGAACGCGAGGCGTGTTCACTGCCGGCGGGTCGATGGCGACGTTCAACGCGGTGCTCTGCGCACGCGAGAAGTACCTCGGCGCCGACATCCGGCGCGGCGTGCTGTATACCTCCGATCAGGCACATCACTGCGTGATCAAGTCGGCCAAGCTGGCCGGCATCATGCCCGATCGCGTGCGCTCCATTGCCAGCGACAGCGGGTTTCATCTGCCCGTCGGCGCACTGCACGAGGCGATGGCGCAGGACCGGCGTGATGGCCTGCTGCCCTTCATGGTGGTCTCGAATGCGGGAACGACCAACACCGGCGCGGTGGATCCACTCGACTCGATCGCCGATGCCTGCGCGACCGGGGACCTGTGGCATCACGTGGACGGCGCGTACGGTGCGTTCTTCCAGCTCTGCGACGATACGCGTGCCGTGCTGCGTGGCCTGGATCGCGCCGACTCGCTGACGCTCGATCCGCACAAGGGGCTGTTCATGCCCTACGGCACCGGCGCCCTGCTGGTGCGTGATGGAGCGATGCTGCGTGCGGCGCACGAGGCGACGGCCGACTACCTGCCGGAGATGCCGAGCCCCGCCGAGTTCTACGATCCGAGCCAGCACGGTCCGGACTTGTCGCGGGGGTTTCCCGGCCTGCGCATGTGGCTCACCATCAAGCTGTACGGCGCCGATGCGTTCCGTGCCGCACTCACCGAGAAGCGTGCGCTGGCGCTGGATGCTTACGCACGAGTGGGGCAGTTGCCGCATGTGGTGATGGATGCGGCGCCGGAGCTGTCACTGTTTCCGTTTCATCTCAGCTGGCCCGGCGCCACGCTGGCGCAGGAGGATGCCGCGACGCGCGAGCTGATGCTGGCCACCTCGCAGCGAGGCCGGGTGATGATCAGCGGCGCGGTGGCGGGCGGCCGGTACGTGGGTCGCGTCTGCGTCCTTAGCTTCCGCACACATGCCCGGCAGATCGACGACCTGGTCGAGGACCTGACGGCTGCCATCCACGACGTGGTCGGGAGACTGTCATGAACACGAAGTGGTAGGGAGACGGTCATGAAGAAGCTGCTGCTGCTCGTCGCCGTGGCGAAGGGCGACCCGACGGCGGCGTCGTTCTTCGCCCAGCTGCTGTCGAACCTCGGCCCGCTGCCGTGAAGCCAGTCGAGAAGCTGGCCAACGCCGCTGCGCCCGACGGCTCGACGGTGACCCTGTACCGCCACGACGGCGCTTACCTGATGGTGGTGGATGGCGTGGAGTTGATGTCCACGCGCCGCGTGCACTCCGAAGTGCAACTGGCGGCGCTGGCATGTGCCGCGCTGAAGGACGAGCCTGGCGCGTCGGTGCTGATCGGCGGCCTGGGTTTCGGTGCCACCCTGCGCGCCGCGCTCGCCATGCTTCCGGCTGATGCACGTGTGGTGGTGGCGGAGATCATGCAGGAGGTCATCGACTGGAACCTGCATCCCGACTGGGCGCTGGCCGGCGACGCGATGTTCGATCCGCGCGTCACGATGCTGCGCCGCGACGTGATCGACGTGCTGCGCGAGAACGTCGGAACATTCGACGCGATCCTGCTCGACGTGGACAACGGCGCCGAGAGCTTCACCACCGGCAGCAACAAGAAGCTCTACGGTGAGAAGGGCATCCGGCAGGCGGCCGCCGCCCTGAAGCCCGGCGGCACGCTCGCCTACTGGTCGGTCGATTCGGAGAACGCCTTCGTGCGTTCGCTGAAGCGCGAAGGGTTGACGACCGCCGTGCACAAAGTCCGCTCGCACGCCACGTCAGGCGGTTACAACTGCATCATCCTCGCCCGGCGAGCCTGAACCGCCGGCGCTGCTGACATCCGGCACGGCGGGACAACTGCGTCACTGCTTGATCGCAGAACCGAACAGCCGCAGAACTGAACAGCCGCAGAAAGGCGAAAGCGCTTATGGTAGGTGCGGCGCCATCACGATGGGAGGTCACAGCGTGCAAGGAGCCAACATCAAAGAATCGATGATCGTGCGTGCAACGATCGCGGCTCCATACGATGACCTTCGGCGGCTGTTCCCTTCTGCGGCGGTGCGGTTCTGCGATCAAGCAGTGGCAGTGCAGTTGTGGCCAGCAGAACGATAGCCGCGAAAGAACGTCAGGGAATGAGCTTGGCCCGGGTCCGCATCAGCGCCTCGATCTCGTCGATCTCGCGCGGCACGTTGCTGATTCGTTCGGTACCCTGTTCGGTCACGATGTAATCGTCCTCGATGCGGACGCCGGTGTTCTGGAACCGCAGCACCGCCGGGCGCACCTTGGCGATGAAGGCGCGATTCCGCGGTGTGTCGGGCAGGGCGTCGAGCATCG
>JANMON010000120.1:0-5471 GCA_031369265.1 Gemmatimonadaceae bacterium | reverse complement strand
GCGGCAGCAAGCCGTCGCGCGCCATCGCGTAGAAGATGCGCGGCTGGCCGTACTGGAACACCAGCAGGACGGCGGCCATCGACACCACCGCGCCGGCCGAGACGATCCAGCTGGCGGTGCTCAATCCAGCCAGCGTCAGTGCCTTGGCCAACGGATCCGCACCCAGCAGCTGCGTGTACGGCACCATGCCGGTGGCCACCGCGCCCACGATCACGTAGATCAATGTGCAGATGCCAAGGCCGATCAGGATGCCGCGCGGCAGGTTCCGCTGCGGGTTGATCGTCTCCTCGCCTGCGGTGCTGATGGCATCGAAGCCGATGTAGGCAAAGAACACGATCGCTGCACCCTGATGGATGCCACGCCAGCCGTTGGGTGCGAAGGGGTGGTAGTTGGCGGGATCGATGTGCATGGATCCCACCACCACGAACAGCGTCAGCACCAGCAGCTTGATGCCGACCATGATCGCGTTCGCCCGCGCACTCTCCTTGACACCTCGGCAGAGCAGCCAGGTGATGGCCCCCACGATCAGGAATGCCGGCAGGTTCACCAGCACCGGGATGCCCGCGATACGCGGCGCGTCGATGATCGCCTGCTGCACCGCCGGCACGGTGCTCTTCATGGCCTGGAAGTACCCGTGTGTGAGCCATGGCGGGATGTTGATCCCGAACCCGCTCATCAACGAGTCGAAGTAGCCGCTCCACGCGATGGCCACCGCCACGTTGCCGACGGCATACTCGAGGATCAGGTCCCAGCCGATGATCCACGCCACCAGCTCGCCGAGCGTGGCGTAGGAGTACGCATACGCACTGCCGGCGGCAGGGATCATCGACGCCAGCTCCGCATAACAGAGCGCGGCCAGGCCGCACACCACGCCGAGCAGCACGAAGCTGATCACCAGCGCCGGTCCCGCACCGTAACGCACGATGGTGCCGTCCTTCAGCGTCTCACCGGCTGCCGCGGTCCCCAGCGACGCGAAGATGCCGGCACCGATCACGGCGCCGATCGACAGCAGCACGAGATCACTGACACCGAGGGTGCGCTTCATCCCCGAGCTCTCGCTGGAGCTCGCGATGGGCTTTCGCTGCATCAGAGACATGGGCACCTGGAGTGACGGACGATGCCGGTGCGCCACGCAGGCGCACCGGCAGACTGCACAGTCAGATGAACAGCGGTGCCATCACCAGCGTGATCGTGCTGAGCAGCTTGATCAGCACGTGCAGCGACGGACCGGCGGTGTCCTTGAACGGGTCACCGACCGTGTCACCCACCACGGCGGCCTTGTGGCTGTCGCTCTTCTTGCCACCGTAGGCGCCGGTCTCGATGTACTTCTTGGCGTTGTCCCACGCGCCGCCGGCGTTGTTGAGGAAGCCGGCCATCAGGATGCCCACCACGGTGGAGATCATCAGGAACCCGGCCACCGCCTCGGCACCCAGGCGCTCGTTCGGTGCGCCGAGATACTTGAACAGCACGCCGACGATGATCGGGAAGCTCACCACCAGTGCACCAGGCAGCACCATCGCGCGCAGCGCACCCTTGGTGACGATGTCCACGCAGGCGGCGTAGTCGGGCTTGTCGGTGCCAAGCATGATGCCCGGCTTTTCGCGGAACTGGCGGCGCACTTCGGTGATCACCGACTGCGCGGCGGTGGACACCGCCTTCATGGCCAGCGACGAGAACCAGAACACCAGCATGCCACCCAGCAGCGCCGCCACGAACACCTGCGGCTTGGACAGGTCCACCGTCAGCGGTGAGCCGGTCATGTTCTTGACTTCGTCCAGGTACGCCGAGAACAGCAGGAAGGCCGCCAGTGCCGCGGAGCCGATGGCGTAGCCCTTCGTCAGTGCCTTGGTGGTGTTGCCCACCGCATCGAGGCGGTCGGTCTTGTCGCGGATCGAGGCCGGCTGCTGCGACATCTCGACGATGCCGCCGGCGTTGTCGGTGATCGGGCCGAAGACGTCCATCGCGAGGATGTAGCCGGCGGTGCCGAGCATGCCCATCGTGGCGACCGCCGTGCCGAACAGGCCACCCACCGCCACACCATTCTCCATCAAGCCGCTGCCCTGCCCGACCATGAAGCTGGCCAGCAGTGCGATGCCGATCGTGATCACCGGCAGCACGGTCGATTCCATGCCGACGGCCAGGCCCATGATGATGTTCGTCGCCGGGCCCGTCTGGCTGGCGTCCGCGATGGACAGCACGGGACGGTAGCGGTACTCGGTGTAGTACTGCGTGATGAACACGAAGGCGATCGACGTCGCGATGCCGATCAGGCCGCAGTAGAAGAAGCTCAGCCACGCACTCGGTGCTTCGGGCGTGGCCAGCAGCCAGCGGCAGGCGAAGAAGAACACGACCGATACCAGCGCGGCGGTGACGTAGTAGCCACGGTTCAGCGCATCCATCGGGTCCGCATCTTCCTTCGTGCTGACGACCATCACGCCGACGATCGAGCAGAGCAGGCCGAGCGCACCGATGACGAGCGGGAACAGGATGCCGTTGATGCCGAAAAACTTGAACAGCGCGACACCGAGGTTCATGGCGCCGATGTTCTCCGCGGCAGTGCTCTCGAACAGGTCGGCGCCACGGCCGGCGCAGTCACCGACGTTGTCACCGACGAGGTCCGCGATCACGGCCGGGTTGCGCGGATCGTCTTCCGGAATGCCGGCTTCCACCTTGCCCACCAGGTCAGCGCCCACATCGGCCGCCTTGGTGTAGATACCGCCGCCGAGCTGTGCGAACAGCGCCACGAAGCTGGCACCGAAGCCGTATCCGACGATCAGGAATGGAATCTTGGGCGCCCAGGTGTTGGCATCCATGCCCGCCGGCGCCAGCAGCGTGATGATCGCGAACAGCCCACCCACGCCCAGCAGCGACATCGACACCGTGAACAGGCCGGACACGGCACCACCGCGCAGTGCAGTCTGCAGCGCGGCGTTGAGCGATTCCATCGCGGCGCTGGCCACGCGGATGTTGGTGCGGATCGACACCCACATGCCCATGTAGCCGGCGATGCCGGAACTCAGCGCACCGAGGAAGAACGACAGCGTGACGAACAACGCCAGCACCTTCGGATCGGACACCGGGTCGCTGGCGGTAGTCTCACGCAACAGGCCGTAGCCGACGAACAGCAGCGCAGCCACGACGATCGACAGGACACCGATGGTCTTGTTCTGGCGCGCGAGGTATGCCTCGGCACCTTCCTGGATCGCGTCGGAAATCGCCCGCATGGCGTCGGTACCGGTGCCTCGCGCCAGCACCCAGCGCGCGAGGAACCCGGCAAACACCAGGGCGATGATGCTGCCCCCGATGATGATGCCGAGCAGAGATGACTGCGAAGCGTTCATGACAGATTCTGAGTTTGAGGAGAAGTCAGGCGGACGCGGTGGCGGTACCGCGACGAGTCAGGAAGTACACGGGCAGGCCGATCAGGACGAGCACGAGGCCGGACACTGCCTGGGCGCGTGTCTTGTCGGCCACCAGCAGGATCACCGCCACGCTGCTGCAGGCCGCGATGTAGAACGCCGGCAGCAGCGGATACGCGAGCGCCTTGTAGGGCCGCTCGGCCGTGGGTCGCGAACGCCGGAGCATGAAGAGGCCCACGGTCGTGAGCGCATAGAATCCGAGCTCGGCGAACACCACGTAGTCCAGCAACTGCCCGTAGGTGCCGCTGAGGCAGAGCACCGAGGTCCACGCGCCCTGCATCAGCATCGCGCGCGCCGGCACACCCTTGAGGTTCAACGTGCCGGCACTGCGGAAGAACGTGCCATCCTTCGCCATCGCGTAGAACACGCGCGAGCCGGCGAGGATCAACCCGTTGTTGCAGCCGAACGTCGAGACCAGGATCAGGCAGGCCATCACCGTGCCGGCACTGGCGCCGAAAATCATCTCCGCCGCCGCCACGCCGACACGATCCTGCGTGGCGTGTGCGATGCCGCGTTCCAGCACCGTCGCACCTTCGGCGATGCCGTTCATCGGCAGCACCAGCAGGTAGGCGAGGTTGGCAGTCACGTACAGCAGCGTCACCACACCGGTGCCCATCAACAGGGCGCGCGGCAGGTTGCGCTTCGGGTCCTTCACTTCGCTGGCGGCCGACGTCACGCCCAGCCATGCGGTGCTCGAGAACAATGAGCCCACCAGCGCGGTACCGAAGGCCAGCACGAAGGTCGAGTTCATCGGCACGTTGCCGAAGAAGTTGCCTCCCGAGAAGTTGGCCATGATCGCGTCACTGTTGCGACCGATCAGGATGCCGAGCACCACGATCATCGCCAGGCCGAGCAGCTTGGCGGCGGTGAGCAGCGTCTGCAGCGTCTTGCCACCTTCCACGCCACGCAGGTTGATCCAGGTCAACAGCCAGACACTCAGCAACGCGATCAGGCGTTGAGGTGAGAGCCCGAGCTGGATCGCGTTGCCCGGCGCCTTGCAGCCCAGCCACGAGAGACAGAGGTCGGCCTGCGGAAACCAGCCGTACCGCTCCGGCGTGATCGACGGCCAGAGCACCCCGAGGAATCGGCCGAATGCGACGGCGACGGCGGCGATGGTGCCGGTCTGGATGACGACGAACAACGTCCACCCAAAAAGAAAGCCCATCACTGGGCCCATGGCTTCTCGGAGAAACACGTACTGCCCGCCGGCACGCGGAAACATCGCCGCCAGTTCGGCGAGCGAGAGCGCGCCAGCCAGCGTGATGATGCCGGTGAGCACCCAGGCCATCAGCAGCCAGAAGGGCGACGAGACGGAGCGGGCGATGTCGGCCGAGACGATGAAGATGCCGGAGCCGATCATCGAGCCGGCGACCAGCATCGCAGCATCCGTGAGCGTCAGCGCGGCAACGAACCCCGTCGGCGCGGCCGATCCACCACCTGCGTCACGCGTATTCGATTCGAGCGCAGGGCCCTCGCGGAGCTCCGACATGCAGGATGGGCAGGTGGTAACCGTGCAATGTCGCCCGCATCCGCACGGGCGAAAGAATGCGGCAAGCTATGCACGGGATCGGCTCGGAACCAGTTGTGCAGCCAGAGCCGGTTACGTGCTCGGCCACACCCTGTCGTCGGGTACGCTGGCATGAATGCGAAGGGCGGACCGCAGTGGTCCGCCCTAGAGGAGAATCTCGTACCGGTAAGTGAACTTCACCGGTGTGCCGTTGGCGCGTACCGCAGGTCGAAATCGCTGTTCGCGGAGGCTGGCGAGGAACTGTTCGTCGTAGCCACCGTCACCCGATCGCGGCGTGAATTCGGCGGTGAGCACCTTACCCATCTCGTCCACTTCCAGCTCGATGACGACCGTCTTGCCGCGCAGGCGGCGGGGCGTGCCGTTGGGCGGCACGAAGAGCGCGCGCGGAGTCGGCGGGAAGATGGTGGCGTTGCCACCACCAGTCCCTGGACCGATGGCTGAGCCGGTGCCCGTCCCGATCCCCGAGCCGGTGCCACCGCCCGTGCCGGGCCCTGTGCCCGGACCGGCATCGGTGCCGGCACCCG
>JANMON010000074.1:0-12524 GCA_031369265.1 Gemmatimonadaceae bacterium | reverse complement strand
CGGCCGTCCGCGCCCGAACGTGAGCGAGGTGGGCGGCCCGAGCGCACCCGTCCGCCGCGTGAGAATGCCGAGTCGCGCGGTGCCGGAATCGGCCGTGAGACGCCTCCGGTGCGTGAGGAGCCCCAGGCTGCCGAGCCGGTGCGTGAGGCGCGGCCGCCCCGTGAGGGGCGGAATGCGCGCGAGGAGCGGGCACTCCGCGGCGAAGAGCGGGCGCCGAAAGCGGAGCGTCCGCCACGCGAGCCGAGGGAACCACGTCCCCCGCGTCCGCAAAAGCCCGAGCGGCCGGCGCGCGTCGATCCCCCGGTGCGCGAGGAACGCGCGTTGGCGCCGCTGCCCGACGACGACAGCCCGTACGCCGACGAGGCATCGCCGTCACCGCTCGAGGAAACACTGCCGTTGACGGAGGCGGTGGAAGCACCGGATACCGACGCGGTGCCCGCCGGGGAGAAGAAGCGCCGGCGCCGGCGACGGTCGCGCAAGGATCGGGGCGCGCGTGCCGCGAACGGCACGGGCGGCGATTCCAGCGAGTCGGGCGGGGACGACGAGTCGGATGGCGACGAGTTCGCGGGAACGTCCGAGGCCGGTGAGGGTGAGCAGGAAGACGGGGGTGACGATGCGGACGCAGCCGAGTCCGGTTCGTCGGCTGAAGCCGGAGCGGAGGGTGCGCGCCGGAAGCGGCGGCCTCGGCGCCGACGCCGCGGGCGTCGTCCCGGCGGCAGCGATGCCGGTGGCCCCGATGGTGAGTCCCCTGCTCCTCCCGCTCACGAGCCGCCGCCGGCTGCGTGATGCTGTCGTCCCTCAGTCAACGGACCCGCTCGTGCTGCTGGTGCGCATTGCTTCAATCCTGACCCTGCTGGCCGGCGTCAGCGGATCGGCCGACCCGGCCGGTGCTGCCCGTGCGCTGCAGGATGTGGTGCAGGATCCCGAGATCGCGGAAGAACGGCGCGTGCCGCCGGTCGGCGAGCGCCTGGCCTACGACGTGAAGTTCAGCGCCGTGAAGGTCGGCAGTGGCTTCATGGAAGCCGTCGGTTACGAGGATGTACGCGGCATCAGCGCGCTGCACGTCAGGTTCACCGTGCGCGGCGGCACCTTCTTCTACAAGGTGAACGACCTGCTCGAGAGCTGGATCGACACCACGCGTTTCGTCTCGCTGCGGCACAAGCAGGAGCTGTCCGAAGGGTCGCGCGATCGTGAGCGCAACTTCGAGTTCTATCCCGAGCGCCGGACCTTCTCGCAAGACGGCAAACCCGAGGAGCCGGGCGTGGCGGCGCCGCTGGATGAAGGCAGCTTCCTCTATTTCGTGCGGCGTGTGCCACTCGAAGTGGGGCGCACCTACGAGTTCACGCGCTATTTCAAGCCGGATCGCAATCCGGTGCGCATCATCGTGCTGCGCAAGGAGCGGATCAAGGTGCCCGCGGGCACGTTCAACACGGTGGTGATCCAGCCGATCATCAAGGCCAAGGGGTTGTTCAGCGAGGGCGGCAAGGCACAGGTCTGGCTCACCGACGACTCGGCGCGAGTGATGGTGCAGATGAAGTCGTCGTTGCCGATCGGCTCACTGAACCTGTACCTGAAGGAATACCGACCGTCGGCTGGCGCGGCCCCGGTGCGCGGAAACTGACACCGACGTCGCGCGGCATCATGCACCTTGCGGTTGACGCCAGCGCACTGACACGCAACCTGCGCGGCATGGGACGCTACGCGCGCAGCCTGCTGGCCGCGATGCCGCTCGAACGTCCGGAACTGCGCTACACGATCCTGGCGAAGAACTCGGCGGACGTCGCACCGCTCAGCGAGCAGCTGGCTGCGCTGCCGGGCGTGATGGAGCGCGCGACGGTGTCGCCGGTGAGCGGCATGGCATCGCTATCGTGCGACGCGGCGTGGTATCCCTGCAACTTCGTCACGCACCGACCGCAGCGGGGGGCCGTGGTGCCGACCGTGCACGACCTCTTCCCGATGCTGCAGCTCGACGGGCGCTGGTGGAAGGTGATGAAGCGCACGCGGGCGCGGATGCGGTATCGCCGCACGCTGCAGCTGGCCGATCAGGTGATCACCGGAGCGACGCGCGCGGCGGAGGAATTGGTGGCGACGTTCGGCGTGGACCGCGATCGCGTCTCGGTGGTGCCGCACGCCGCCGACGATTTCCGCGCCGCAGACCCGGCGATGGTGGATGCGCTGCTGACGCAACTCGGCGTGTCCGGCCCGTTCCTGCTCGCAGTCGGCTCGCAGGAGCCGCGCAAGAATCTCGGCGTGCTCTACGACGCCATGCGACAGCTCGAGACGCAGGGCGTGTCGATCCCGCTGGTGCTTTGCGGCCCGCGTGGCATTCACGGCTATCGACCTGGTGATGCCGTGCCGTCGTGGCTTCGCCATGCGGGCTTCGTGCGCGATGAGGAACTCGCCGCACTCTACGCACGCGCCACGGCGCTGGTCTTTCCATCGCGCTACGAGGGCTTCGGCCTGCCGGTGCTGGAATCGTTGGCGGTGGGCGGCGTGGTGATCTGTTCCGATGCCAGCACGATGCCGGAAGTGGGCGGCGACGCGGTGCTCTACTTCGCGCCTGACGAGCCGGCGCAGCTGGCGGCGCAGGTGCGTCGGTTGCTCGACGATCCCGCATTGCGCGATGCGCTGGTGCGGGCAGGCGCGATGCAGTCGGCAAAGTACTCGTGGTCACGCAGCGCGCAGGGTACGTTGGCGGCGATCGATCGCGGCATCACCGCCGCGGCGAAGCGACAGCGTTCGTAAGCGAGATCGCCAGCCCGATCGTGTTATTGCTGCATCACGACACGATCGCGATCCGTCACGGCGCGTGACGCTGCCGTGTGCGAAAACGACGAAAGGCGGACCGGAGTTGGCCCGCCTTTCGTCACGCATGATCTGCGGAAGGCCGGCTCAGTACGTGCGCGGCGAGTTGACCTTGTCGCGCAGGCGACGGGCGGCACCGGGAGCGACCACCAGCATCACTCCGTACACCACCGCACCCACCAGCAGGATCTTCACCGCCAGGCCGATCAGCGGAAAGAACAACACACCGATCAGCTTCAATGCGAACAGGCCGAGCAGCGCGACCACACCAATTGTGAAGATTGTCTTCAGCATTTCATCCCCCTCCGGGAAGTCCTGCCCAGATTACGCGGCCACCCGTCGGAGAGTTTCGGGGCTGGCGATATTCTTCTGCATGTACTCTAGCAACTCGAACCCGTGAGTCACACCAGCGCGGACATCGCCGTCATCGGCGCCGGCGTCGCAGGCCTCTGCTCCGCCCTCGCCCTGGCGGATACCGGCCTCGATGTGGTGCTGCTGGGCGATGCCCGCGCCGGTGAGGCCTCACCGGCCGCCGGCGGCATCCTCGACGCCAGCCACGGCTTTCCGCCCCAGACGCTTGCCCTGATGCGCACCGCTCGCGAGCTGTGGCCCGCCTTCCTCGCTCGGCTCACCGAGCGGACGGGTGTGGCGGTGCCATTGAACCGCGACGGAGTGCTGCATCTCGCCACGACGATCCACGATGCCGAGCGGTTGGCCGGGATGGCGGGGGAACATGCGGAGTGGCTGGATTCGCGTGCGTTGACGGCGCTCGAGCCACAGCTGGCCCACGCGCAGGGTGCCCTGCGCTACCGGCACGACGGCGCGTTGAACCCGCTGGTCCTGATGAAGGCGCTCAAGCACGCGGTGGCCAAGCACGTCCACGCCCGGGTGGTGGCCGGCACGGTGGTCTCGATCGAGCCGGGCGCGGTGGCCGACGGCGTGAAGCTCAACCTGCAGGGCGGCGACACCCTCAGCGCGATGCGGGTGGTGGTGGCCGGCGGCGTCTGGTCGGGTGAACTGACCGGGATACCGATGCACCTGCCCATCGCGCCGGTGCGCGGCCAGCTGATGTCGGTGGCCAGCAAGGCGCTGCGCCACGTGGTCATGATGGGCGAGGGCTATGTGATTCCCCGCGGCGACGGCCGCACCATCCTGGGCGGCACGGAGGAGCAGACCGGCTTCGACGCCCGGCACACCGCCGAGGGTGTGGAGCGGATCCGCGCCCTGGCCGCCGCCATCCTGCCGTCGCTGGGCACCGCCGGCATGCTCAGCACCTGGGCCGGCCTCCGTCCGATGACCCGCGACGGCCTGCCGATCATCGGAGCCGATGCCGAAGTGCCGTCGGTGATCTACGCCTGCGGGCACGGTCGGAACGGCATCCTGCTGTCGCCGCTGACGGGTGCGCTGGTTGCCGCCGAGGTGTCTGGCGGGCAAAAACCAACCGATGCAACACCTTTCAGCCCGTTACGGTTCGCGTAGGGGAATCGCGCAGACGGGTGCAATTTCACGAGTAACCGAAGATGGTTGTTTAGTCGGTTACTACGCCTTCCCCTCGCTTTCTCGCCTCCATACCTTCTGTCCCATACCGGACTGCGAGTCGGCGTGACGGCGGTAGAGCGGCGTATGATCGACGCTCCCGTCCCTCCTGACGCGATGTCCCCGGATGCCGGGTCATGGAAGATCGACTGTACCAGATCCTCGGTCGCCACCGCGCCGAGCCCCTGCCAGAGCGCAAGCCGAACTGGCTGAAGGTGAAGGCGCCCGGCGGAGAGAACTATCTCCGCATCAAAGGCATGATGCGCGAGCTGGGCCTGCACACCGTGTGCGAGGAAGCCCACTGTCCGAACATCGGTGAGTGCTGGGACCACGGCACCGCCACGTTCATGATCCTGGGCGACGTCTGCACCCGGAACTGCGCCTACTGCGCGGTCTCCCACGGCCGGCCGCCCAGCTTCGATCTCGCCGAACCGGAGAAGGTCGCCAGTGCCGTGGCGGCGATGAGCCTGCGCCATGCCGTCATCACCTCGGTGGACCGTGACGACCTCCCCGACTTCGGGTCGCACCATTTCCACGAAGTGATCCGGCTGATCCACGAGAAGGTGCCGGGCTGTTCGGTGGAAGTGCTGGTACCTGACTTCCAGGGGCGAAAGGACGCCATCGAACATGTCCTCGACGCACGCCCCGAGATCTACAATCACAACACCGAGACCGTGCCGCGCCTCTACAAGAAGGCGCGACCGGGCGGACGCTACGAGCGGGTCATGAACATCTTCCGCATCGCCAAGGCACACGCCCCGGACATCCTCACCAAGACCGGCATCATCCTCGGCATGAGCGAGACGATCGAGGAAGTGATCGAGGTGATGAAGGACCTGCGCTCGGTGGACGTCGACATCCTGACCCTCGGCCAGTACCTCAAGCCGTCGGACAGTCACATCGCACTCGACCGGTATTACACGCCCGAGGAGTTCCGTCACCTGCGCGACGTCGGCATGTCGCTCGGCTTCCGTCACGTCGAAAGTGGTCCGCTGGTGCGGTCGTCGTATCACGCCTGGGAACAGGTACAGGCAGCAGCCGCCGTCGGCTGACGTGCAGGTCCGATGGGCATCGCGGAGTAGACGCGGTGTCGCATCGTCAGCAGTGCCTTGCGTCGCTCACAGTAGGGAGCGTCCAGACATCACCGGCCACGGGCGTATCGCGGCCTGGTGACTCCGTCGTTCAACCCACTGTCGCCTTTCATCATGGCCAAGCGCACCACGACGGCGAAGCATTCGCCGAAGCCCGCTGCATCAGCCCCCGCGGGCGATGCCGAGCGCACGCTCCATCTCTCCCTCCTCCGCTCGATGCTGCTGCAGCGGCGCTTCGAGGAGCGCTGCGCCGAGGCGTATGCCATCGGTCGCATCGGCGGATTCTGTCACCTCTACATCGGGCAGGAGGCGGTGAGCACCGGGACGCTCAGCCACCTGCGTCCCGATGACTACGTCATCACCACCTACCGCGATCACGGCCAGGCGCTGGCCCGCGGCATGACACCGCGTTCGATCATGGCCGAGCTCTTCGGCCGCATCGACGGCTGTGCGGGTGGCAAGGGCGGCTCGATGCACATGTTCGACAAGGCCACCGGCTTCCTCGGCGGACACGGCATCGTCGGCGGGCATTTGCCGATCGCCACGGGCGTCGGCTTCGCGATCAAGTATCGCGGTGGCGACCAGTGCATCGTCTGCTTCTTCGGTGAGGCGGCGGTGAATAACGGCGCCTTCCACGAGTCGCTGAACATGGCCGCGCTCTGGAAGCTGCCGGTGATCTTCATCATCGAGAACAATCGCTACGGCATGGGCACCTCGGTGGAGCGCGCCTCGGCCATCAACGACATCTACCAGCGCGCCGGCAGCTACGACATGCACCGCGGCGTGGTGGACGGACAGGATGTGCTGGCGGTGCGGGCAGCGATCGATGAAGCCGTGACGCGCGCGCGCACCGAGCAGAGCCCGACGCTGCTCGAGATGCGCACCTATCGCTTCATGGGCCACTCGATGTCGGATGCCGTCAGCGGCACCTATCGCAGCAAGGCGGAGCTCGACGAATACCTGAAGCGCGACCCGATCGCCCTGCTGCGCGCGCACATGGAAGAGCGCGGCACGCTCACCGAACAGGTGATGCAGGAGCTGGACACGGAGCTGAAGGCGATCGTGCAGGATGCATGGGACTTCGCCGAGGCGAGCCCCGAACCACCACTGGAAGCCCTGATGGAAAATGTGTACGTGGACACCACCAGCGACTCGGTCAACGCGTCGGGCGGGTGGAGCTGACCATGGCCATCATCACGTATCGTGACGCGCTGAACCAGGCGCTCCGGGAAGAGATGCAGCGCGATGCACGCGTCTTCCTGATGGGTGAGGAAGTGGGTGTGTACCAGGGCGCGTACAAGGTGTCGAAGGGACTGCTGCAGGAGTTCGGTGAAATGCGCGTGGTCGACACGCCCATCACCGAGCTCGGATTCGCCGGCGTGGGTGTCGGTGCCGCGATGGTGGGGTTGCGCCCGATCATCGAGTTCATGACCTGGAACTTCGCGCTGCTGGCGCTGGACCAGGTGGTGAATGCGGCCGCCAAGATGCTGTACATGTCGGGTGGCCAGTTCAACATCCCGATGGTGTTCCGCGGTCCGAACGGTGCCGCGTTGCAGCTCGGCGCGCAGCATAGCCAGGCGTGGGAAAGCTGGCTGGCGCACATCCCCGGATTGAAGGTGGTGGCGCCCGGCACGCCGTACGATGCGAAGGGGCTGCTCAAGGCCGCCATCCGCGACGACAACCCGGTGTGCGTGCTGGAAGGCGAGATGCTGTACAACAACAAGGGCGAAGTGCCGGACGGTGAGTACATCGTGCCACTCGGCGTGGCAGACCTGAAGCGCAAGGGCGAACACGCCACCATCGTCACGTGGGGCAAGCAGGTGCTGGTGGCCATGGCCGCCGCCGATCAGCTGGCCAAGGATGGCATCACCATCGACGTGGTGGACCTGCGCAGTATCCGTCCCCTCGACGAGCGCGCGATCATCGACAGCGTGCGCAAGACCAATCGCTGCGTGGTGCTCGAGGAAGGGTGGTACTTCGCCGGTGTCGGGGCGCAGATCACGGACCTGGTGCAGCGCGAGTGCTTCGACGACCTCGACTCACCGGTGCTCCGCGTGACCCAGGCCGACGCGCCGATGCCGTATGCCAAGGGGCTCGAGAAGGCTGCCAAGGCCGACCTGCCGAAGACCATCGCCGCGGTTCGCCGCGCCCTCTATCTCGACTGATCCCACTCCGCCGGTATCCTGACGATGGCAACCAAGGTGATGATGGAAGCGCTCTCTCCGACCATGGAAGAGGGGCGTCTCGTGAAGTGGAACAAGAACGAGGGCGACGTCGTGAAGAGCGGCGACGTCCTCGCGGAAGTCGAGACCGACAAGGCGATCATGGAGCTGGTGGCGCGCGGTGATGGTGTGCTGCGCGCGCGCCTGGTGCCCGAGAACTCCACCACGCCGGTGGGTCAGCTGATCGGCGTGATCGCCGCCGCCGACGAAGACATCTCGGCGCTGACCGGTGGAGCGGCCCCGGCGGCCCCGGCGGCTGCTCCTGCGGCCGCAGCGCCGGCTCCTGCAGCACCGGCGGCGGCGGCGCCGCCGGCGCCACCAGCCGCGCCAGCCGCACCAGTAGCACCCGCCGCGCCGGCGGCACCGCGCACCGCGATGCCGGCGGTGGATCATCACGCGTCGGAGCAGGCCGGCCACGCCAGTGACACCGGCGGTCGCCACCTCGCCTCACCGCTGGCGCGCCGCATGGCGAGCGAGCGTGGGCTGGACATCAACCAGGTCCGCGGATCGGGGCCGGGTGGCCGGATCATCAAGCGCGATGTCGAGGAAGCGATGACCGGTGGCGCCGCGCTGCTGGCCGGCGCCCGTCCGGCCGCACCTGGTGTGTCGGCCGCCGACTACACCGACGCGCCGCTGACGCAGATCCGGAAGACGATCGCACGTCGGTTGGCGGAGTCGATCGGGCCGGTGCCGACGTTCTACCTCACCGCCGAATACGACCTTGCGCGCGTGACCGACATGCGGGCCGCGATGGCCGCCATCGGGCCGGAGTTCAAGGTCAGCGTCAACGACATCATCCTCAAGGCCGTGGCTGTCGCGCTCACGCGGCACCCCGAGGTGAACGCGCACTGGATGGGTGACAAGATCCGCCAGCATCATCGCGTGCACGTGGGCATGGCAGTGGCGATTCCCGAGGGTCTCATCACGCCGGTGATCTTCGATGCCGACACCAAGGGATTGAGCCAGATCAGTCAGGAAGCCCGCGAACTGGCCAAGCGCGCCCGCGAGCGGAAGCTGCAACCGCACGAGTACACGGGGGCGACCATGTCGGTCTCCAACCTCGGTATGCTGGGCATCGACGAGTTCACCGCGATCATCAATCCGCCCGAGGCGGCGATCCTGGCCGTGGGTGCGGTGGAAGACAAGGCGGTGGTGATTGACGGCAGCATCGAGGTGCGCAAGCGGATGCGCGTCACGATGAGCTGCGATCATCGCGTGATCGATGGGGCATTGGGTGCACAATTCTTGCAGACCTTGCGGCGATTGATCGAGAATCCCCTCATGCTGGTGTACTGACCGATCCGGTCATAGGACATGAGGAACTGAATGGTGCGCGACCCGTCGGACCTGCCTGACCGCCGCGAGGAGGAACGCCAACCTCCCGCGACCGAGGAAATGGCGCGACGGGCGGCACCCGCCGGTCCGTTCACCCTCGCGTCGTTGCTGGACCTGAACGACGATGACCTGACGCTGCCGCTGTCGCCGGCGGCGCCCCCCGCACATCGCTGGGAGCAATTGACGCTCGGTGTGACACCGGAGACCGGCGAGGCCGTGCCCTCGTCGCTCCGGACCGGCGACTCGCTGCACAGCGACGACGACGCCCGTGACTTGCTGCCCGGGCTCGAGGCACCGGGTGCCATTGAGATTCCAGTGTACCTCGCCGGTCGTGCGCTGCACGACTACCTCGCCGCGTCGCCGCCAGATACCAATATCTTCGAGCCGGTTGCGCCGGTGACGTCAGGAGACGTAATCACCGGCACGACCGACGCGCCGACGCGGCTGGCCGTGTCCCCAGCCTCGACCACCGAGATTTTCGACCGGCGCGTAAGTCCGCACACCGACGTCGCGCTCCGCTCGCTCCGGCTGCAATGCAGCGATTGCAATGCGCTCTCCGGCGGTGAGCTATGCCCTTCGTGTGGCGGTACCAGCGCCGTGCGTCGGAAGCGCCGGTCCTTGCGCGACATCGTCGTTGCTGGCATCACGAGTCCGCACCGGCCCGTCCGCACGGTGACGGCACTGGTTTTCGCACCCGGCGAAGTCACCGCCGCGTACAGGGCAGGGCAGACGTACCGGTTCGTAGGCCCGACTCTGGTCTCAGTGGCGGCGCTGATTTTTTTCGCCGCCATCAGTCTGCTGGGCAGTGTGCGGCCGCGGCCCGACCGCGCGCTGCTGCTCGGGCCGAATCGCACGGCCGAGGTTGCCGTTGGTCTGGTCAACGACACCGTACTGCGCATGCCGCCCTTCCTGCGCGATGTCACGCGTGCGGTGGAGTTCGTGCCGGTGCTGTTCCTGCCGCTGATGGGCGTCCTGGTGTTCGGCGTCACGGTGGGCATGCGCGTGAGTGCGCGTCACGATGCCGATGCCGCGATGCCGTTCACCGCGCACGTCCTGAGTTGGTTCGTGCTCTGGTGGGGCCTGGGTGTGCCCGCGCTGCTCCTGCTGCTGAGGGCGGGCTTCGAGTCCGCGGCGATGCTGGCTGGTGTGGAGCAGGCGCGCTACATCGACCAGGGCGGCCTGGCCGGCGTACCGGCGAGCTGGAATGCGGCCCGCACGATCGTCAGCACGGGTGCGTTCCACTCGATGCTGCTGGCGGTCGGGCTGCTGCCGTGGGTGGTGCTCGCCTGGCGCCGGGTTTTCGATGCCAGCTGGCCGCAGGCCATCATCGCCGGTGTCCTGACGACGGCGATCCCGCTGCTCCTGCTGGTGCCATTCGCCTGAACGTTCCCCGGTTCTGACACTGGAGCCACCCAGGCAAAACGGGCATCTTTCGCCCGTTGTCGTTCCCTGACGGAACGACGATCCGCGGCGCGACACGAGTCGGCGCCCGCTCCTCTTCGTGAGATCGTCATGGCATCGTTCGACGTCATCATTCTCGGCGGTGGTCCCGCCGGCTACGTCTGCGCCATTCGCAGCGCGCAGCTCGGCCTCAACGTCGCCGTCATCGAGCGCGAGGCGCTGGGTGGCACCTGTGTGCTCTGGGGCTGCATCCCGGCCAAGTCGCTGCTCGAGAGCGCGTCACTGGCCAACAAGATGAAGCACGCCGCCGAGCATGGCATCACCATCGGCGAGGTGACGCTGGACTACGGGCCGGCGATGAAGCGGTCGCGCGGTGTGAGCACACAGAACTCCAAGGGTGTCGAGTTCCTGCTGAAGAAGAACAAGGTGACCTACATCCGCGGCAACGGTCGCGTCACCGGCGCGACCACGGTCGAGGTGAAGGCCGCCGACGGCACGGTGGAGGCGCACAGCTGCAGCAAGGCGCTGGTGATCGCGACCGGGTCGCGCGTGCGCGGCCTGCCGCAGGTGGGCTTGGAGCTGAACAAGAGCACCGTGCTCTCGTCGGATGAAGTGCTGGTGCTGGAGTCGGCGCCGAAGACGATGGCGGTGGTCGGTGCCGGCGCAGTCGGCTGCGAGTTCGCCGACGTGTTCAACGCCTTCGGCACGCAGGTCACGCTGATCGAGGTCGCCTCACGCATCCTGCCGATCGAGGATGCCGATGCGTCGGCCGAGCTGGCCCGCGCATTCAAGAAGCGCGGAATCGAGTCGGTGACGGGTGCCAAGATCACTGCGGCGAAGGTCGAGGCGAACGGTGTCACGCTGTCGTTCGAGGCCGGCGGCCAGCCGCGCGTGCTGACGGTGGACAAGGTGCTGGTGGCGGCCGGTCGCGCCGCCAATACCGACGGCTTCGGCCTCGAGGCGCTCGGCGTGAAGAAGTCGGATCGCGGCTTCATCGCCATCAACGAAAAGTTCGAGACGTCGGTGAAGGGCGTCTATGCCATCGGTGACGTGGCCGGCAACCAGATGCTGGCCCACAAGGGCTCGCGCGAGGGTCACGTGCTGGCCGACATGCTCGGTGGGCAGCCCACGCACCCGGTCAACTACGGCAACATTCCCAGCTGCACCTACTGTCATCCCGAAGTGGCGTCGATCGGTTTGACGGAGGAGCAGGTCAAGGCAAAGGGTGTGGCGTACAAGGTCGGCAAGTTCCCGTTCTCGGCCAACGGTCGCGCGCGCACGTCGGGTGAGACCGACGGCTTCGTCAAGATCATCCGCGACGAAAAGTATGGCGAGATCCTTGGCGCCCACATCGTCGGTGCGCATGCCACGGAACTGATCCACGAGATCGTCGTCGCCCGTGAGAACGAGTACACCGTGGAAGAGATCGACCTCGCGCTGCACGCGCACCCGACCCTGTCCGAGGCCATCGCGGAAGCGGTGCTCGATTCGATGGGGAAGATGGTGCACGCGTGAGCAGTCGCCGCCTGCTGGTGGTGTCGCTCGGCCATCTCGCGTTCAGCGAGGCGCTCGAGCTCCAGCGGGCGGTGTCGAAGGCGCGCATCACGGGCGCCGTGCCCGACGACGTGCTGCTGCTGGTGGAGCATCCCCCAGTGGTCACGCTCGGCCGATCGACGAAGGGCGAGAACCTGCACATCTCCGACGCGCTCCTCGCCGCCCGCGGTGTGGAGCGCTACGAGATCGAGCGCGGCGGTGACGCCACGTTCCACGGTCCGGGGCAGTTGGTGGGGTATCCCATCATCGACCTCAAGCTGCATACACAGGACCTGCACTGGTACCTGCGCCAGGTGGAAGAGGCGTTGATCGTGGCGCTGGCCGGTGTGCAACTCACCGCGGGCCGCGTGGCGAAGTACACCGGCGTCTGGATCGGCGACCGCAAGATCGCGTCGATCGGCGTCCACGCGCGCGACTGGGTCACGCGGCACGGCTTCGCGCTCAATGTGCACACCGACCTCTCGTACTTCGACCTGTTCGTTCCCTGCGGCATCGCCGACGTGGTGATGACCAGCACCGCCCGCGAACTCGGCGACGGTGCGCCGTCGCTGGCCACGATGCTGGCGCTGACGGCTGCCGC
>JANMON010000020.1:0-12367 GCA_031369265.1 Gemmatimonadaceae bacterium | reverse complement strand
GCTGCGCATGTAGAGCTGCGTGCGCATCCAGTTGGACGGCTTGGATGACGTGCCGTGCCACTCCTCGTTGAAGCGGATCATGGCGGTGGGCACCTTCATCACCTTGAGCGCAGAGTAGAACTCCTCGGTCTGCGGCATCGGAGTGCGCAGGTCCTGCACGCCGGTCATTAGCATCGTCGGCGTCTTGACGTTGCCGACGTACATCAGCGGCGAGCGACGGAGGTGCTCCGACGGGTCGTCCCAGGGCAGGCTGGCGAAGTTGCGATACCAGCTGGCGCCGTCGGTGGTGCCGACGAAGCTGAGCCAGTCGGTGACGGGGCAGTTGGCGCTGGCGGCGGCGAAGCGGTTGGTGTGGCCCACGATCCACGACGTGAGCACGCCGCCACCCGAGCAGCCGAAGACGTACATCCGCTTGCTGTCCACGTAGCCGCGATTGATGACGGTGTCCACCGACGCCATCAGGTCATCGAAATCCTTGCCCGGATAGGCGTTCTTGATGGCGTTGCCGAACGCGCTGCCGTAGCCGGTGGAGCCGCGCGGGTTGGTGTAGAGGAGCACATAGCCGTTGGCGACGTGATCCTGCCGCGCCAGGCTGAAGGCGCCGTTGTACATGGCGTGCGGACCGCCGTGAATCTCGAGCATCAGCGGATACTTCCTGGCCGGATCGAAATCGGGTGGCTTGACCACCCAGCCCTGGATGCGGAAGCCGTCCACGCTGGTGAGCCAGATTTCCTCGGTGCGGCCAAGCTGCTTGCCAGCCAGCACATCGTCGTTCACGTGCGTGAGGCGCGTGATGGTGCCGGGTGTGCGCACGTTGAGGCGCACCACGTCGTTCGGGAGCATCTCGGTGGTCTGCACGCCGACCATGTTGCCGAGTCGGTCCATGTCGGTGACGCTGAGCACCTGCTTGCCGGTTGTGATGGCGCGCGTGGCCCCGGTGACGCTGGTGAAGTACAGGTTGCGATAGCCTTCGTTCTCGACGTTGTAGTACACGCCGCTGTTGTCGGGCGCCCACATCATGCCTTGCGGTGCGCGATCGAGCGCGGCATTGAGGGCGCGCGGGTTGGACCCGTCGGCGTTCATCAGGTAGATGTTCGCGTCCTTCCAGGTCGCGTCGGTGGAGTCGTAGCCGGTGTAGGCGATGAAGCGGCCATCGGGCGATGCGACCGGGTTGTTGTCGGGTCCCTTGCGACGCGTCAGCGCGCTGATCGTGCCGGCGCTGACGTCGGCGCGATAGATCTCGCTCTCACGCCAGGCGCCTTCCGAGTCGGGCGTGCGCAGGCTGCTGAAGAGCAGCGCCTTGCTGTCGGGCGTCCAGCGCGCGGCGCTGTGATTCCAGTTGCCGGTGGTGACCTGCCGTGCCTGTCCGCCATCGGCCGACATCACGAACAGGTGCTGGTAGCCGTCGTCGGTGAAACCAACGCGATCGGCGCGGTAATTGAGGCGCTGCACGATGCGCGGCGCCTCGGTCCACTTGGCACCCTTGGGCGCGGCCGGCAGCGAGATGTTCCAGTTCTCGCGCGTCGGCACGTTCATGCGGAAGGCGACCTGCGATCCGTCGGGCGACCATTCCGGCTCGGTCGGGGCTTCGGTGAGGCGGGTGAGCTGCGTGGGGCCCGCATCGCCATCCATGAAACGCACCCAGAGCTGTGCACCGGTGGGTTGGCCGTTGGCGATGTAGAGCAGCCGGCTGCCGTCGGAAGACCAGCGCGGCGCCGAACCCACCACCAGGCTGCGCTGGCGCGAGCCGTCGGCGTTCATGACCCAGATGGCCGTATCCCACTTGTCGTTCACCTTGTCCACGCTGCGCCGCGTGAAGGCGATCTGCTTGCCGTCGGGCGACAGCTGCGGATCGCCGACATCCTCCCACTCGAGGTAATCGGCGACGGTGATCTTCCGACTGGCGGGTGGTGCGGCGGCCTGCTGGGCGGTTAGCGGGGCCGCGAGGCCGAACGCGAGGCCGGTGGTGACGAGGGCGAACGGGAGTCGGCGCATGACGGATTCTCCGGCGGGTGGTCGATCGTGACGCAACGGCGATCGGTGCGGGCTGAATGATGCGCTGGCGGACGCCGCCGTGCCCAGCCAGTCCCTAGCCCCGGTAGACGCAGCCCGAGGTGCAGGTCTCGTGGACCTGCACGGCGTGCAGCTGGGGCAGGGCGGGTCGCAGCCGGTCCCAGATCCACTTCGCCAGCACTTCGCTGGTGGGGTTCTCGAGCCCGGCGATGTCGTTCAGGCAGTAATGGTCCAGCTGCGCGTCGAGCGGCGCCCAGGCGGCCTTGATGTCGCCGAAATCCATCAGCCAGCCGGTGTGCGGGTCCACCGGTCCGCGCACCACCAGCCGGATGCGGAACGAGTGCCCGTGCAGGCGGGCGCACTTGTGGCCCGGCGGCACGTGCGGCAGGTGATGGGCGGCCTCGAAGGTGACGTCGCGGTGCAGCTCGACGATGTGTGGGGCAGTGCTCATCGGATCTCCAGCCATTTGTGCGTCTGCAGGCTCAGGCGCCATTGGGGATGTGCGAGGCAGTAGGCCAAAGCCGCGCGCACGTTCGCGGCACCGTCAGGGCCATCCATGGGCTGCAGGTAGAACATCCGGAAGTCGAGATCGGCGAAGCGTTCGGGCTGCGCATCGGGTTCCGCCTGCGGATAGACCAGCTTCAACTCGGTGCCGCTGGTGAGCACCAGCGCGGCGTTGGCCTTCGGGCTGACGCAGATGTGATCGAGACCGCGCGGCGCGGGCTGCGTGCCGTTGGTCTCCACCGCCACCTCGAAGCCACGCGCATGCAGGGCATCGATCGCGGCCTCATCTAGCTGCAGCAGCGGCTCGCCGCCGGTGCAGACGACGAGTTTCCGCGCACGCGGTGAGGCATCGGCAGGCCAGCGCGCGTCCACATGCGCTGCCAGCGACGCCGCATCGCCAAACTTTCCACCATCAGGCCCGATGCCCACGAAATCGGTGTCGCAGAACCGGCAGACGGCCGTGGCGCGATCGGCCTCCCGGCCCGTCCACAGGTTGCAGCCCGCGAAGCGCAGGAACACGGCCGGACGTCCGCTCTGCGCACCCTCGCCCTGCAGGGTGTAGAAGCACTCCTTCACGGCGTATGCCATCAGCCCAGCTCCGACGGTGCGATGGCGTAGCGCGTGGGATCGGGAATGCCGGCCTCGTGAAAGCCCTTGTGGCGCAGCTGGCAGGCGTCGCAGTGCCCGCAGGCACCACCATCGTCACTGGGATCGTAGCAGCTGACGGTGCGCGTGTAGTCCACGCCGAGAGAGGTGCCGAACTCCACGATCTGCTTCTTGGTCATCTGCTGCAACGGGGCGCGGATCACGACGCGCGTACGTCCCTCGACGGCCGATGCCGTGGCGAGGTTGGCGAGTGTCTCGAAGGCGCTGATGAACTCAGGGCGACAGTCCGGATACCCCGAATAATCCAGCGCATTGACCCCGATGAAGATGTCGCTGGCGCCCAGCACCTCGGCGTAGGCGAGCGCGAACGAGAGAAAGATCGTGTTGCGGGCCGGGACGTAGGTCACCGGGATGCCGTGCGACAGGTCACTGGCGCTGCGGTCCTTCGGCACCGCGATGGAGGCATCGGTGAGCGCCGAGCCGCCGAAGCCACGCAGGTCGATGTCGAGGATGGCGTGGCCCGTGGCACCGAGGGTGCTGGCGATCCGTTGCGCGGCGGTGATCTCGTGCTGATGCCGCTGCCCGTATCGGAAGGTCAGCGCATGCGCCGCATACCCTTCGGCGATAGCATGCGCGAGCACGGTGGTGGAATCGAGTCCTCCGCTGAGCAGGACGACGGCCGGACGCTGACCGGGTGCGTGTGTGGAGGCTGACATCGTGCGTTCAAGGCTAACGGCCCCGGTCGGCGCCGGAAACAGGGAGGAGGCGAATGCGATCGCGCGGCTGTTCCTGCGCCTTGGCCCGGTGGCGACCTTTCGGTACGTCCCGCGGGCGGCAGTGCTGTCGTTCGCGTGTCGTGTGTCGGCCACCTGGCTGCTGCTGGCTTCGGCCGCGGCAGGCGTGGTGGCGGCCGTCCTTCACTCCTCTCTCTCATGACCAGGTTTTTCCCCGTGCGCACGATCGCCGTCGCCATGCTGCTCTCGGTGGCCGGATGCGCCAGCGTCACTCCCGGCACGCCACCCGCACCGCCGCCGGCCACGGGCGCGGAAGTCGTGCAGCGGATGCGCGCGGCGTACGACGGGCAGTGGTTCCAGACCATGCAGTTCACGCAGGAGAACACGCGCTACCTGGCCAACGGCCGCACGGAGCGGAGCCAGTGGAAGGAGTACATGCTGGTGCCGGGTCGGCTGCGCATCGAGTTCCTGCCGGCAGCCGGCGGCAACGGCGCGATCTACGCCGACGGTAACGTGTATTCGTTCGAAGGGGGCAAGCTGTCGCGCACCACGCAGCAGTTGAACATCCTGCTGGTGCTGACGGCGGACGTGTATGCACAACCGTCGGCGACCAGCATCAAACAGCTCACGACGCTGGGTGTGGACCTGGGCAAGTTGCGACGCGAGACGTACAACGGGCGACCGGTGTGGGTGGTGGGCTCCACCGGCGCCACCGATCTCGGGTCACCGCAATTCTGGGTGGAGGATGAATCGTGGGTGGTGGTGCGTGTGATCGACCGGCCACCGTTGACCACCGCGCAGGGACCGCGTCCCGCCACCGAATATCAGCTGGCCGATTATCGCAGCGTGAGCGGCGTCCCGGTGGTGCATGCGATCACCTTCCTGCGCGAGGGCAAGCCGTTCTTCAAGGAGGAGTACACCGAGGTGCAACTGAACACACCGCTCGACGCACGCCTCTTTTCAGCGTCGCAGTGGCGCATTCCGGGGCGGACGCCCTGAAGATCGGCAGCCGAACGCGTAGCTTGGGGCTGCCGGACGGACCACCACTCTCTCCCGCGTCTCATCGCATCCGCGCCGTGTTGCGCTCGACGCGTGGACTCGGTGCACCTGCTCACCGTTTGCGGCACGATCACGCACCCTCGACCTCACTCTCGTGACCCGATTCCGATCCCGATTCCTGTTCGCAGCCGCACTGACCGTGCCGATGCTCGCCGGCGCACTGTCGGCGGTGCGCACCGCGCCGGCACCTGCACCGCTGCCGCGCACGCACGCGCCGACGCCGACCGCACCGGCCATCACGCCGGCCGACCTGATGACGCGACTGTACATCTTCGCCGACGACTCGATGCAGGGTCGCGAGACCGGCACCGAGGGCAATCGTCGTGCGCTGCGCTACATCGAGTCGGAGCTGACGCGATTGGGTCTCACGCCGATGGGCGACAACGGCACGTTCCTGCAGCAGGTGCCGCTGGTGAAGCGCGGCTGGAACGGTGACTTCGTGGCTTCGGCCGGCGGGACGGCGCTCGCGCCGTGGTCCGACATCACGCCATTGCCGCCGCGTGGCAAGACGCGCGTGCTGGATGGTGTGACGGTGGTGTATGGCGGCTCGGCGGAGGACGCCGCGGCGCTGACGGCCGAGCAGGTGTCGGGGAAGATCGTGGTGGTGACGTCGCCGGGTGGCTTGCGTGCGCCGCGCCTGGCGCCAGGCAGCCCGTTGCTGACCGCGAGCGGGATCGCGCTGTTGCTGAGCGCCCCGCTGCCGCCGCAGTTCGTGGCGTTCTTCCGCACGCCCGGCATGTCGGTGCCGGATGCCAATGCGGCGACTGCTGCCGTGGCACCGACACTGCTGGCGATCTCCATGGATGCGGCACAGAAGCTGTTCGGTGCAGATCCGGCATCGCTGAAGCCGGGACAGGTGGGCAAGGTGCTGACGACGAACCTCAGCTTCGCCGAGACGCCGTCGCCGGCGTACAACGTGGTGGCGATGATCCCGGGATCCGATCCGGCGTTGAAGGGGCAGGTGGTGGCGATCGGTGCCCACAACGATCACGATGGCGTGAGCAAGACGGCGGTGGACCACGACTCGCTGAAGGTGTTCCAGCGCCAGGCGTGGACGCTGGCCGGTGCCTATGCGGGCTTGCCGGAGCTGAGCGAGGCACAGCGCGCCTCGATCAGGGTCAACGTGGACAGCCTGCGCCGCCTGCGCCCGGTGCGTCGTGACAGCATCTACAACGGTGCCGACGACGACGGCTCGGGATCGATGGCGGTGCTCGAGATCGCGGAGAACGTGTCACGGTCGCGGGTCAAGCCGAAGCGGTCGATCCTGTTCGTGTGGCACACCGGTGAGGAGAAGGGACTGCTTGGTTCGCAATGGATCAGCGAGCACCTGCCGGTGGCGCGCGACTCGATCGTGGCGCAGATCAACATCGACATGATCGGACGCGGGGACTCGGTGGACGTGAAGGGCGGCGGACCTGCGTACGTGGGCGTGGTGGGAGCGAAGCGCCTCTCCACGATGCTGGGCACGACGGTGGACTCGATCGCGAAGTCATACCGGACGCCGCTGGAGCTGGATTACCGTCTCGACGCCGACGGCCATCCGGAGAACATCTACTGCCGTAGCGATCACTATCACTACGCGCGACTGGGCATTCCGGTGGCGTTCTTCTTCACTGGGCTGCATGGCGACTATCACCAGGTCACCGACGAGCCGCAGTACATCGACTATCCGCACTACAGCCTGCTCACCAACTACATCCGCGACCTGCTGGTGACGGTGGGCAACGGGGCCAAGCCGGTGCTGGACAAGCCGAAGCCGGACCCGAACGGCCAGTGCAAGCAGTGAGCGGTCGCGCACGCTAGCCGGTCATCGCCTTACCAGACCGGCGCGTCCGCCGCATTAGTTTTCCCTCGCGCGGCGTCGCCAGACCGGTGACGCCGCGCGTGCTGCGTCCCCCACCCGCGTTCCATGTCGCACCTGCTCACCGCTGATGCCCTGATCGGCCTGGCAACGCTCTCCGTGCTGGAGATCGTGCTCGGGATCGACAACATCATCTTCATCTCGATCCTCGCCAGCGCGCTGCCGGCGGACCAGCAGCCGCGCGCGCGCCGCCTGGGCCTCGCCGGCGCGTTCGTCACGCGCATGATGCTGCTGTTCAGCATCTCGTGGATCATGCGGCTCACCGAGCCGCTGTTCACGGTGTTCGGCCGCGGCATCTCCGGCAAGGACCTGATCCTGTTCATCGGTGGCCTGTTCCTGATCGGCAAGGCGACCACCGAGATCCATCAGAAGCTCGAAGACCAGGCCGACGAGCAGGAAGCGCAGAAGAGCAAGGCGAAGGGCCGCGGGCTGGCGGGAGTGGTGGCGCAGATCATGGTGATCGACATCGTCTTCTCGCTCGACTCCGTGATCACCGCGGTGGGCATGGTGCCGCACATCGAGATCATGGTGATGGCGAACATCATCGCGCTGGGCATCATGCTGGTTGCCGCCACGCCGATCAGCAACTTCGTGGAGCGCCATCCGACGGTGAAGATGCTGGCGCTGTCGTTCCTGGTGCTGATCGGCACCAACCTGGTGGCCGAGGGCACGGGGTTCCACATCCCGAAGGGTTACACGTACTTCGCGATGGCCTTCTCGGTGCTGACGGAGATGCTCAACCTGCGCTTGCGCAAGAAGTCCACGCCGACGGGCTGAGCCAGGCTCAGGCCTGGCGCTTGCCCGGTGGCGGGGTGCGTGCGGCGCGCGGAGCGCGGTTGAGCACGCGGTTGTTGAGCGGCGTGACCGACGTGTTGCGCGTGGGTGTGCCGCCCTCGACGTGTGGCGGCAGCACCTCGAGCTTGCGTGAGATCATGAACTCCGCGGTGCTGCCGGGCGTCTTGCCGACGGCACCGCGCGTTTCCACCAGTGCGCGCAACCGGTTGCTGCGGCCATGCAGGACCTGCGACGCAGCGCTCATCTGCTGACAGGCCGCACTCTGTTCCTGCGCCGAGGCGTTGGCCTGCTGCGCGCTGGTGGCGTGTCCCGCCGCATCACCGGCCACCACACTCAGTGACTGCTGCACGCTGGCCATCTGCGACGAGTTCTGGGCTGCGATGTCGCTCAGGTTGGCGGCGGCGGCCACGGTTCGCTCCGCGGATGCCGTGATGCTCTCGAGCGCGGCACCGACGTCGCGGCCCACGGTCTCGATCTCGCCCACCAGGCCGGCACTGCGCTGCATGGTGCTGACGGTCTCGTTCACGCGACCGGTGATGGCATTGGTGAGGCGCGCCACGTCGTCGGCCGCACGCTGCGCGGCTTCGGCCAGCTTGCGCACTTCGTCGGCCACCACCACGAAGCCGCGGCCGGCGTCACCAGCACGCGCAGCCTCGATGGCGGCGTTGAGTGCCAGCATGTTGGTCTGCTCGGCGATGCGTCCCACCGACGTCACGAATTGCGCGATGCCTTCGGTCACGCCGTGCAGTGATTCAGCGGTGCGGCTGGCTTCCTGCACCGAGGCGCGGATGTCGAGCATGACCGCCATCGCCTGATTGATCGTCTGGCGCTTTTCCATCGCCTCACGCTCGATGGAGACGGCCAGCGCGGCCACCGAACCGGCCTCCTGGCGCACCTCGAGTGCGCGCTCGCCGTTGGCCGTCAGCTCGGCGTCGATCTTCTTCAGCATGCCGACCTGGTTCTCGGCGCCACGGGTGACGTTCTCCATCACGTGCGACACCTCGGTGGCCTTGTGCGCGATGCGATCGCTGACCTGCGACAGTTCGCTGGACGACGACGCCAGTTCGGAGGCGGTGGCGGCCGTGGCCGTGGCCAGCACGCCCAGCGAGATGCCCGCCTCGTTCAGCGCCGCCGCGATCTTCTCGAACTCGCCCGGCATGCGCGAGTTGGTGCGAGCCTCGAAGGCACCGCGGCTGAGCGCATCGGCATGTTTCACCAGCTGATGCAGCGGATGGTTGATGGAGCGCAGCGTGGCGCCCACCAGCAGCGTACCGACGATGATCACGCCACCGAACACCAGCAGGATCGCCAGCGCGCGGTTCTCCGCCTCGCGCCGCATGTCGGCGGCCACCAGCGTGACCTGACGCTCGGTGAGCGCACCAAGCCGGTCGATCGCGCCCAGCAGCACTCGCACGTTGCCGGAGACACTCGCTTCCTGGCGGCGTGCGGCGGCGATGTCGCCAAGCTCGAAGTAGCGGTGTGCGCGCGAGAAGGTGACTTCGACATCCGAGAGCGTGCGGTCCACCGTGGCCACCAGCGCGATGTGATCTGACTCGCGGGTGGTCTGGCGGTTCATGGACCGCGTGATGCGGTGCGTCTGGAAGTTGAGCCGGCGGAACGATTCCAGCGCGGTGCTGTCGCCGTCACGCAGGTACTGGCTGGCGGCCTGGATCTCCTCGGCAACGGCCGCCGAAAGCTCCGACGACAGTCGCGCATCACGACGGATGACATCGAGGGCATCGGTGGCGGTGGCGGCCGAGGTGTGCAGCGACTTGTACGCCATCACACCGGCGCCGGAGAGCAGCACGGCCAGCAGGAGGAAGGCGCGCAGCAGCCGCCCCCCGATCGTGCGGGCCATGATCAGCGTGTGCAGTCTCTCGCTCACGGCATTTCCCCGAAGCTGCGTGTGGCGCCGTCGAGACGGAGCAGGTGCATGGTGCGGCCGATCGGATCGCCGGTCTGGGCGAAGCTGACGGCGCCGGTGGCGTAGCCTCGTGCGTCGCGCATCGTACTGAGCACGCTGCGCGTGCCGGCGCGTGAACTGCCGGCGGCGGCGGCGCGCGCCAGCGCGATGGTCGCGTCGTACGACAGCGCCGCGTAGGCGTCGGGGTCGACGCGATAGCGCGCCCGGAAGGCCGCCACGAAGCGCTTGGCGTCGGCGCGGTCCTCGGTGCTCGAGAAGGGCAGCGCGATGGCCACGTTGCTCACCGGCATCACGGTCTCGATGCCGCTCCAGCCATCACCGGCGATCACCGGCACGGTGATGCCCTGCGCCCGCAGCGCCTTGAGCACCGGCGGCCCGGAGACCGTGCCGACGGCGAACACGATGTCCGGCTTCTGCCGCGCGATCGACGCCACGTTGACGGCGATGCTGTCGGCGCTGGGGTCGATCGGTTCGAGTGCCACCGGCGCGAGGCCGAGGGCATCGAGGAACGGCTCCACCAGTCCGCGACCGTAGGCGGTGTTGTCGTAGATCACGGCGACGCGCTTGTTGGCGGCCTGCCGTCGCGCGAGTTCACCGAGCTTCTTGCCGGTCATCGAGTCGCTCGGCGCCAGGCGGAAGATCCAGCGCGACACGCCGCTCAGGTCGGGCGAGGTGGTGGAGGGGGAGAGCGCGGCCAGTTCGCCGTCGTAGACGCGTGCCGCTGCCACCATGGCGCCGGAACTGAGGTGCCCGATCACACCGGTGATGCGTGTGTCATCGACGAACTCGCGGGCGATCCTTGCGGCGAGGTCGCCCTCGGCCTGATCGTCGCGGAAGATCACGCTGACCGTCTGCTTCTGCGGCCCGCCCTGCTGGTTGAGTTCATCCACCGCCATGTCGATGCCGCGGTGCGCCATCTGGCCGTACGCCGTCTGCCAGGCCCCGGCAGCGCCGAGGTACATGGTGTCACCGCCGGTCGCGAAGGCGTCACGCTCACAGGAGCTCAGCAACAGGCAGCACAGGGCGACGCCGGAGCGTCGGAGGGTGGGGTGGGCCATGCGGGCAGTGGGCGAGGGGATGACGCTGGTAAGGCACGGACGAGCCCATCCATATTCAGGTCACGGCGCGGGTTGTCCGGAGGCACGTGCGGGGCCATCGTGCGGTCAGTCACCATTCCTCACACCGGGACGACATGGACGCACTCGCGATTCACCTGATGGTCAACCACGTGCCGGTGCTGGCGATCCTGCTGGGCACCGTGCTGGTGGTTCTGGCCACGTTCATCCGCCGACGGAGTCTCTGGCGGGTGGGGACGGCCGCGATCGTGGTAGCCGGGCTGTCGTTCTATCCGGTGCAGTGGACCGGTGGCAATGCCGAACATGTGGACGTGAAGCGCTGGTACGTGCAGCGTGACGCCATCGAGGAGCACGAGGAAGCCTCGGAGCGGGCGTTATGGGTGGTGCTGCTGGCCGGCGCCGTCGCGGCGTATGCGTTCTGGCGCGCGTCGAAGGGACCAGTGGCTGAGTTGCCGGTGGTGCCGGCCTGGCTGCGCGGTGCCGTGGTGGTGACGGCGCTGGCCGCGTCAGCGGCGACGGTGAAGACCGCCTGGGAGGCGGGGTTCATCGCGCACAAGAATCCGCTGCTGGATCGCGCGACGATTCCGCCCGTCGATTCGGTGCCGGTGAAGGTGCCGGGCGGCGGCCCGCCGCCCGGGTAGGGCGACGTGCCGCGCGCGCGTCTCAGCGCAGCAGGGTGCGCGCGGCGGGGAGCTGCTGGGTCAGGCAGTGCAACGTGCCCAGGCCCCAGACCAGGTCCACGGCGTGGATGCCGACGATGGAACGCGTCGGGAAACAGCCGGCGAGGATGTTGAGCGCGAGGCGGTCGTTGGGGTCGTTGAACGTCGGCACGATCACCACGCCATTGGCGACGTAGAAATTGGCATAGCTGGCCGGCAGGCGCACGCCGTCCATCATCACCGCGCGCGGATAGGGCAACTCGATCACGCGCAGCGGACCGGCCGCGCCGCCCACCCGCTGCAGGCGCTGGAGGTTGTCCATCGAGCGACGATGGTTCTCGTCGTCGCTCGGGTCGCGCTCCACTGCCAGCACCACGGTGTCAGCGGCGGTGAATCGCGCGATGTCGTCCACGTGGCCGTGGGTATCGTCGCCAACCGCGCCTTCACCGAGCCAGATCGTCTCGGGGCAGCCCAGCCACTCGCTGAAGGCGCGTTCGTAGTCAGCCTTGCCCAAGCCGGGATTCCGGATCTGGATGTCGGTCAGCAGCCACTCCTCGGTGACGAGGATCCGCCCGCGACCATTGACCTCGATGCCGCCGCCCTCGAGCACCAGCGCGCCGTTGCCATCCGCCCGCTGCGCACGCGTGATCGGCAGTCCAGTGCACTCGGCGACATGCTCCGGGACACGCGTGTCGTGCAGGTAGTTGTCGTACTTCGCCCACGCATTGAAGCCCCACTGCACCAGCTCCACCGAGCCGTCAGGGCGGTGCACGCCGGTGGGACCCGAGTCGCGCACCCACACGCGATCGGTGCGCGCCACGTGCAGGCGCACGTTGTCGAGGTTCACGGCATGCGCGGTGAGCCGTTCACGCGCCTGTTCGCGGATGTGTGCGTCATGGCAGAGCACATCGACCCGCTCGTGCAACGCCAGCGCGCGCACGATTTCGGCGTACACCCACGGAATCGGCGCGAACTTGCCGGGCCAGTCAGGTTCGTGCACCGGCCAGGCCAGCCAGGTGGCGGCATGGGCCTCCCACTCCGCCGGCATGCGGCGGGTGGGCGAGCCAAGCGGCGTCACGTGCGCGGTGCGCGCCATCTCAGACGCCACCGAGCCACCGCTGCGTGATCGGCGCGTA
>JANMON010000004.1:0-7223 GCA_031369265.1 Gemmatimonadaceae bacterium | reverse complement strand
GACGCGCCGGTCACGCAGCCCGCCTGACCCGTCACCTCCGGCGCCGTCAGGCGCCGGAGAACACCGCGCGCAGCGCCTCACCCGACATGCCGGCGCCAAGTGCCAGCATGAGGTCGATTCGGGCCTGCACGGGCCGCTGCGAGCCGGCAAAGAGCGCTCCCATCTCACCGAGCCGTCGGCCGCCGCCGGGATACCCGTAGGTCTGACCCACCCGGCCTCGGCCGGTGCGACTGGTGATCACCACCGGCTTGCCGGCCTCGCGCCACCGTTCCAGGCCGTCCGCCATCAGCGGTGGCAAGTTGCCGCGTCCGAGTGCGGAGATCACGACGCCCTGTGCCGTCGGCAACACGGCGTCCAGCAGGCGCGCGTCGGCACCTGCCCACGCCCCGATGATGTCCACGGGCGTGGCGAGCATCTCCGGCGTCAGCAACGCCCGCTGTACCGACAGCGCACGACGGAAGATCACCGCCTCGTCATCCACTTCCGCCACCGGACCCAGACCCGGACTCTCGAACGCATCCAGCATGTGCGTCTGCGCCTTGCTCACGTCGAGCGCGGAATAGGCGCGACCGTTCATCACCAGCAACACGCCGTAGTCGCCCGCTTCCGCATGCGCCGCAACGCGGACTGCATCCACCAGGTTGGCCGGACCGTCCCACCCGAGTTCACTCAGGTTGCGCATCGCACCGGTGAAGACGATCGGCTTGGTGGTCGGCACCGAGCGCGCCATCAGGTACGCCGTCTCCTCGATGGTATCGGTGCCATGCGTGACCACCACGCCGTCCACCGTATCTTCGGCCACCAGTTCCATCAGGCGTGCGCGCAACGCCCACATGCGCTCCACGTCCATGTGCGGCCCCGGAAACCGCCCCCAGTCCTCCACCCGCAGTTCAGCGACGGCATCGATGCCGCGCGCCGACACCAGGATGTCGCGCGCGTCGAGCGCGGGCACCGCACCACCCGCCACCGCATCGACTCGCATCGAGATCGTGCCGCCGGTGAAGACCATCGCGATCATCGTGCGCCCTCGGCCGACGGCATCACCCGCACAACACGCTGCCGCCGTTGATGTTCAGGATCTCACCGGTGATGTGCCGCGCCAATGGACTGGCGAGGAACACGATCGGCCCGCCGATGTCTGCTGCCGTGGCGATGCGACCGAGCGGGATCGCGGCCGCAATGCGCGTCTTCTCGTCGCCATGGACCACCGGCGCGATGGCGTCGGTATCGACCCAGCCTGGTGCCACCGCATTCACCGTCACCTGCCGCGACGCCAGCTCGATCGCGAGCGACTTGGTGAGTGAGATCATCGCGCCCTTCGCTGCCGCATAATCGGCGTGGTACGCCTCACCGCGCTGTCCCGCCGTGCTGGAGACGAACACGATGCGACCACCGTCGGTGACGCTGCGCGCAGCCGCACGAGCCCCCTGGAACATCGCCTCGTAGTTCTGCGCGGCGGTGTCGTGCCAGCGCGCGTCGCTCATGGTGGACAGCGGCTCGGGCGTGGTGGGCCAGTAGCCCGCGTTGAGCACCACGATGTCGATCGCGCCCAGCGTGGCCGTGGCGGCGATGCACAAGGCATCGGCACCGCCGCGTTGCGACAGGTCGGCGGCGATCGCCGCGGCGCGCACCCCGTGCGAGATGCACTCCAGCGCCACCGCGTCGGCATCCGCACGTCGCGCGCGATAGCCGATCACCACGTCGGCGCCGGCACGCGCAAAGAGCACCGCCGTCGCCGCGCCGATGCCGCGACCGCCGCCCGTCACCACCACACGTCGTCCTTTCAGGTCAATCACAGCGTCGCCTCGATGAGATCACAGATGGCATGTTCGATGTTCAGGTGCAGTTCCTGCGCCCGGTCGGTCCGGTCGGTCGGAATGACGACGGAATGATCGGCGGCCGACAAGAGCGCGCCACCGTCGCGGGCACTGAAGGCCAGCACCTGCACCCCCTTGGCGCGCGCAGCAGCCGCCGCCAGCAGCACATTCGGCGAGTTGCCGCTGGTGGAGTGGATGATCAGCAGGTCACCCGGCTTGCAGAGGGCCTGCACCTGTCGCTCGAAGATGTGATCGAAGCCGAAGTCGTTGCCGGCTGCGGTGAGCAGCGAGGTGTCGGTCGTCAGTGCGATCGCTGGATACGCGGCACGGTTGCGTGTGTAGCGCACGACGTACTCGGTGGCCAGATGCTGCGCATCGGCGGCACTACCACCGTTCCCGCAGAAGAACAGCGTCCCGCCACGCGCCACCGCCTCCTGCATCATCTCGGCGGCGCGATCCAGCTGCGCCTCGATCAACTCGGCGGTGCGCAGCGCCGTCTCCGACAATTCGCGCAAGGCGCTGGTGATGTGCTCGACCCTCTGCATCCGCCTCTCAGGCAATGGGTGTGTTGCGCAACGGGGTGCCTCCCCGCTTGAGGCCCAGCATCTCGCGCAGCCGCGTGAACATGCCGCGCTCGAGCCGCACCGGTGGCACCGGCACCAGGTGCTGGTCGCTGAGCAGCGAGCCAGGGTTCACGCTGGTCAGCAACTGCGACGCATCACTGGCACCGATCTCGATCAGCCAGTCATGCGCAGCCCACAGCGAGCGATCATCACCATGGTTGTCACTGGCCAGGATGTCGATCATGCCCTCGGCCAGCATGGTGCGCGCCAGCTCACAGCGCGGACCATCGCCGAGCAGGTATGCGGTGTCGGTCTGGATCACGGCGCCGATGCGTCGCCAGGTGGCGATCAATTCAAGCGTCATGCCGCCGTACCGCTCCGGATGCGCCACCACCGGCGTCACACCACCCTGTCGAAGACGCGCCAGTTCGAGCTCGGTGCCCGAAGGCAGGGGGCCACGCGGAAACTCGACCAGGAGCGAACGAGAGGCGCCCAGCCGCAGGTGCGCGCTACTGAGGTCGATGCCCGGACGATCGAGCATGATCTCCCAGCCGCGCTGCACCGTGAGCGTGGCGGGCAGTGCCTCGCAGATGCTGCTGTGGATCCGTTCATAGCGCTCCACCGGAATCACGGCTGCTTCGCTGGCGGCCAGGTGCGGCGTGCAGACCACGCAGGTCACACCCGAGGCGGCGAAACGTCGCAGCACGCCGAGCGCCTGCTCGGGTGTGCGAGCGCCATCGTCCACGCCGGGCAGCAGGTGCGTGTGGATGTCGATCATCCGGCACGCTGCGCCGGATCAGTGCGTCCGGCCATCCACCAGCGCCGAAATCGCGCGCATTGCGGCGACGGCATGTGCATCCAGCGACGCTGGATCGTCGGCCGCCGCCTCGAAGGCATACGTCACCAGGGCGTCGGCGGTGAGCAGGTCGAGCGCGGCATCACGCTGCGTCGAGCCGCTGCCCAGGATCGAGGCCAGCAGGGTCTGACCGGCGTGCAGCAATGCATCGGAGACCGGCGCATCGCTGCGCGCTGCTTCGCTGTCGAGGACCGCGTCGAGCCGCTCACGCAGCGCCGACGGTGGCTGTTCACCGTGTGCCGCAACCCACTCACTCGCCGGTGTCGTCATCAGTCGCTCCTCATCTCGCGTGGGTGCGGATGCTGCGTCAGGAAGTCACGAGCGCGGCCACCACACCTTCCACCGCGCCCAGCACGATCGCGATGGCCTCCACCGACGGCAGACCCGCCTGCGCCATGTGCGGCTTGCCGCCGCCACGACCGCCGCCCAGCGTCGCCAGCGCCTTCACCACCGCATCCGCCGCCACGCCGCGCGCACGCACGTCGTCGGTGACGGTGGCGACCATCGCCGCCTTGCCATCCTCGAACGTGGTGGCCAGCACACCGATGCCGCTGCCGAGCTGCTCGCGCATCGCATCGCCGAGCGCCAGCAGCGCCTTCATGTCGGGAATGCCCTTTACTTCGCCGCTGGCGACCTTCACGCCGTTGACGCTGATGGACTTGCCCAGCACGTCGCCGAGGCCACCGCCACCGCCCTTCAGCGCCTCCGCCAGGCGCTTCTCCATCGCGCGGCGGTCGTCGAGCAGCGACTGCACCTTCTTCGGCACGGTGTCCGCCGGGCCCTTGAGCAGGTCGGCCGCTTCCTGCAGCAGCTGTTCGCGCGAGCGCATGTGCGCGAACGCGCCGCGCGCCGTCAGCGCCTCGACACGCCGCACGCCGGCCGCGACGCCTGTCTCGTGCACGAACACGAAGACGCCGATCTCCGCCGTGTTGCGCACATGTGTGCCACCGCAGAGTTCCTTCGAGAACCCGCCGATGCCGACCACGCGAACCGTGTCGCCGTATTTCTCGTTGAAGAGCGCGG
The DNA here is from genome assembly GCA_031369265.1 of Gemmatimonadaceae bacterium. Lineage (GTDB taxonomy): Bacteria > Gemmatimonadota > Gemmatimonadetes > Gemmatimonadales > Gemmatimonadaceae > JACMLX01. The sequence goes on along the minus strand of JANMON010000004.1, from coordinate 2,964 downwards.
TGGCACCGTCGGCGATAGCATCGGCGTGCGCCATGATGCGCGTGGCGACCGGTGTGCCCGTCCAGATCTCGCGATTCACGATCGCCTCGATCTCCAACCGCTGCGCCGCGGTCACCGGACCGTGATGGGTGAAATCGAAGCGCAGGCGATCAGCGCTCACCAGCGAACCCGCCTGGTGCACGTGCTCGCCGAGCACCTGCCGCAATGCCGCGTGCAGCAGGTGGGTGGCGGTGTGATTGCGCTCGATGTCGCGGCGCACCGACGGCGGCACCGTCGCCCGCACGGTACCGAACGCCACGCGGCCACTGGCCGTGCCGATCACCGCCGTGCGGCCGTCGATCTTCTTCACGTCTTCCACCGCCAGCGACCACCCGTCACCCGACACCTCGCCGCCATCCGAGACCTGCCCGCCCGACTCGGCGTAGAACGGTGCGTCCTTGAGGATCACGGCGGTGCGGCCGTCGTCGAGCGCGCGGATCGCGGCGACGGTGGTGGTTGCCTCGAGCACGTCGTAGCCGACGAACGTCGCAGCGGCGAGTGCTGCGGGTTCGGTCTGCCAGGTCGCGAAGTCGGCCAGCACGTCGGCGTTGACGCCGATCTTGCGACTCTTGCGATCTTCCTGCGACTGTGATCGCTGCACCTGCAGCGCGGCCTCGAAGCCGGCGATGTCCACCAGGTAGCCGCGCTCGCGCGCCATCAACTCGGTGAGGTCGATCGGGAAGCCGAAGGTGTCGTACAGCGTGAAGACATCCTGGCCGCTGACGGTCCCGCGAATCGCCGTCGAGCCCTGCGAACTGTGGATCGGCGCCAGCTCCTCGAAGCGCGACATGCCGGCGTCGATCGTGGCCAGGAATCGCACTTCTTCGGCGCGTGTGGTGTCGAGGATGTGCTTCGTACGCGCACGCAGCTCGGGGAAGAAGTCACCCATGCTGTCGATCACCGCCTGCACCACCAGTACCAGCGTCGGTTCACGTCGGCCGAGCAGCCACGCGTGACGCACACCTCGGCGCAGGATGCGGCGCAGCACGTAGCCGCGACCTTCATTCGACGGGAATACACCGTCGGCCAGCAGGAACGCCGTGGCGCGCGCGTGATCGGCCAGCACGCGGAAGCTGGCCGGGTCGATCGCCTTGCCACTCGCGTCATGCGCCGTGCCGAGACCCGTGCCGGGGCGGTACGGATACGTGATTCCCACCGCCGATTCGACGGCGGCGATCAGCGGCGCGAAGACGTCGGTGTGGAAGTTGTTGCTGACGCCCTGCATCACGGCCGCGATGCGCTCGAGGCCTGCGCCGGTGTCCACGCTGGGTGCGGGCAGCGGGACGTTGGTGCCGTCGGGCTGCTTGTCGAACTGCATGAAGACCAGGTTCCAGATCTCGATGAAGCGACCGGCTTCGGCCCCTTCGACGAACGCATCGAGCGAGAACTCCGAGAGGTCGGTGCGCGTCCACTCGCCGCTGGCGCCCTCGGGGAACGCCCAGTCGCTGGCGGTGGCGGCGAGATCGACGAAGATCTCGGAACACGGTCCACACGGTCCCGTGTCGGCCATCTGCCAGAAGTTGTCCTTCGTGCCGAGGCCATAGATGCGGCTTTCGGGCACACCGGCGACGTCCTTCCAGAGCTGACGCGCCTCGTCGTCCTCGTGGAAGACGGTGACGCGGAGGTGCTCACGCGGGATCTTCAGCTCTTCGGTGACGAACTCCCACGCGAACTGGATCGCGTCGCGCTTGAAGTAGTCGCCGAAGGAAAAGTTGCCCAGCATCTCGAAGAAGGTGTGATGCCGTGCGGTGTGGCCCACCTGCTCGAGATCGTTGTGCTTCCCGCCGGCGCGTACGCACTTCTGCGAGGTCGTGGCGCGCTTACCGAAGCTCGTCTCTTCCTGGCCGAGGAAGACGCGCTTGAACTGCACCATGCCGGCGTTGGTGAACATCAGCGTCGGATCATCGGCCGGGACGAGCGACGATGACGGGCGGATGGCGTGGTGCTGGCGCTCGAAGTAGGCCAGGAATCGGGAGCGGATCTCAGACGCGAGCATAGACGCCAAATATAGACGGCGCCGACAGTTACGGCGACGTGGCGTCGCGGCTACGCGTCGTCGTCGGGATCCGCGTCGCCGTCGGCACCCGATGCTTCGGCATCCGGCGCGCCGTCACTGCCCCACCCGGCCAATGCCCGGCGGGCGCTGGCGAACACCAGGTCACCCGAAAAGCCGCGACGCATCAGGAACCCGATGAGCCGCCGTTGCGCGGTGGTCCGGTCCACGCCGCGCAGCTGGCGCGCCCGTTTCAGCGCCGCCTCTTCGCACCGGGCTGCGTCGTCCACCTCTTCGGATTCGACGACCGACGCCACCGCGGCATCGGCCACGTCGCCGGCCACACCGCGTTGCCGCAGTCGTCGCTTGACGGCGCCGGTACTCCGCGCCCCGCTGCGAAGTTGTGCGGCCGCTTCGGCCAGTGCGCACTCGTCGTCGTTGAGCAGGCCGATGGCATCCAGCCGGCTGAGCGCGTCGGCGATCACGGTCTGGTCCATCTCGCGGCGGCGCAGGCGCATCTCGAGATCACGCCGGCTACGGCGAGACGTGGACAGCATTCGCAGCGCGGCATCCTGGGCGTGCACCACCCGTGCTTCGCGCGACAGCGCGGCCCAGCTGACGGTATCGAGCACCATGCCCGTGCGCACGTTGAACGCGCGCACACCGCTGGCACCGATGACGAGTGTGACCGTTTCGCCGAGTGCCTGGCATCGTACGCGCACGCGTCCCTTGACGCGCGGATCTTCCGCCACGCTGGTGACGCGGATCGGTGGCACGAGCACGGGCATCTCGTCGCTGCCGCGCCGACTTTTCCCCGCCGTGCGTCGCGCGCTCGGCCGTGCGCTGCTGCTCGTCTGTCCGTCGCGTGACGAAGGGGCGGCGTCGGAGGTCGCAGGGTACCGGGCCCTGCGCCGCTTCGACTCCACCCCTTC
>JANMON010000368.1:0-12585 GCA_031369265.1 Gemmatimonadaceae bacterium | reverse complement strand
CACCCGCATCTGGATCACGTGGGCGGCGCTCCGGCCGTGATCGGGGCCACGCGCCCGGTGCGATATCTGGACGGTGCCTTCGCTGGTGGCACCGAGGCCTACCGGGCCTCGCTGGAGAGTGCCGCGGTGCACCGCGTGCAGTGGTCGCGCGTCCACCCCGGCGACACGGTGCAGGTGGATGGTGTGACCATGCGTTTCCTGGCCCCGGATTCCAGCTGGACGGCACAGCTGCGTGACGCGAATCTGGCCAGCTCCGTGGTGCGCGTGGAATACGGACGGACCGCGATGCTGCTGGTGGGCGATGCCGAAGTGGCGGAGGAAGCGTGGTTGCTGGACCATACACCGGCTGAGTGGTTACGCGCCGATGTGCTGAAGGTCGGCCATCACGGCAGCCGGACCAGCTCGGGAGCAGCCTTCCTCGACGCCGTGCGTCCGCAGGTCGCGCTGGTCTCGGTGGGCCGGGGTAATCGCTACGGGCACCCCTCGCCAGAGGTCCTGCAGGCGCTTGCACTGCGCCAGATTACAGTCGTGCGGACCGACGTGGTCGGCACGATCGTCGTCCGGTCCGATGGCCGTGCCATCACCGTCTCCACCGCTGCCCGTCAATGGCACCTGCCGTCACCCGATTCCGCGACTGGTTCCGCGCCTCCATCCTCGTTCCCCTGATCGGGAGTGCGGATGCGGTGCCGGCGGCGCTGGTGACGCAGTGGCCGGAACTGGCGACGGTGCGCTGGCGACGTGGTGGCCTGCCACCGCGCATCGGTGGCTGGTGCCTGGGCCAGCCGTCGGTGCAGGGCATCACACTCTGGCGCACGGTGTTCCTCGCGCCGGATGCCGCGTGGGAGCCCGCATTCCTCTTGCACGAGCATCGACACGTGGAGCAGTTTGCCAGCTCGGCCGCGTTCCCCTTGCTGTATCTCTGGGAGTCGCTGACGCGCGGGTATGCGTGCAACCGCTTCGAGGCGGATGCCGATGCCTGGGCAGCCTCGCGATTTCAACGGCCTCGGCCAACCATCCTTTCTCCGGGCGCGTGAACGTGGTCAACCACACCCCCGTTTCAGTCGTCACCATCGAGCGGTTCATCATCGAGCAGGAACGCCTCTATCCCGAGGCCAGCGGTGAACTCTCCGGCATTCTCTACGACATCGCGCTGGCCGCGAAGATGATCTCCAACAAGGTCCGCATGGCGGGCCTGGTGGACATCATCGGCGCCACCGAGAACGAGAACGTGCAGGGCGAGACCCAGCAGAAGCTGGACGTGCTGTCGAACGACATCATGATCAAGGCGATGGATCACGGCGGCCGCCTGTGCGCGATGGCGTCGGAGGAGGAACCGGACATCATCCCGATCCCGGATCGATTCCGCACCGGGAAGTACTGCCTGATGTTCGACCCGCTGGACGGCTCATCCAACATCGACGTGAACGTGCCGGTGGGCACGATCTTCTCGGTCGTGCGCAAGATCACCAACGGGCGCGCCGGTGAGCTTGAGGACTTCCTGCAGCCGGGTCGGCGCCAGGTGGCGGCGGGCTACATCATCTACGGCTCCAGCACGATGATGGTCTACACCACCGGACAGGGCGTGCACGGCTTCACGCTCGACCCGTCGATCGGCGAGTTCCTGCTCTCGCATCCCAACATCCGCACGCCGCACACCGGCAAGTTCCTGTCGGTGAACGACTCGTACGAGCAGTACTGGGATGAGAACGTGAAGGCGCTGATGCGTCGCTATCGCGGACTGGATGGCGTGCAGAAGCCGCACAACGTGCGCTATGTGGGATCGCTGGTGGCCGACTTCCATCGCAACCTGCTGGCCGGTGGCGTGTTCGTGTATCCCGCCAACACCATGTCGCCGAAGGGGAAGTTGCGGCTCCTGTACGAGGCCAATCCACTGGCGTTCATCTGCGAGCAAGCCGGCGGCGCCGGCTCGGACGGGCGCATTCGCATCCTCGACGTGATGCCGACGGAACTGCATCAGCGTACGCCGCTGTACCTCGGCAGCAAGGGCGATGTCGAAACCGCGAAGGAGATGCTGGCGGCCGTCGGAGCCACGGCGTGAGTGGTGGCTCGACGCAGGGACGCACGGCCGCGGTGAAGACCTCGCCGTCCGGGATCGAGGTGAAGGCGGTGTATCGCGCCGAGGATGCCGAGGGCGCGGCGCTGGGCGAACCGGGGGCGTTTCCGTACACGCGTGGTGTGCAGCGCGACATGTACCGCGGGCGCCTCTGGACCATGCGGCAGTATGCCGGGTTCGGCAACGCCGCCGAGTCGAATGCGCGCTACAAGATGTTGCTGGCGGCGGGACAGACCGGCCTCTCGGTGGCGTTCGACCTGCCGACGCAGATGGGCATCGATTCCGACGCGCCGCGGGCACTCGGTGAAGTGGGCCGCGTCGGCGTGGCGATCGACACCGTCGAGGACATGCACACGCTGCTGGACGGCATTCCGCTCGACAGGGTGTCCACCTCGATGACCATCAATGCCACCGCCAGCACGCTGCTGGCGATGTACATCGTGGTGGCCGAGGAACGCGGGATCAGTCGGGCCGCGCTGAGTGGCACGACGCAGAACGACATCCTGAAGGAGTACATCGCACGCGGCACCTACGTGTACCCGCCGGTGCCCTCGCTGGCACTGGTGGCGGAAACATTCCGCTTCTGCGCCAGCGAGGTGCCGAACTGGAATCCGATCTCCATCAGCGGCTACCATATCCGGGAGGCGGGTGCCACGGCGGTGCAGGAACTGGCGTTCACGTTCGCGAACACGGTGGAGTACGTGCAGCGTGCGATTGCCGCCGGACTCGCGGTGGACGAGTTCGCGCCGCGCCTGTCGTTCTTCTTTGCCTGCCACAACGACCTGTTCGAGGAAGTGGCCAAGTTCCGCGCCGCGCGACGCATCTACGCGACGCTGATGCGCGAACGTTTCGGGGCCAGTGATGCCAGCTGCCGCCTGCGGTTCCACACCCAGACCGGCGGCGTGACGCTCACCGCGCAGCAGCCACTCAACAACGTGGTGCGCGTGACGGTGCAGGCGCTGGCCGCGGCACTTGGTGGCACGCAGTCGCTGCATACCAACGGCTACGACGAGGCCCTCTCGCTGCCCACCGCGCAGGCGGCCACGCTGGCGTTGCGCACGCAGCAGATCGTGGCCTACGAGAGCGGCGTGGCGCAGACCGTGGATCCATTGGCTGGCAGCTATTACGTCGAGGCGCTGACGACGGAGCTCGAGACGCGCGCGCTGGCGCTGATGGCGCAGGTCGAGGAACTGGGCGGCAGCGCGGCGGCGATCGAGCAGGGGTTCTTCCAGGACGAGATCGGGCGGTCGGCGTACGAATTCCAGTTGCGCGTCGAGGCGGGCGATACGGTGATCGTCGGCGTCAACAAGTTCGGCGACGGGCAGGAACCGCCGGTGATCGCGTCACCCGATTACTCCGCGCTGGAGCGTGGCCAGGTCACGCGCCTGGCTGCGGTGCGCGCCGCACGCGATGCCGACCGGCTGAACGCGGCGCTGGCCGCCGTGCGTGATGCTGCCGCACATTACGGGAGCGCCGATGCCTCGAACGTGCCGTTGATGCCAGTGATCATCGAGGCGGTCCGTGCACGGGCCAGCGTCGGCGAGATTTCCGATACGCTGTCGACCGTATGGGGCACGTACCGGCCGCTCTGACTGGCGCCCGTCTGCACGGGAATCAGGTGCCCAGCAACACGAAGCGCGGCGCCGCCGCCGCCGCGCGCGATTCGGCCTGTTCCATCATCCAGTGCGCGACGTCGGCACGCCGGATGGTGGACAACATCGTGTAGCGATCCACGGGACGGGCCGCGCCAGTCGCCGAGCCCTCCACCAGCGTGACCGGTCGCACCACCTGCCACTCCAGCCGGCTCGGCGGCAGCAGGGCCTCCATCGCCGCCAGGTCGCGATAGGCCACCGCGACGTTGCCCAGCCCGATCAGGCGTTGCACGGGCCACGACAGATGGGCAACGCTGTCGCCGACACCGGCCGCGCTGATCACGCTCAACCTGGCGATGCCCGCACGCTGCATGGCGGGAATCAGTCCGCGCACCGCCGTCGCCACGAAGTCGGTCGGTGACTGCAGCGGCGCCCACGGACTGCGTCCGGCGCGTCGGATCCCCAGCGCGCAGAGGACGATCTGCTGACCGCGCACCGCCCGCTCGAGGGCCTGCGGATCGAGGACGTTTCCTTCGATGATTCGTGCGCCGCCCAGTGCGTCCCGCACCTCGTCGCTCTGCGGCGCGGCGCGCACCAGCGCCGTCACGTCATGCCCGCGTGCAGTGGCGATTCGCGCCAGCCACCGACCGCATCCTCCCGACGCTCCGAGCACCAGGACGCGCATTGCCGATCACTCGTGTGCAGTGTGTCTGTCGTATCGTGCGACTCTGTCACCGCTCCCGGTGCGGTGACGAGCGGGGTCTCACCAGGCGGGGTAGAGCTGACAGCCATCCCCGCCGCGCCGATCAAAATAGCGCTGGCGAGCGTTCTCGCCGCGCCCGACCGTGGTGGTGTGGGGCGATGCGCGGCCGCGGCCAGGAAACGGACGGGACAGGGCGAAAAGCGGGCACGGTGTCACGCCGGGCGGCGTGGTGTCGGGCGGGATGCTGCCGGACGTGGGTCGTGGCGGCATATCGACCTGAACGCCCGCCAATTCATGCGCGGCCCCCCGATGGCGGCCCGAGACGTTGAATGCCCGCCCGAGCCCGGCTAACTTCCGTGGCTGTCGTCTCTTCCAAGTGTCGGAGTCATGCCCACTTACGAGTTCCGTCTGCCCGACGGCACGATCATCGAGCGGAGCTTCAAGATTTCTGAAGTTCCCGCCGAAATCCCCAACCCGAATGGTGAGGGGACCGCGGTCCGCATCATTTCCGGTGGTGCCGCGCTCCTGTTCAAGGGATCGGGCTTCTACCTGACCGACTACGGCCGCAACGCGCATCGCACGCAGGGCGACGCGCCCAAGCCGGCGGGTGCCCCCGAGTCGAAGGGTGAGACCAAGGCGACGCCGAAGGCGGATGCCGGTGGCTCCACCGCGTCGTCCGGCGGCGAGGCGAAGGCCGCGCCGGCGCCCAAGTCCGAACCGAAATCATCGGGCAGCGGACCGGCAGCCCCGTGAGTTCGCCCGAGACGCTGCGGGCGGAGATCGGTCGCGCCGCACAGTCGCTGGGCGCGGACGCGGGGTTCACGGCCGTGGTCGAGCGGCCGCGCGACCCCTCGTTCGGCGAGTGGTCCACCAACGCCGCCATGCTGCTGGCCAAGCCGCTCAAGCTGCCGCCGCGTGAAGTCGCCACGCAGCTGATTGCCGCCATGCACTTGGACGGTGTGGGCATCAGCGCCGCGGAGATCGCCGGACCGGGGTTCATCAACTTCCGCGTCGATACCGGCGCGCTGACACGTGTGCTGCCGCAGATCATCGCCGGCGCCGCGACCTACGGCCGTTCCGACACCGGGGCACAGGCGCCCGTGGTGGTGGAATTCGTGTCCGCCAATCCGACCGGGCCGCTGCATGTGGGCCACGGACGGCAGGCGGCGCTCGGTGACGCGATCAGCACGCTGCTGGAGTGGACCGGCTGGCGGGTGAGGCGCGAGTTCTACTACAACGACGGCGGCGGCCAGATTAACAACCTGCAGGCCAGCGTGCGACTGCGCGCGCTTGAGCAGGGCGGTGCGACGGTTGAGTTCCCCGAGAACGGTTATCACGGCGAATACATCCGCGAGATCGCGACGGCATATCGCGCGGCGCATCCTGCCGATACGGAGCTCACCGACACCGATGCGATCCGTCGCTTCGCGGTGGCGGCGTTGCGCGCCGAGCAGGACATGGACCTGAAGGCGTTCGGTGTCGTGTTCGACACCTACTACCTCGAGAGTTCGCTCTACTCCGACGGCAAGGTGGACACCACCGTCGCCGCGCTGGTGGCCAGCGGGCACACCTACGAGAAGGACGGTGCGCTCTGGCTCCGGACCACCGACTTCGGTGACGACCAGGATCGCGTGATGAAACGCTCGGCGGCGAAGGGTGGCGAGTACACCTACTTCGTGCCCGATGTCGCCTATCACGTGACGAAGTGGGAGCGCGGCTTTGCGCGGGCCATCAACGTGCAGGGCTCCGACCACCACTCCACGGTGACGCGCGTGCGCGCCGGCTTGCAGGCCCTCGGCATCGGCATCCCGCAGGGATACCCCGACTACGTGCTGCACCAGATGGTGCTGGTGATGAAGGGTGGCGAAGAGGTGAAGATCTCCAAGCGCGCCGGCAGCTACGTCACCGTCCGCGACCTGATCGAGGAGGTCGGACGCGATGCCGTGCGCTACTTCTTCGTAATGCGGAAGGGCGATTCGCAGCTGGTGTTCGACGTGGACCTGGCCCGCTCGCAGTCCGAGGAGAACCCGGTCTATTACATCCAGATGGCGCACGCGCGCCTGTGCGGCATCTTCCGCGTGGGCGAGATCGAGCGCGCCGGCATCACCGGTGATGGCGTCGATCTATCGGTGCTCACCGAGCCGGAGGAGCGCGAGTTGATCAAGGCGCTGGCGGATTTCCCGGCGATGGTGGCCGGTGCCGCGGCGTCGCTGGAACCGCACCGCCTGGCGAACTGGCTGGAACGCACTGCTGCCCTCGTGCACACCTGGTACCACAAGCATCATGTGCTGAACGAGCCGCCGGCGATCATGCAGGCACGCCTCGTGCTCGCCAATGCCACGCGCGTCGTGCTCGCGAATGCCCTCTCCGCGCTGGGGTTGTCCGCCCCGGAGCGGATGTAAGGCCGCCCGGCGCCACCTTCCTCTTCCGACACACGTCACGCCATGTCCGTCCTCGTCGTTGGTTCCGTTGCGCTCGATTCGGTCGAGACGCCCTTCGGCAAGGCCGAGGAAGTGCTCGGCGGCTCCGCCAACATGTTCGCCTCGGCGGCGTGCCACTTTGCGCCGGTGAAGATGGTCGGCGTGATCGGCACCGATTACCCGATGGAGAAGCTCGAGCCGCTGAAGGCGAAGGGCGTGGACATGAGCGGCGTGGAAGTGGCCGAAGGGGAAAGCTTCCGCTGGCGCGCGCGCTACCGGCATGACCTCAACTCGGCCGAGACGCTGGAGACGCGCCTCGGCGTGTTCTCGCATTTCCGGCCGAAGATTCCCGCGGCCTTCGCCGACTCGCCGTTCGTGTTCCGTGGCAACATCGATCCCCGCCTGCAGCTCGACGTGCTGAAGCAGGTCACCAAGCCGCGCTTGGTGGCGTGCGACACGATGAACTTCTGGATCGAGAGCCGCCGGCCGGACCTGATCGAGTTGTTGAAGCACGTGGACCTGATCACGATCAACGACGCCGAGGCGCGGCAACTCACCGAGGAGTCGAACCTGGTGAAGGCGGCGCGCTGGATCATGTCGCGCGGGCCGAAGCACGTCGTGATCAAGAAGGGTGAACATGGTGCGTTCCTGTTCTCCGGCGACACCGTGTTCTTCGCACCGGCGTATCCGCTGGAGTCGGTGTTCGATCCGACGGGCGCCGGTGACTCGTTCGCGGGCGGCTTCATCGGCTGGCTGGCCGCCACCAACGACCTGAGCGAGGAGAACATGCGCAAGGCCGTCGTCTATGGCTCGGCGATGGGGTCGTTCGCGGTGGAGAAGTTCTCCAACGAGCGCACGATCGCGCTGACGCGTCCGGAGATCGAGGCGCGCGTGCGCGAATTCCACCGCCTGGTGGCGTTCGAGGCGCCGCTCCCCGCGTGAGCACGCCCATCGACTATCGCAGCGCCGGCGTCGATCTCGAGAAGGCGGACGACGCCAAGGGGCGCATCAAGGCGCTCGTCGAAAGCACGCTGACGGCGGGTGCCCGCGGCAGCTTCGGCGGCTTCGGCGGCATGTTCCGCATTCCGGCGGGATATCGCGCGCCGGTGCTGGTGTCGAGTGCCGATGGGGTGGGCACGAAGCTGAAGGTGGCGATCGAAGCCGGCGTGCACGACACGGTCGGTCGCGACCTGGTGAATCACTGCGTCAACGACATCCTGGTGATGGGCGCGGTGCCGCTGTACTTCCTGGACTACGTCGCGTTCGGGGTGCTCGATCCAGCGGTGGCGGAAGGGATCGTGGCTGGTGTCGCGCACGGCTGCCGCGAGAACGCCTGCGCGCTGCTGGGGGGCGAGACGGCGGAGATGCCGGGCGTGTACACGCCACCCGACTACGACCTAGCCGGCTTCATCACCGGCATCATGGAAGAAGATGCCGTGCTGGGCGCGGGACGTGTGCGCGATGGCGACGTGCTGGTCGGCCTCGCCAGTGCGGGCCTGCACACCAACGGCTACTCGCTGGCGCGCAAGATCGTCAGCGACGTGATGCAACTCGGCGTGCACGACCCATTCCCCGGCGAGAACGGCCAGACGGTGGCCGAGGTGCTGCTGCGCCCGCACGTCACCTACCTGCCCGCGCTGCGCTCGATGCTCACGCGCGTCCACGGCATGGCGCACATCACGGGCGGTGGGTTGCCCGGCAACGTGAACCGCATGCTGCCGCCCGACCTGGACGCGGTGATCGACCTGCAGTCATGGACGGTGCCGAACGTGTACGTGCAGTTGCAGGCTGCGGCGCAGGTCGGTGCGCGCGAGATGTTCCGCACCTTCAACATGGGCGTTGGCATGGTCATCGCATGTGATGCGGCTGACGTCGCCGACGTCCAGTCAGCCGCCACGGCTGCCGGCACGCACGCGTGGGTGCTGGGCGCCATCCGCCCCGGCACCGGCACGGTGCAGCTCACTTCGCAGGCCTGACCGTGCTTCGTCGTCTCGCTTTCGTGTTCGCGCTCGGCACTAGTGCGCTCGGCTCCAGTGCGCTCAGCGCTCCGCTGTCGGCGCAGTCGCCACAGTGCACCGCGCAGGTGTCCGGGTTACGCGACGCGTGCCAGAAAGGCACCGACCTGTTCTCGATGCTGACACCGCAGGTGAACGGCGCCATTGCCGGCGGTGGTCCGACGCTCGGCACCGCGCGCACATCGAATGGCATCACCATCGGCCTGCGCCTCAACGCGGTGGATGGACGGATTCCCGACCTCTCCGGTGTGAAGCTCTCGGCCACCGGCATCGTGCAGAGCACGATTCCCACGTCGCGCGCGCCGATTCCGATGCCGACGGTGGACGCTGCATTCAGCGTCATCCCGGGTTTCAACGTCGGCGTGCAGCGCATCATGGCGGTGGACGTCCTGGCGAACGTGGCCTACCTCCCCACGCGCGACCTCGAGGATTTCAGCGTCGGCGCGACCAAGAGCTCGTTCAAGGTTGGCTACGGCCTTCGTGTCGGCCTGCTCGCCGATCGGCTGATGGCTCCTGCCGTTTCGGTGAGCTATTTCCGGCGGACGTTGCCCACCTCGCGCATTGCCGCCAGCCTGCCCATCAATGCGTCGGGCAGCGCGCAGCGCGACAGCATCACGCTGGATGAGCTGAGCCTGCGCAGTGACGCGCTCCGCCTGTCCGTCTCGAAGCGGCTCGGCTTCCTCGAGATCGGTGGTGGCGCTGGCCAGGATCGCTACCGCGCCTTCACGCAGCTGCGCGCGAGAGTGACTCCGGTGGTGCTCGGGTCGCCGATTGCGCCGGTCAGCGGCGCCTTCGTACTGACGCAGGAGATTGCGCGCAACACCGCCTACGGGTCGCTGGGGCTCAACCTCGGCAAGGTGCACCTTGGCGCCGAACTGGGTGCGACGTTCGGTGGTGACAGCGTGGTGACGTACAACACGTTCACCGACGGCAAGCTGAATGCGCGTCGGCTCTATGGCTCCGCGGGCCTGCGCGTGAGCTTCTGATCGCATGCGGGCGCCGGCGCGGTGAGCGACCTGGCAATCGACCGTCGCCTGATGCGCCGGGCGCTCGCGGTGGCGCTACGTGGTCGTGGCACGACGGCGCCGAACCCGATGGTCGGCGCCGTCGTCGTTCGTGACGGTGCGATCGTGGGTGAGGGGTTCACGCAGCCGGCTGGCGGTGCGCATGCGGAAGTGCAGGCGCTGCGCGCAGCAGGCGAGCTGGCGCGAGGCGCGACGCTGTATGCCACGCTCGAACCCTGCAACGCCACCGGTCGCACGCCACCCTGCGTGGATGCGGTGCTGGCGTCCGGCGTGGCGCGCGTGGTGTATGCGGCCACCGATCCGAATCCCGTCATGCGGGGCGGCGCCGATCGACTGCGCGCGGCTGGCGTGCGCGTGGAGGGTGACGTGGAGGTGCAGGCGGCGCTGGACCAGAATCCGGCGTTCTTCCATGGCTTCGCGAGCGACCGTCCGTTCGTCACGTTGAAGCTGGCACGGACGCTGGACGGCGCGATTGCCGACGCCCGCCGAGTGCCGGGCTGGTTGACCGGCACGGCGTCGCGGCGGGAGGTGCACCGGCAGCGCGCAGATCACGACGCGGTGGCGGTGGGTGTCGGCACCGTGATCGCCGATAACCCGCAGTTGACCGTCCGCGGCGTGCCCACACGACCCGCCGCTCCGGTGCGGGTGGTGTTCGACCGCATGGCCCGCATCCCGCTTGAGAGTGCGCTGGTACGGTCGGCGCGGGAGCTGCCGCTGGTGGTGGTCACCGAGCAGCCGGGCGAGCTGGCGTCGTCGGCGTTGCGCCAGGCGGGTGCGGACGTGCTGACCGCCACCGGGCTGCTGGCGCAGCTGCAGGAGCTGCGGGCCCGGGGCATCGGGTCGGTCTACTGCGAGGGCGGCGCCACGCTGGCCGACGCGCTGCTGGCCGAGGGGTTGGTGGACCGGCTGGTTATCTTTACCGCTCCGGTCCGTTTGGGTGCAGATGCCGTGCGCCCGCTCCAGGCCGGCGCTCCCGTGCATCTCGACGCCGCCGCGCGACACCGACTGGTCTCGCATCGCCGGCTGGGAGACGACCTCATGGCCATCTACGACCTCACGCACCGTGTTCACCGGACTCGTTGACGACATCGGCGTCATCGAGCAGGTCAGCGCCACCGACGCCGGACGCGAGTTCCGGGTGCGGTGCCGCTACGACGACCTGCTGGATGGCGAAAGCATCGCGCTCGATGGCGTCTGCCTGACGGTGCGCGAGCACGGCGCGGCGTGGTTCACCGTCGCCGCGGTGGTGACGACGCTGGATCGCACCGGGATCGCACACTGGCAGGAAGGCCGGCGCGTGAACCTCGAGCGTGCCATGCGCCCCACCGACCGACTCGGCGGGCACCTGGTGCAGGGCCACGTCGACGGCGTCGGCACGGTGACGTCGGTGACGCGGCAGGACGACGCCTTGATCATCCTCGTGCGGGTGCCACCAGACGTCGCGTCGCTGCTGGTGCCGCAAGGCTCGATCTGCGTCGATGGCGTCAGCCTCACCGTGAACGACCTGCCGGAGCCGGGCGTCCTCGGTCTCTCGATCATCGAGTACACCTGGCGGCACACCACGCTCGCCGACCGGATGCTCGGCGACCGGGTGCACCTGGAAAGTGACGTGATCGGAAAGTTCGTGCAGCACCTGCTCGCTCCGTACCTCCAGGCACTGCCGTCCAATGCGGACGTGCCCTCACCGCAGATGCTCGGCACCGCCCTCGGGCTGTTCCGCGGCGTCGGCAAATAGAGCTCATCATGCCATTCGGCAGCATTGCACAAGCCATCGAAGACCTGCGACAGGGCAAGGTCATCGTCGTGGCCGATGACGAGGATCGCGAGAACGAGGGAGACCTCATCTGCGCCGCGGAGTTGATCACGCCGGAACTGATCAACTTCATGTTGCAGGCCAAGGGCATGATCTGTCTCGCCATGACACCGGAACGGGTGCAGGCACTGGCACTCGATCCGCAGGGCAAGGAAAACACCGACGCCTTCCGCACCGCATTCACCGTCAGCATCGATGCCGACGAGCGCTTCGGTGTGACCACCGGCATCAGCGCCAGCGACCGGGCCAGGACGATTCGCGTGGCCGTCGACCCGCGCACGCAGCCGTCGGACCTGCGCCGCCCTGGGCACATCCACCCGTTGCGTGCCCGCGAGGGCGGCGTATTGAAGCGCGTCGGCCACACCGAGGCGGCCGTGGACCTGGCGCGGCTGGCGGGACTGACGCCGGCCGGCGTGATCTGCGAGATCCTGAACGACGATGGCACCACCGCCAAGCGCGATCAGCTCGATGCGTTCGCGACCAGGCACGGGCTGACGTTCATCACCGTCGCGCAGCTGGTGGCGCATCGGCTGCAGACCGAACGGCTGGTGCACCGCGTGGCGGACGCCCGCCTGCCGACGCAGTACGGTGAGTTCCGCATCGTCGGGTTCAGGAACGATCTCGACACCGCCGAGCATGTGGCGCTGGTGCATGGCGACATCGCCAACGGTGAGGACGTGCTGGTGCGCATGCACT
This sequence comes from Gemmatimonadaceae bacterium, assembly GCA_031369265.1. GTDB lineage: Bacteria > Gemmatimonadota > Gemmatimonadetes > Gemmatimonadales > Gemmatimonadaceae > JACMLX01. The sequence continues at coordinate 247 of JANMON010000368.1, read as the reverse complement.
CCAAGTGTCTCACCGGCGACACCTTTCACTCACTGCGCTGCGACTGCGGCTGGCAGCTCCAGACCACGATGGAGATGATCGTGCACGAAGGGCGTGGCGTGATCGTGTACCTCGACCAGGAAGGGCGGGGCATCGGCCTGCTCAACAAGCTGCGCGCGTACGAACTGCAGGATGCCGGTGCCGACACGGTCGAGGCCAACGAACGCCTTGGCTTCGGTCCCGACCTGCGCAACTACGGCGTCGGTGC
>JANMON010000365.1:0-9856 GCA_031369265.1 Gemmatimonadaceae bacterium | reverse complement strand
CGAAATGCGCCGTCACACAGCACGTAGCGCACCTCGGCGCCACGCAGGCGGGCGCCGTGCATGATCGTCATCTCCTGCAGCGCGTGCACGTTCCACTGGCCGTACGGCATCCAGCTCAGGATGCGCGGCGCCTTCACTGGCGATGCTGCCGCCGAGGTGGTGGCGACGCGTGCTGGTGTCGGCGCCGACCGCTGCAACCGCTCCCGCCGCGCCGCACCCCACGCCGAGAGCAACAGCGAGAGCCCCTGCGCCGTCTCGCTCGCCTCGATCAGCAATCCACTCAGCTGCCGCGTGCCGGTGACGTCGATGCGCTGCGTGAGCACCAGCTGCTGCAAACGCTGCAGCTCCGCCGCCATCCGTCCGCTGGCCGCCTGCTGCGCGGCCCAGTGCAGGCTGTCGGCGGCCTCGCGGCGCGCAGCAGTGATCAGTGCGGCCCGCAGGATCTCGTGCGTCGTATTCCACACCGCCAGCGGATCGATTAGCGCGTCGTCGCAGATCGCCTGCGCCAACTTTATTGTCGGGTCATCGTAGACGGTCGGGTTGTTCAGCACGATGTTCGCACGCAACACGAGGTCCTTGCCATCCGTCCCCGCCAGCGCGCCACCGGCCACCATCTCGCGATAGTGGAACAGCTGCAGCGGAATCCACGCGCCACGCACGCCGAGTGCACTGGCCGCGATCCAGAAGTCCCAGTCCTCGTAGCCACGCACGTTGGTGCGGTAGCCGCCCACCTGTCCCCAGATCGTGCGTCGGAAACCCGTCACGCACATCACGTAGTTGGTGTGCGCCAGTCGCGCCGGGTCCCACGGCTCGCGCGGCATCGGCCGCAGCGCGCCGTCACCGAACGAAATTCCGCTTGGATATGCCAGCCCGATCGACGGATCGCGCTCGAACGCCTCGTGGACCGCCATCAAATACAGCGGTGACAGCGAATCATCGGCATCCAGGCACACCACGATGTCCGAGTGCACCGTCGCGATGCCAGCGTTCCGCGCATGCGCCGGCTGACCACTGTTCGGCTGCCGGATGATGCGCATCGGCAACGTGGGGTTCGCCGCCGCGAAGCGCTCCGTGAGTACCACCGAGTCGTCGGTGCTGCCATCGTCCACGAACACGATCTCGTCGGCCGGATGCACCTGCGCCAGCACGGCCCGCAGTGCGCTCTCGACGTACGGCGCCTTGTTGTAGCAGGTGATGACGACGGCGATGGTGTTCGACATGACGGCCTCGTGGAAGGTCAGGATGATCGTCTCGCGGTGCTGCCGTGCCGTGCCAACTCCGCGTGATGCGCCCGCTACCGCGACGCGTGACGCCGGATGATCTCGAGCGACAGCACTGCCAGTTCCTCGGCCATCGCCGGCGGCAGCACGTCCTGCCGGGTGCACCGCCGCTCGACCGCCACCTGCATCGTCTCGCACACCGTCTGCACCGTCGTGCGACTGTCGAAGTGTGCCACGATCTGCTGACGCGCCGCTCGGCTCACGCCTGCCCGCACCGCCGGATCGAGGTATGGTCGCACCGCGTCCAGGTAGCCGTCGGGTACATCCAGCGTGGCGTCCACCAGCGCGCCGGTGCCAGGCACCACCAGCTCGCGCTGCCCCCCCACGTCCGAGACCACAGGGATGCACCCCATCGCCATCGCCTCGTACAGCGACCGCGAGATGCCCTCGATCTCCGACGGCGCGAGGAACACGTCCGCCGACGCGAACACGTGACGCAGCGTGTGTTCGTCCAGCTCGCCGAGCAATGCGAAGCGTCCGTCGAGCCCACTCTCCATGGCGCGGGCATGCGTCGCCTGCAGCAACGGACCGCCACCAGCCACCACCAGGACCACGTCGTGCCCTTCGCGCCGCAGCTGCGCCGCGACGTCCACCGCCAGGTGCGGCCGCTTCTCGGGCGACACGCGGCCAGCGAACAGCAGCACCAGCGTTGACGCCGAGGCACCGAACGATGCGCGAACGTCGGCCAGGCGCGGTCCGTTGTGCTGCCAGACTGCCGTGTCGATGCCGATGTGAGAAGCGCGCACAGCGGCCGGTTCACATCCGGCGCTGGTGAGTTGCCGCACCAGCGCATGGCTGGTCGCCAGCTGCGCATCGAGCTGCCCTTCCCATCGCGTCGCCATGCTGGCATAGCTGCCGTACATGCCGGCCTCGAACCAGTCAGTGTGTACGTAGTCCACGAACGCCACCGTCGGATGTCGCGCGCGCAGATACGGCAGCAGGTGCAGGCCGAGGAAGGTGTGACTGAGCAGCACCACCTCGATGCGGCGCGACGTGATCAGCCAGTCGATGTAGGCCGGCACCGCCGCCTGTGGCACTGCGGCATGTGCGTGATGGATGTCCGGCGAGGTCGCGCGCACCTGATCCAGCCGCCAGTCGGAACGCCACCATTCGGTGGTGCAGGTCGTGATCACGTGACCCAGCGCGGCCAGTCGGGGCAGCAGGTCGGCATTGAACGCCGTATAGCCGCCCATCGGAAATCCCTGGAGGAGCGCCAACACTCGGCGTCCCGTTGCCGGTGCCAGACGCACCTCCAACGCCGGGCGCGCCACCGTCATCAGCTGCTGCAGAGGATGCACCGGCAGCCGCGTGGCCTCGAGGTCGATCAGCGCTGCCTCCGGCATCCCGATCGACTCCATCGCCGCTCGCGCGCTGCTGTCGATCGGCGTCACGACCTCCGCGTCTGCCGCCGCGCGCAGCACGGGCTCGGCCAGCCAGCCCACTCCGGTGCCAGCGGCACGGCGCACACCGATCGCCAGCGCCACCGCCGATGCGGCATGCAGCACTTCGCCTGGCGCCAGCAACTGCCGCATCGTCGCCACACGAATCATCAGGAACTGCACCACGTTCGCCACCGTCGGCCGGTCATCACCGGCCAGTGCGCCGGTGACGCAGGACACCCGCGGTCGCGTGGCCAGAAACCAGGCCGCGCGCTCGCACGCCGTGGCGTCGAGCACTGCGCCCGGCATCAGCAGCACCACGTACTCCCCGGCATCCTGCGGTAACTCCGACACGGATGCACGAGCCGTCACCGCAATGCTTTGCGCAGCCAGCGAGCGCCGCGTGCGCTCACGCGCCGCGTCGGTCGCCGATGCGGCCAGCAGCAGCACACTGAGCGACACTACGCGCCCCGCATCCAGAGCAGCGCACGCAGCGCCAGCGCCGATGGCTCCTTGCGCGCCAGCAACCCGGTCGGCCAGTAGGCGCGCGAGTAATCCCGCAGCAGCGATTCGCGCGTTGCCGGTGCATCGGCAAACGCCGCCAGCGCTCGCAGGCGGTCAGCACCCAGTCCATCGCCGTGACGCACGTCGCCGATGTGGGCCGCCTCTTCCGACGTCGGCTGGGTCACGGTGCGCGTGAAGTGACGCAATCCCGCGTCGGCACCGATCGCCTGTGCACCGAACACGGTGCGCTCCATCGCCAGTCCCTGCGCGTACGCCATCGCGCCGGAGCGCAGCTCGGCCAGGCTGTGCCGCTGTCCATCCGGATGATCCACCGGCCCATGCACCGGCACCACCCGCTTTCCCTCGGTGCGGAACGAGCGCAGGCTGCCACGCTCGGTGGTGCAGATGAACTCCACCAGCTGCCGAAGCTCGAGCACCGGTCGCGTGCGATGCACCGGCTGGCCGGCATCGAAATAGAAGCCGGCGCTGCGGCTCCCATCCAGGTCGTGGACGATCGGCGGCAGTGTGCCCAGGTAATAGCCGCGGACATCGAGCTTCGTCTTCTCCAGCGAGCCGACGGCCATCAGTGCTTTCTGGATGGTGCCGCTCCAGCCGATGTCCACCAGCGCAACCCGCCCCGGTGCCGTCACGCGCTCCTGTTGGAGATAACGCCAGAGCAGCGCACGTTCGGCACGCGAACGACCCACCAGCGCCTGCAACACGTCGGGACGCGCCAGCAGCGCGCGCAGCTTGTCACCGGCGGTGGTGTCACGCGGATCGACGATCTCGTCGGGGGACGAGAAACCCGCGGCACGGAATGCCGCCGTCAGTTCGCGCGTCTTGACCCCGAAGCGGTCGAGGAACTCACTCGCCGGCAGGTGGTTTTCGCAGGCCAGCAGTTGCGACGTGATCGACGGGCGCGCCGACTCCATCGCCGGCAGCACGAACGAGCGCCGCGAACTCTCCAGCAGCGACGACTGCGCCAGTGCGGCATCACCCAGCAACGCGCGGTAGACGTCGAGGATGATCTCACCATCGCGCAGCAGGAAGTACGCGCGATCGATACCGTCGGCAGTAAAACGTTCGTGCAGCCAGAGTGCGAAGGCGCTCAGCAGCGGCCCCGCCACCGAATAGCCGAAGCGCCACCAGAACGGGAACGCCGGCTGCACCGCACGCGACCCGATCTGTGCCAGGCCCAGCGCGATCGAGTCGCCCGGCTGCTGCGACGGCGGATCCTCGTGTCGGCTGGCAGCCCACGGGTGGCAGACCGCAAGGAACCCCTGCTGCGCTGGGATCGTGAAATCCGACAGCCCATGATCGCCGATGTGCAGGATCCGCTCCCGCGTAATCCCCGCGTCGCTTGCGATCTGTCGCAGCAGGCGACCTTCGCCCTTGCTCATGCGCTGATCGGCGGAGCTCACCACCGTCACGCCATCCAGCGCGTAGCCGCAGCTTTCGAGCAGTGTGTGCAGGAAGCTGGTCTCGTGGTAAGTGTCACTCACGCACCAGACCGTCTTCCCTTCACGCACGGCACGCTCGAACACGCCGCGCAAGTATGGATGCGCGACGCACAACGCGCGCTCCACCAGCCGCTCGGCCGCCACCATCTCCGGCACGTCGGTCGCCGGGCGCTGCAGCCGTTCGGCCAGCACCGCGTGAATCTCGTGCAGCGTCACTTCACCGCTGCGTCGCGCCGCGGCGCCGCGACGACGTGCCTCGTTCTCCGCCTCCTGCCGGTGCAGCGCCAGTGACACCGCATCCACACCCCAGGCCGAGAAGGGCGCTGGCGTGGCGAGGTGCAGGAACACATCACGCGGCGACGCGACCTTGCGCACCACCAGCGTGTCGAAGATGTCGAAACTCACCACCTGCACGTGCGGCCACGCGATCTCGATGGCGTGCATCGCAGTTTCACTGGCCGTAGCGATCGGCCCGTTGGTTGCGACGCCGATGGACTCTGCAGCTTCGATCGCCGAGAACAGATCCTGGGCGCCCTGGTGCAGCGCAGACGCGGCGTCCGGCACCGGCAGGCGCAACGGCGCCGCGGTCATGCCGCGAACCGCGCCAGGAATGTCGGTTCGATGGAGAAGATCATCTCGTTGCTGGCCATCGCCTCGGCGGGCACCAGTTCCGTGCCCTGCTCGCCATCGGCGAGGGAGAAGTGCTGGAAGCCGAACACGCCCAGCACCGCCGCGGCCACCTGCAGGTTCTCCGCATCGCGACCTGTCTCGCCGGATCGGCCACAGCGCCAGGCCACCACGCCGATCTCGCCGCGCTCGAGCGCGCCACGCACCGTGCGCAGCATCGGCGCCACCGCGCCCGCACTGCCGACATGCAGAATGGTCGATGTGGCGGCGGAGGACGTCGCGAACGGCACCTGGTCGAGCGCGAGGTCGGCGCTGGCCGTCATCTGGGCGCTGACGCCACTCCAGTGCGCGCTGGCCGTGATCGCGGCTGCCTGCCCCGCATCGTCACAGAGCGCGATGACGCTGGTTGTCGCGATTCCGGTGGCCGCGCTGAGCACCGCGAATCCGTCACCCGGCGCCGCATCCACGAACCGGTCACCATCCCGCAGCGCTTCATCGAGGAACAGCCGCAACTCGGCATCCACGCCATGTTCACCATGCTCCCGGGCGATGGCCGTGACGGCGGCATCGGCATCCGCGGCGCTGATCATGAACCGCGGCGCACCGTCGGCGCGTGTGGCTACCGACGGCACGATGGCACCTGCGCCGGCCCCGATTGTTGCCGCCACCACCGCATCCGACGCCGCCACATCCCGCCAGGCAGACGCCCGCTCGATCAGCGCCGCGTCACCGGATGCATCCGCCAGTGCGATCGCCGCCGACACGAAGCCGGCCGCGAACAGCGCGTTGGCCACCGGCGCGGCGTGCTCGGGCACCGCCGGTTCGATCGCTGCGGGCTCCGTCACCGAAACGAGGGATACGCTGTCGGCAGGCGCCATCGGCAGTGACCACGGGTGCACGATCTCGGGCATAGACATGAGAGTCCTCTGGTCCTTGGGCAAACGGGTGTCCTGCTGCCCAAAGCACTCCCTATGCCATGCCGTAAACGCTTGTGTGGCAGTGACTTGTGTTTTCTGGACGACCGCGCTCAGGGCGTCCGACCGGTCGCTCTTGCCGCTGCGGGCGGCAGTTTGCGCCGACCTCGGCTCCCCCGATCAGGCGGAAGCGGCCTGCGCGCGGAGTTGCTTCCGCATCGACTTCAGGCTCGGCAACTGCCAGGTCACGGTGGCGGATTCGGGGCCGATCTCCTGTTCCATCTGCAGCTGCGCGGCGGAGAGCAGGGCCGCCGCCAGCGAGGTCGCCTGGATCATGGCAGCGCCATTCGTGACGGCATTTACGTCCGCCGGATCCCGCTGCGACTGAAACGTGATCACCACCGCATCCGGCGTCCCGTCGCACCCGATGCGCACCACGCCGCCGGGCGACGCATGCGCCTTGAGGGCGGTCAGGAGCACCAGCGTCGCGTGCACCAGCGACGATTCCGGCGCCAGCACCGGCGGCGTCGCCGCCGTGCCCTCGAGGTACACGGGCACATTGCCGAGACTCGCATGGGCGCGGTGCAGCTGGATGGCCGACGCCAGGACGTCGGAGAGCAGCAAGGGCATCGACTCCGCCCCCACGGCGAAGGGCAGCGCGCGCAAGTGTCGCAGCTGCTCCGTCAGTCGCTCCGCCTCGCGTGTCAGTCCGCTCGAGAGAGTGCTGCCGATGGGGCGCTTCGGGTCCAGCGATTCGATGGTCGCACTGAGGGCCAGCGCACGATTGTTGAGCGCGTGGCCCAGCCCGCGGACGATGGCGTCGATGGTCTCGAACCATGCGCAGACGTCGCGCCAGGCGGGGTCCCGCACGCGGGTGGCGCTCACCGCACTCCCGGCCTGGCGATCCCCAGAGTCCAGCGCACGGCAAAACCGGCCGATACTCCCAGTCGGAAGGCGACCCCTGGTCGTCCGCTGACCCTTAGCCTGGACTTACCAGCCGTGTTCCTGATCATCGGTCTCGTGGTCGTCATCGGATCCGTCATTGGCGGCTACGTGATGCACCATGGCAAGGTTGCGGTGCTGTGGCAACCCACGGAGTTCATCATCATCCTTGGCGCCGGTATCGGCTCCATGATCATCAGCAATCCGCCCGCGGTGCTGAAGCATATCGCCGCGGGGATGATGGGGTTGCTGAAGCCCAACCCGTTCGACAAGAAAGCCTACGGCGAATTGCTGCAGGTGCTGTTCCAGATCTTCAACAAGGCGCGCAAGGATGGGCTGGTCGGCCTCGAGTCGCACATCGAGGATCCGGCCAGCAGTGACATCTTCGCCAAGTATCCGGGCTTCATGCACCACCAGCACGCGGTGGCACTGCTGGCCGATACGCTCAAGGTGCTGCTCACCGGCACCATCGAGGATCACAACCTGGCCGAGATCCTCGACATGGATCTCGAGCAGCATCATCACGAGGCCAGCCTGGTGCCGAGTGCGATCGCCAGCGTCGGCGACGCGATGCCGGCCTTCGGCATCGTGGCCGCGGTGCTTGGCGTGATCATCACGATGGGTGCGATCGGCGGTTCGCCGGCGGAAATCGGCGGCAAGGTGGCCGCAGCACTGGTCGGCACCTTCATCGGCATCCTGCTCGCGTACGGCTTCTTCAGCCCGATGGCGAAGGCCATCGAGCAACGTGTCTCCAGCGAGCATGCCTACCTGATGTGCATCAAGACGGCGCTGCTCAGCTTCGCGCGCGGTGATGCCCCGATGACGGCCGTCGAATTCGCCCGTCGCAACATCGAGCCGGGCGATCGTCCCACCTTCGCCGAGCTGGAAGAGCTCGCGAAAGCGGCGAAGGCGGCGTAATGGGCAAGGACGGCAAGAAGATCGTCATCGTCCGCAAGAAGAGTGGTGGCCACGGCGGCCATCACGGCGGCGCCTGGAAAGTGGCGTACGCCGACTTCGTGACGGCGATGATGGCCTTCTTCATGGTCCTCTGGATCGTGGGCCTCGACGACCAGACCAAGAAGGCGGTCGAGGGCTACTTCCAGAATCCGGTCGGCACCAAGAACGCCTACAGCGGCGGCGCGTCACCGGTGGCCTCGGGTTCGTCGCCCGCGCGCGTGTCGAAGAATGCGCTCAAGCTGATCGTGCGAAAGGTGGAGGAGCAGCAGTTCCGCGACTTCCAGACACGCATCTCCGCCCGCATCGACAGCAACCCGGCGTTGCAGGGCCTGAAGGGATCGATCGAGGTGATCATCACGAAGGACGGCCTGCGCATCGAGCTGGTGGAGAAGGGCAGCGGCGACGACTTTTTCCCCACCGGTTCCGCCGTGCTGCGCCCGAAGGCGGTCTCCGCCATCGCCCTGATCGCCGAAGAAATCGCGCTGCTCTCCAACCCGATCATCCTCGAGGGGCACACCGACGGCGCGCCGTTCGGCGTCGGTGGTTCGTACACAAACTGGGAACTGAGCGCCGACCGCGCCAACGCCGCCCGCCGCATCGTGGTGGGCGCCGGTGTACCGATCGACCGCCTGGTGCAGGTGCGTGGCCTCGCCGATCGCGACCTGCGCAACCCCAACGACCCGTTCGATCCCACCAACCGGCGCATCTCGATCTTCCTCCCCTTCCGCGCCTTCGACGACGCCACCAACCCCGACTCCGCCGCCACGCGCCCGCCCTCGGCGAAGACATAGCCCGTCCTGCGCGCGACGCCCGTTCGCTCGCAACGGCGACCTCCGCACCAACGACGACAGCGACGGGAAGAGCAACGGCAAGAGCAAGAGCAACTGCTTGACGCAAAGGCGCAAAGCCGCAAGGACGCAAAGGTGCTCTGCGTGCCATGCAACCATTGGTGTCGCACGCGAGAAAGTGCTTGTTGGCACTGCAATGCAGATGCCCTTCCCACAATCACCTCATCGTCCCGCGCTCACGTCCCGTCGGATGCGAATGACAGCTTTGCGCCCTTGTCTCTTTGCGCCCTTGCGTCAGGTAGTTGCAGTTGGCAGTTGCAGTTGGTAATTGGCAGTTGCAGGTGGCAGTTGCAGTTGCCTGAACCACGCACAGGATGTTTCGTCACGGCGTGACCACCGCTCCGCAGCTCCGCATCGGCGTCCTCGGCGCCGGCCCGATCGCGCAAGCCGCGCACTTCGAGGCCGTCAGCAAGGCGCGCAATTGTTCGCTGCATGCCATCTGCGACCGCGCACCCGACCTGCTCGCGCGCATGACGGCGGTGCACCAGCCGAGCGTGACGTTCGAGGACTACGACGCCATGCTGGCTGATCCCGACGTCGATGCGGTGATCATCGCCACTGCCGACGCGTTTCACGTGCCGGCGGCGCTGCGTGCGCTGGCGGCCGGCAAACATGTGCTGGTCGAGAAACCCGCTGGCGTGGCCGTCGAGGAAGTGCTCGAGCTACGCGACGCCGTGCAGACCAGCGGGCTTGTACTGCAGGTCGGACACATGAAACGGTTCGACCCAGGCATCGCCTACGCCCGCCAGTTCATTCGCGAGGAGCTCGGCCAGCTGGTGGCGCTCAAGGCCTGGTACGCGGACAGCGCCTTCCGCTACAGCATGACCGACGCCCTGCAGCCGATTCCGGTACGCAGCCGCGCCGCGCTCAAACCGGAGACCGATCCCAAGGCCGACAAGGCGCGCTACTACCTGCTCACCCACGGCTCACACCTCATCGACACCG
>JANMON010000355.1:0-9060 GCA_031369265.1 Gemmatimonadaceae bacterium | reverse complement strand
ATGTTCCGGATCAGCGGCGACATGATGTCGCGGCGCTCGAGCGCGTAGGCGCTGCCGACGGCGTCCGCTTCCTGGCCCAGCGACCGGAAGAGCCCACCCACGACCTTGGTCTGCCGGTAGAGCGCGACCAGGCGCTCCTCGAGCGTGCGCGTCATGCGCATGTGCCGGTACAACTCGACACGCTGCGCACGCGTGAGCCGGTCGGCGTGCGGGCCACGTGACCACAGCGAGCGACTGTCGGCAGGCGCCGGCGGGGCCATCATCGCATCGGAGTCGAACGGATGCGCGGGAAGATCCACGTCAGTACCCTGCAGTTGGTGCGTGATGCGGGTCCGCGGCGCGATGCACGCGATTGAAGAACTTCTTCACGTTCTTGTCGAGGCGACTCTCGCCGATCTGGTCGGTGAAGGCTTCGATCAACGTGTAGTGACCACCGTCGCTGCGCACCTTGATCTGCAGCGTGCCCAACTCACCGTCGAACGTGCGCGCGCGCACCGTGTCGGGCGTGCTGCGCAGGCCGAGCGCCTTGAAATGTTCGTCGGCCAGCGCGATCACGTCGGCGGGGCGGATGGAGGTGCGATGAAAGAGGCGCATCGGCTCAGCGGGCGTTGCGGACGGACTGCAGCCAGTCCATGGTCTCGAGCTTCTGCGTCGAGTCGCGGCGGAACTGCAGGCCGATGGCCCATTCGCCGGCGGTGAGGAAGCTCAGCTTGGCGTAATACGTGCCCGGTTCCGGACCGCGCTCCAACCCGTCGAAGATCTTCACGCTGTCGCGGCTCATGGCGTAGATGCGCCCTTCCCCGTTTTCGACCGGTGCACCGGAATCCTTGTCGGACACGACGACTTTCACGATCACATCCTCGCGCGCAAATGGCGGGCGGGGATCGAGGCGGATGCGGAACGCGAGATCGTCGGTCCACATGCGTGTGTCGAGTGCCGCCTCGGGATCACGGGTGGTGCAGCCCGCGATGACGATGGCGGCCACCACCACCGGCAACGCCTGGCGCGCAACTCGCGCCAGGCGGGAGATGAGGCGGGCTGGCGCCGCGGCGCCCGCCCGGCAGCGCGCGACCAGTCCGACCGTCGCGTCGCTGCGCCGCATCAGCTGTAGTACTCCAGGCCGAGGTGCGTGATCTGCTCCTCGCCGAGCAGGAAGCGCAACGTGTTCTTGAGCTTCGTCTGCTGGATGAACAGGTCGTGCTCGGGCTGCAGCCCTGGCGCCACCATCGGGCTCTTGTAGTAGAACGACAGCCATTCCTGGATCCCCTTCATGCCGGCGCGGTGCGCGAAGTCACTGAACAGCGCGAGGTCGAGGACGATGGGGGCAGCAAGGATCGAGTCGCGGCAGAGGAAGTTGACCTTGATCTGCATCGGGTAGCCCATCCAGCCCACGATGTCGATGTTGTCCCAGCCTTCCTTGTTGTCCCCGCGGGGCGGATAGTAGTTGATCCGCACCACGTGCGAGAAATCCTTGTACAGGTCCGGATAGACGTCCGGCTGCAGGATGTTGTGCAGCACCGAGAGCTTGGACTCTTCCTTGGTCTTGAACGAGGCCGGGTCGTCGAGGACCTCACCGTCGCGGTTGCCGAGGATATTGGTCGAGTACCACCCTTCGAGACCGAGCATACGCGCCTTGAGGCCCGGCGCGATGATCGTCTTCATCCAGGTCTGGCCGGTCTTGAAGTCCTTGCCGCTCACCGGCACGCCGCGCTCGTCGGCCAGCTGCAGCATGCAGGGCAGGTCCACGGTCAGGTTCGGCGCACCATTGCAGAACGGCACGTTCTCCATCAGCGCCGCATAGGCGTACAGCATCGAGGGCGCGATGGCCGGATCGTTCTCGTCCATCGCCTTCTCGAACGCGGCCACGGTCTGGTGCTGCGGACCCGGCTGGATGAAGGCCTCGGTGCTGGCACACCACACGATCACCAGGCGATCACACCCGTTGTCGGCCTTGAACTTCCGCATGTCGGCGCGCAGCTGCTCAGCGATGTCGCGATACGTGGGGCCGGTCTTGACGTTGTTCACGCCCAGCAGGCGGGTAACGAAACGCGCCTCGAAGGCGGCCGACATCGGCTTGATCGCCGACATGAATTCCTTCAGCGGCTCGAGATGGTCGGCCGTCAGCACACCGGCCTTCTTGGCCGCGGTGTAGGCGTCGTCACCGATCGGATCCCAGGCGCCGAAGACGATGTCCTGCAGCCCGGCCAGCGGTACGAAATCCTTGATCAGCGGCGACCGGTGCTCGGTGCGCTTCCCGAGCCGGATCGTGGCCATCTGCGTCAACGAGCCGATCGGCTTCGAATGCCCGCGGCGGATGCTCTCCACGCCGGCCATGAACGTCGTGGCGACGGCGCCAAGACCGGGGGTCAGGATGCCGAGCTTGCCAGAGGCGGGCGCGATGGACGACGGACGAGTGAGCGAACCGGGCACGTGGTGAAATCTCCAGGGAGGAAAGCGTCGCCTTCAGGGCGCGAAGCGAGCAGGCACATCGTCGGCCACCGACGCGGATGTCGATGGCGAGGGTGCGCTGGGGGTGCGCGGCGCGAGCACTGGCTCGCTGACGTTCTCCGCCGCGCGCGTGACATTGTACACGAAGAGGATGCGCTGCACGGCCGTGATCCAGGCGGTGACCGAGAGCAGCGTGACGATGACAGCCAGCACCCAGCCATCGAGCGCCAGCCCAAAAAACGCCTGTGGGGCCGAGAGCAGTGCCACACGCTCCGGCCGCTGCATGATCCCGACCTTCGCGTCGAGGCCCAGCGACTCGGCGCGGGCGCGGGTGTACGACGTGAGGAAGGTGCCGATCAGGCCTGCGATGGTGATCGCCAGCATCACGGAGCTGTGATGGACCGCGTTCATGCCATAGAACATGGCCAAGCCGCCCAGCACGAAGCCGTCCGCCACCCGGTCCAGGGTGGAGTCGTAAAAGGCGCCGAACGTGGTGCTGCGGCCCGTGCGCCGGGCCACGGTGCCATCCAGCACGTCGAACAACGCGGTCAGGCCCATGAACCAGCCCGCAGTCCGGATATGACCGCTGGCGAAGATCCCGCCGGCCACCATCGTGCAGACGGTGCCGACGGTCGTGATCAGGTTCGGGCTCACCCGGTGACGCACCAGCAGGTCCGCCACCGGCGCGATCACACGCAGGTATCCAGCCTTGATCGCGTCCCAGACAGCAACCAGCATGGCCATAGGTGGCGGAAAAAACGGAAGAAAACCGCTGACAAATAGAAAGAGCGCCCCCCGGCATCTCCGCCGTGAGGGCCTGCGGGGCTTCGGCACGTACATGCAACGCAGAGCGGCTAAGCTTAGATACCGCACCCGAATGCAGCAACGGCGGTGCCCGCTAAGGCCGCTGGTCGGGCGCGCCGAGACCTCGGCGGATCGTCCTCGTCTGGCTTAGCCTTCCACACCGATACCCCGGCACCGGGGTATTGGTTGCTCCGCCGCCGTTTCCATCCTGCCGTTGCCCATGCGCCTCCCTCTCGTTCCGACCGCTGTGGTCGCGCTCGCCAGTACGCTGACTGCGCGGTCGCCACAGCCACCAGTCACCGCGCTTCTTGCCGGACTCGGCTGGACCAGCACCTCGGAGCGAACGGGACCAGTCGAGTCACTCGACCCGCGTGTGCCGCTCACCGCCGCCGGCCGCCGCTGGGTGGACAGCACCTTCACCACCCTCTCGCCTCGCGCCCGGGCCGCCCAACTCATCCACGTGTGGCTCCTCGGCGACTACGAGAGCGCCACCGACAGCGCGTTTGCCGAGACCGCGCGATGGGTGAAGGACGATGGCATCGGCGGAATCCTGATGTCGGTGGGGTCGCCGATCGAGGTGGCGGCCAAGCTCAACGCCCTGCAGGCGCTGGCCAAGGTTCCCCTGCTGGTGGGTTGCGACGTGGAGCCGTCGATCGGGCGGCTGGAGGGGGGCCTGTTCATCCCCTCGATGCTGAAGGGCGGCGGCGCCACGCTGCTCCCGACCAACATGGCCATCGGCGCCACCGGCGACACGGCGCTGGCCTACCGCGCCGGCCTCGTGACCGGCCGCGAGTCGCGTGCCATCGGGATCCACCTCGCCTATGCGCCAGTGGCGGACGTGAACAACAATGCCGCCAATCCGGTGATCAACGTGCGGTCGTTCGGCGAGGACCCGACGATGGTGGCGGAGTTCGCGGCCGCCTTCACGCGCGGTGTGCAGGACGGTGGCGCGTTGGCCACGGTCAAGCACTTCCCGGGGCATGGCGACACCGAGACCGACTCGCACAACGCGCTGCCGGTGGTGCACCTGACGCATGCGCACCTGGACAGTGTCGAGTTGCGGCCGTTCCGCGCTGCGATCAACGCCGGTGTCGCTGCCGTGATGTCGGCACACATCAGCAACCCGACCTGGATGGGTGACGACCTGCCTGCCACGCTGCAGCGGCGCGTGCTGCACGACGAACTGCGTGACTCGCTGCGCTTCCGCGGCCTCACCATCACCGATGCGCTGACGATGCAGGGCGTGGCGAAGATGTTCACGCAGCAGGAGATCGCGGTGCGCTCGGTGCGCGCCGGTGCCGAGGTGCTGCTCAAGCCGGCGGACGTGACGCCGGTGCTGAATGCCCTCGTGCGCGAGATGGAATACGATCCGACGTTCGCCGCGCTGATCGACAGCGCCGCACGCAAGAACCTCGAGATGAAGGCGCGCGTCGGACTGCACCATGGCGCACAGGTGTCACTCGACTCGCTGCGCCTGGCCGTTGGTACGGCAACCAACCGTGCGGTGGCGACGGAAATCGCGACTCGCGCCGTGACCGTGCTGCGCGACTCGTCGGACCAGATCCCGCTCCGTCAGCGGAGCGGCCTGCAGCTGGTGGTGTACACGCCCGAGACAGAGTTCGGCGGCGGCAACGCCTTCGTGGACGAGTTTCGCCGCGGTGCGACGTCCACCGTCTCGCGCGTCGGTCCGCAAACGCCGCGCGAGGTGCTGGATGCCATCGCCGCCCGCGCCAGCAAGGGGAAGCTGGTGATCGTGACGGTGGTGCGGCGCGTGGAAGGACGCGGTCGGGTGGCGATCGTCGAACCGTTCGCTGCCTGGGTGCGTGACATCACGCCGCGACTGCAGCCGATCGTGGTGGCGGCCGGCAATCCGTACGTGATCGGACAGTTCCCTGGCATCGAGGCGTACATGGCGACCTACAGCGTTGGTGAAGCACCGGAACGCGCCGCAGCTCGCGCACTGCTCGGCGGCACCGTGACCGGACGTTCGCCGGTGAGCCTGCCCGGTGTGTTTTCGCGTGGCGATGCGTCCGTGTCTGGTACCGGCCGATGAACCAGCGCGTACTGACACTGGCGGTGACGATGGTCTGTGCCGCGCTGCAGCCGGCCTGCGCGCAGGGACCGCGGCGACCAGCGCGACGGCCGTCGCCGATCGTGATGATCGACGCCGCGATGACGGCGCGCATCCGCGATTCGGTGCGCACGGTGCTGACGAAGGCCGTGGCGGATGGCGCGTTTCCCGGCGCGGTGGCGGTGATCGGCAATCGCGCTGGCGTCACGGCGACGTTCGGGGCCGGTCGCCTGGATGCGAAGGACGCCACTGAACCCACCGCCAGCACCATCTACGACCTCGCATCACTCACCAAGGTGATCGCCACCACCACGCTGATGCTGCAGCTGGTGGACCAGGGCAAGGTCTCACTGGACGCGCCGGTGGTGCGTTACCTGAATGACTGGAAGGGCGCGCGCACCGCCGACATCACGATCCGGCAGCTGCTCACGCACAGCAGTGGACTCGCCGCCTGGCGGCCCTTCTACAAGGAAGCGGCCGACCGCACCGAAGCCCGCGCACAGCTGATGCTGGTGGGTCCCGACACGCCGCCGGGTACGCGGTACCTGTACAGCGACATGAACTTCATGCTGCTCGGCATGGTGGTGGAGCGCGTCACCGGTTTGTCGCTGGACCGCGCATTCCTCACGATGGTCGCGGAGCCGCTGCGCCTGACCGATACGCGCTTCCTTCCCGACTCCGCGCTCCGTGCGCGCATCGCGCCGACCGAGTTCGACCCGTGGCGTCAGCGGCAGTTGCGCGGTGAGGTGCACGACGAGAACGCCTCCCGGTTCGAAGGCGTCAGCGGCCACGCCGGCCTCTTCGCCACCGGCGACGACCTGGCGCGGATGGCGCGCTTCTGGCTCAACGGCGGCATCCTGGACGGCGTCCGGTTGGCCTCGGCGCGCTCGGTGGCGCAGTTCACGCAGGTGCAGGACACGCTGATCAGCCGGCGTGCCCTGGGCTGGGAGACGCCGAGCGGGTCGAACTCGGCCGGGAAACGCCTCTCGGCCACGGCGTTCGGGCACACTGGCTTCACCGGGACCTCGATCTGGATGGACCCGTCGCGCGACCTGTTCGTGATCCTGCTCACGAATCGCGTCAATCCGACCCGCGAGAACCGGAAGATCGGCGGGGTGCGGACGGCGCTGGCGGATGCGGTGGCGGGGGCGGTGGACGGGCCGGCCGGTCGCCAAAGTGGCTCGATGCGGTAGCGGGTTGGGCCGAGGTCCTTCCCTGCGGGGCCGGTCGGCATAAATTGCAGAGTAACGTGGTCGGGATTCCCTGACCTACCCCCTGGAGGAAGACGCATGAGCACGATGCAGACGCCTGATGTGATGCTCTCGATCTCGTCCGCCGCGTCGGTCGAGGTGAAGAAGTTCCTCGAAGCCGAAGCCGTCGATCCGACCATCGGTGGACTGCGCGTGGCGGTGCAACCGGGTGGCTGCAGCGGCTTCAAGTACTCGCTGCTGATCGAGGACAAGCCGGCCGAGGACGACACGCTGCTGGCACAGGATGGCTTCCAGGTGTTCGTGGATCCGTTCTCGCTGCAGTACCTGAACGGCATCATCATCGACTACACGACGTCGATGCAGGGCTCGGGCTTCACCTTCAAGAACCCGAACGCCACCGGCGGCTGCGGCTGCGGATCGTCGTTCTCGGCGTAAGCAGGGCCCGAGCGTCATCCATGGGCGGAAAGCGGCGGACCACATCAGGTCCGCCGCTTTCTGCATGTGGCGCATAGGTCTGCGCGCCCAGCGCAGTCGTGATCACGATTAGCTTGCGCGAGCCATGCAGAACCCAGAGAAGATCCCGACCGTCATCAGCGACGATCCCGACGCGCTCTCCGTTCGTGTCGCCGACCGCATCGAGGCCGTCATGCAGGCGGCGCAGCTGCAGGGGCGTCGCGCGGTGCTCGGACTCGCCACCGGGTCCACGCCGATCGGCGTCTATCGTGAACTGATCCGGCGGCACCGCGAGCGCGGCCTCAGCTTCGCTGCCGTCGAGACGTTCAATCTCGACGAGTACTGGCCGATGGCGCCGGATTCGATCCATTCGTACCACCGGTTCATGTGGGAGAATTTTTTCTCTCACATCGACATTCCGCCGGCGCAGGTGCATCTGCCACCCGGCACGGTGGACCGCCACGAAGCCGCGACGGCCTGCGCCGACTACGAGGCCGCGATCGCGGCTGCCGGTGGGATCGACTTCCAGCTGCTCGGCATCGGCAAGACAGGACACATCGGCTTCAACGAACCGGGCTCGGGTCGTGACAGCCGCACACGCCTGGTCACGCTGGATGCGATCACGCGCAAGGATGCCGCAGCCGACTTCTTCGGTGCCGAGAACGTGCCGCGGGAAGCGATCACGATGGGCGTGGCGACGATTCTCGCGGCGCGTGAGATCGCGATTCTCGCCACCGGCGAACACAAGGCCGCGATCGTGCGCCGCGCGGTGGAAGGGATCGTCGATCTCGAGGTGGCCGCAACGTTCCTGCAGGCGCATCCCAACACCACTTTTTTCCTCGATGCAGCGGCGGCGGTGGACCTGACCCGCATCGCCACCCCGTGGCTGGTGGACGAGGTCACGTGGGAGGCGTCGCTGGCGGTGCGCGCGGTGGTGTGGCTGTCGCAGACCGTCGGCAAGGCGATCCTCAAGCTGACACAGAACGACTATGCCGAACACCGGCTGTCGTCGCTGGTGGCCGTCTACGGCTCGCCGGGTGAGATCAACGGCTTCGTGTTCAACTCGCTCGGCGCGCGCATCCGCGGCAAGAGCAAGCTGCATCGCGGCAAGCGCGTGATCTGCTTCTCGCCGCATCCCGACGACGACGTGATCTCGATGGGCGGCATCCTGCGCAAGCTGGTCGAGAACCGGAACTCCATCGCGGTGGCGTACATGACGAGCGGCAACATCGCGGTCTTCGACCACGACGTGCGTCGCCACCTGGACTTCCTGGTGCGCATGGGCGCGCGGACGTCGGATGCGACCACGCCGGCCACGCTGCGCGGCGAGGACGTGCGCGACTTCGCGTTCCGCCTGTTCGGCGACCTGGCATCCAAGCGCCCCGGCGAGGTGGACGTGCCGGCGGTGCAGGACATCAAGCGCATCATTCGCGAGACGGAAGCGGTGAGCGGGCTGGAAGTGGTGGGCCTGACCCGCGACAACGCGCGGTTCCTCGACCTGCCCTTCTACCAGACCGGCAAGGTGCGCAAGGATCCGATCGGCCCCGCCGACGTGCGCATCGTGCGCGACCTGCTGGAGGAAGTGCATCCGGAAGTGGTGTTCGTGGCCGGTGACCTGAGCGATCCGCACGGCACGCATCGCATGTGCAAGGAAGCGATCGATGCCGCGCTGGCGGAGTACGTCGCGCTGGGCAACGCGCGACCCGAAGTGTGGCTCTATCGCGGCGCGTGGCAGGAGTGGCCGGTGACCGAGGCGACGGTGCTGGTGCCGCTCAGCCAGGAGGAACTGCGCCTCAAGATCCAGGCGATCTTCAAGCACCAGTCGCAGAAGGACTCGGCGCCCTTCCCCGGCCAGGACGATCGGGAGTTCTGGCAGCGCGTGCAGGATCGCAACACCGAGACGGCGTCACAGCTCAACCGCCTGGGCCTGGCGGAATACTTCGCCATGGAGGCGTACGTTGTCGAATAGCGTGGTCGGGCGCTGATGGGGAATGGCGGATTCGGTGTGCTCGATGGACTGGTGCTGGTCGCCTACCTCGTCGGCACCACGGGCCTCGGGCTCTGGCTCGGTGG
>JANMON010000350.1:0-15825 GCA_031369265.1 Gemmatimonadaceae bacterium | reverse complement strand
TGGGCGATGGTGCCGAACTCGTCGCACTTGTTGGCGACCAGCAACCACGGCTTGCCACTTTCGCGCATCAGGTCCGCGACCTTCACGTCCGACGGCACGAGGCCCATCTTGGCGTCGGTCACGAACAGCAGCAGGTCGGCCTCGGCGATGGCTTCCTTGACCTGTCGCTTGATCTCGACGTCCATCGGATCGATGGTGTCTTCCGGCAGGCCGCCGGTGTCCACCAGCCAGAAATCGCGGCCGTTCCAGGTGGCGCGCCCGAAGTGGCGGTCGCGCGTGGTGCCGGCGACTTCGCTCACGATGGCGGCGTTCCGGTCGCCGATGATTCGATTGTACAACGCCGACTTGCCCACGTTCGGACGGCCGACCAGGGCAACGATTGGGATACTCACGCAGCACTCCGTAATGACGAACCGACGGCTGGTTCCGCCTCCAGCACGTCGATGAAATCGTACGATGGATACACCGGGAACGGGAACTCCTCGCGCAACGCGACGAAGGAGGTGTCGTCGAGGAAGACGCCGTTCTTGTTGATGCTCTCGGCTGGAATCAGCGCGAGGTCGAAATCGGTGCGACCGGCCAGCACGCGACGGAAATCGTCGCTCACCAACAACCCCGCGGTGGTGGTGGTCGGACCGAACAGCGAGTTCTCGGTGACGAGCAACTCGAAGTGTGCGCCGGTGGCCTCGGTAAGGCTGTTCAGCAGCGGGGGCATCAGCGGCGCCATGCTGGTGCCGGTGACGATGGCGATGCGCCGGCCATCGAGGCGAGGCAGCCGCCCCAGGCCGTCGGCGACACGACTGCGCAGCGACGTGACCGCACCGACACCGTTCTCGATCTGCGGGAAGTCGCCGTAATGCTCGGCGTGGGGCAGCGGCTCCTCACCGAGCAGGTAGAGCTCATCGGAGCCGTACACCCAGCGATCGCCGCGTTCCGCCAGCGCGCGCCGTTCCCAGCGCCGCACGATCTCGAGCAACTCGCGCGACGACTCGCGATCCATGCTCTTGCCGGTGTAGAGATGCGAAAACTGCGTGACGCCCACCGGCACCAGCGCCACCGAGATCACGGCCTCGCCGAGGTTCCACAGGTCGGTGAGTGAGGCCTCGAGCACCGCGCCATCGTTGAGGCCCGGCACGATCACCATCTGGCCGTGAAACTGGATGCCGCCCGCCGCGAGCCGCGTCAGCTGGTCCACGATGTTCGGCACGCGCGGGTTGTTGAGCAGCACCTTGCGTGCTTCCCACGGCGTGGCGTGCACCGACACGTACAGCGGTGACAGCCGGTACTCGATGATTCGCGCGATGTCGCGCTCCCTCACGTTCGAGAGCGTGGCGAAATTGCCGTACGCGAACGAAAGGCGATAATCGTCATCGCGGATGTAGAGCGGCTTGCGCAGTCCCTTGGGCAGCCCCTCGATGAAGCAGAACTCGCAACGGTTGGCGCAGCGGCGGATGGTGGGCGGCTCGAGCTCCAGCCCCATCGACACCCCTTCCGGCCGCCGGACCTGCCAGGTGTGCTGGCTGCCGTCGGGCTGCTGCACTTCGACGGTGAACTCGTCGTCGGCGGTGAGGAACTCCCAGTCCAGGAAGTCCTCGATGACGCGCCCATTCACCGCGCGCAGCTCGGTGCCGCGAACGATGCCCAGCGAAGCCCCCAACGTCCCGTCCTCGACGGCCGCGACACGAACCATCCCCACCCCTCCCTCGAACTCGTCCGAACCTGCCGCCCGACAATGCGAAACCGCGCCCGCGGAGGCCGGGGCGCGGCTCAACAAAAGTACGAACTGTGAGGGTGGAAATCAATCAGTGGCAGTGACTTCCGCCATTTTCACGATCCCCTTCCCGCTACTTCTGGACCCGGTACCGGAAGGCCACGATACCAGCACCCTTACCCTCGGCACTCACCGCCTCGAACCCGCCCGCTGCGATCTGCTTGGTGGTGACCGTCTGCGACGTCACCGGGTTGCCGCTGGCATCGAGGAAGTCGAACACGATCGTGAACGCCGCCGCCGGCTTGTCGGGCGGCACCTGCACCACGGCGCCGAGCTTGGTGCCACCGTCCACCGGCGTGAAGCTGCGCACCTCGACCGTCGGCGTCATGTTCTGCACCAGCTGCGTGTAGTACACGAGCGAGTCGTTGAACACCTTGATCTGTGCGTTCTGCGCCGGGCTGAGCATGATCGACTGCCCCGGACGCGGCTTCACACCCTTGTTGGCGCGGGTCTGCACCGCCAGCTTGCGCGACGCCTGAACGTTGCGGGCCAGCGAGTAGATGCCGGTGTTGTTCGGGTCCACAAGGCGCAGGCGCGTGAACAGCGGTGGGATCTCGTCGAAGCGTTCCAGGTTGTTCAGCGCCACCGCCGAGTTGTAGAGCGCATCGCGGCTGTTCGGATTCTTCTTCAGCGCGGCCTCGAACAGGCGCAGTCCCGACACGTAGAACTTCCCGTTGGTGAGCTCATTGCCCGCCTCGGCCAGCTGTGCGTCGCTGACGTTGGCCACGTTGCCGAGCACTTCGTCCACGAACTTCGCGGCACCGGCGCTGTCGAGCTTCGTCTCCGACAGGCGCATGATGCGCAGCTTGGTGGTCAGGTCGTTCGGGTAGTAGCCGAGGTATTTCTTGTAGGTCTCGGCCGCCTTGGCGTTCAGCTCCGCCTTCTTCGGGCCGGCGGCATCGATGGCCGAGTTGCTGTACAACGCGCCGAGGTTCATCAGCATGTTGTCACGCACCTTGATCGCGTTGGTGTCGGTCGATGCGGCGGTGACGTCGGCGGTCTTGGTGAACCACTCGATCATGCCGGCCGTGTCTTCCTTCGTCAGGGCGATGTTCGCCATGATGTTGTACGCGTAGTACTGCTTGTCGTCGAACAGCATCGAGCGGCGGGCATACATCGCCGCCGAATCCAGCTGCTGCGAGTTGGTGTACGTGACCGCCTTGTTGATCAGCTGGCCCCAGAGCCCGTTGGTGTAGAGCTTGAGCGAGTCGGAGCACTCCGGCTTCACGGCGCGGATGGCGCGGAAGGCGGTGTCGATGGCGGCAGCGATGTCGATGGTGCCCGACGGATCAGCTGTATAGCCGAGCTTGCCACGATTCTCGGCGATGCTGGTGCCCGGCTGGTCCAGCCACACCAGCAGCACCTGGCTCACCAGGAAGTTGCGGCTCGGCTGCACGGGCGCCGGGAAACCGGTCACGTCGTCGGTGATCATCTTCAGCGTGCCGGCCAGCGCCTTGGCCTTCTCCTCGGGCTTGGCAGCGGGCTTGAAGGCGCCGTTGAACATCAATCCGGCCGTCAGCATCTTCGGATGCGACTGCATCGGCAGGTCACACTTCAGTGCAGCCTGCGCATTCAGCGAGCCCGCGGCTACGGCCAGCGCGGCCAGCGTCCGCACTGCGCCGCTGCGAGTGGTCCAAAAAGGCATTCGTCGAATCTCCAGAGGTCGTATTGTCGAGTTCGGCATTCCGAACTCCCAAGGCACAGCGCGACTGCTGATACTGTTACTCAGGATCGCCGAATATAGCCCGCCCGGTGGGCCTCACGCGGGTCAGGCACGCCAGCGGTAACTTGCGCCGCTGCCGGTATTGAAAAGCACCACCTCGCTGTCGTGCGACAGCGTTCCCTGCTGCACCAGCACCGCCAGCGCGGCCAGGGCGCACCCGCCTTCGGGTGCCGCGTCCACACCAGTCGCGTGCGACAGGCGCGCCGTCTCGCGACGGGTGACGCTGTCGTCGATTGCAACTGCTGCGCCGTCGCTGTCGCGCAGCGCGCGCAGCAGCAGGCGATCACCCAGCGGCGTCGGCACCCGCAGCCCGCTAGCGTAGGTCATCGGGTCGGCCCACGGCTCGGCCTTCGGCTCGTTGGCCTCGAATGCGCGCACGATCGGCGCGCACCCGGCCGCCTGCGCCACGATCACCTTCGGCCGACGCGCGGCGGGATCCAGCCAGCCGGCGCCCTGCATCTCGCCGATCGCCTTCCAGATACCGATCGTCCCCTCGCCGCCGCCGGTCGGATACACGAACGCGTCAGGCAGGCGCCAGCCGAGCTGCTCGGCCATCTCGTAGCCCATCGTCTTCATCCCTTCCACGCGATATGGCTCGCGGAGCGTGGCGACGTTGAACCAGCCATGCTCCTCGGCGTAGGCGCGTGCTTCGCGGCCGGCGTCGCCGATGTGGCCATCGACGAGGATCAGCGTGGCACCGAAGGCGAGGACGGTGTCGAGGATCGGCGGCGGCGTGGTGCGTGGGGCGTAGATGCGCACAGGCACACCGGCCGCCGCGGCGTAGGCGGCCAGCGCGGCGCCAGCATTGCCGGCGGTCGGCACCGTCACGCCCGGAACGCCGAAGGCCCTTGCACGGGTGACGGCCAGCGCCATCCCGCGCGCCTTGAACGACGCGGTGGGATTCTGGCCCTCATCCTTGATCCACAACCGTCCGATGCCCAGCGCGCTCGCCAGCGCCGGCGCCTCGAACATCGGCGTCCACCCTTCGCCCAGCGCCACCACCGGCTCATCGCGTGTCACCGGCAGCACGCTGCGATACCGCCAGAGACCGCGCGCCGACGTGTCGATGCCCGCATCGCGATCAGCGGGCAATGAGACGGTGGTCAGCCACGGCTGGCCGCACTGCGGGCAGAGCGACGCCAGCGCATCGCCGGACGCGGTGGCGTCACAGCCGCTGCAGTAGAGGCTCCAGGTAGCGCTTTCGATCGTGGAGTGGGTCATTCGGGTCCGGACTGGGTGGTGGATGATTCCGTCAGCTGCACGGCACCTTCGCCGTTCACATCGTCCGCAGGCGCGAACGGCGTCGGCGCCGGCACCTCGACACCGAGGCCCGTCAGCACCTTCATCGCGAGGGCCGTCGAGAAACCGGGCACGGCGGCGATCGCCTCCAGCCCCGCGTCGCGCACGCCCTGCACGCTGCCGAACACCGTCAGCAGGACGCGGCGGCGGTTCGGGCCGACGCCCGGAATCTCGAGCAACTGCGATGTGACAGTACGCTTCGCGCGGCGCGCCCGCTGAAACGTCACCGCGAACCGGTGCGCCTCGTCGCGCGCCATCTGCAGCAGGCGCAGCCCCGGCGACCGGCGCGAGAGACGCAATGACTCGCTGCGGCCGGGGAGGAAAACTTCTTCCTCCTTCTTCGCCAGGCTGGCCAGCGCCAGCGACGAGAGGCCGATCGCGGCCAGCGCATCCTGCGCGGCGTGCAACTGACCCTTGCCGCCATCGATCACGCACAGGTCAGGCAAAGGCTGCGCCTCGGTGACGCGGCGGGAGAAGTAGCGGGTGACGACTTCGTTCATCGACGCGAAGTCGTCGTTCCCCCACTCGCCTTCGACCTTGAACTTTCGATACTCCGAGCGCTTCGGGCGGCCATTCTCGAACCACACCATGCTGGCCACCACATCGCGGCCCTGCGCATGCGAGATGTCGAAGCAGACGAAGCTGCGCGGCACGATCGACAGCCCCAGTTCGCGCTGCAGGTCGTACACCGGATCGGTGGCGCGCTCGTCGCTCTCCTCGCTGGTCAGCTTCATCTCCTCCAGCAGGTGCCGAGCGTTCTGCATGGCGAGGTCCATCAGCTCGCGCTTGGCACCACGCTGCGGGACCAGCAGGCGCGACGCGCCCATGGTGGTCTCGATCAGCGCCAGGTCCGCCATCTCGAACGGCAGCAGCACTTCGCGGGCGCGCTCGGGCTGCTGCTGGTAGTGCTGCAGCAGGTAGGCCACCAGGATCGCATCGTCGGGTTCACCCTCGGCGTTGGCGAGGTAGCGATGATCGCGCGCCAGCAGCTTGCCGTTGCGGATGCGGAGGATCGAGACGCAGGCGTCGTCGCCGTCCCGCGCGAAACCCACCACGTCGCGATCGCCGCCTTCCACCTGCATCACCACCGTCGGTTCCTCGATCGACTCCAGCTTCAGCAGCGCATCGCGCAGTTCCGCCGCCCGCTCGAATTCCAGCGCTGCCGAGGCGGCCTCCATCATGGCGCGCACACGGCGCGTGACCTCATCGGGTCGGCCATCGAGGAACTGCACCACGTCGGCGATCATGGCCCGATAATCCTGCAGCGACTGCAATCCGATGCAGGGCGCCTTGCACCGACCGATGTGCCAGTCCAGGCAGGCCCGTTCGGGCATTTCGGCCGGCATGTCGTAGCGGCACGACCGCACGGTGAAGATGCGCTTCACCACGTTCAGCGCGCGACGCATCGCACCCACGTCGGTGTACGGCCCGAAGTACCGCGCACCATCCGACTGGAATCGGCGCGTCACGAACACTCGCGGGTACGGCTCGTTCAACGTGACCTTGATGTACGGATACGACTTGTCGTCGCGCAGCGCGATGTTGAAGCGCGGCTTGTATTCCTTGATCAGGTTGTTCTCGAGGATCAGCGCATGCGCCTCCGACGGCACCACGATCGTCTCGACGTCGCGTATCAGCCGCACCAGGTGCCGCGTCTTGACACTCGTCTCGTGGTCACTGGCGAAGTAGCTCCGCACGCGCGACCGCAGGCTCTTCGCCTTGCCCGCGTACAGCACCAACCCGGCCGCATCCTTCCAGAGATAGACGCCGGGGGAATCGGGAAGATGTGCCAGCTTGCCGGCAACGATGTCGGGAATCGCAGACATGCCGAAATCTACGACGGCGACGCTACGCGGCGGGCAGGCGCCGGCGGCGGATGCGGCTCCACAGCGCGACCGCCTCGGGCACCTTGAGCAGCAGCGTCATCACACCGTACGTGGCGGCGAAGAGCGCCAGCAATCCCACCGCTTCCAGCCGTTGTGGCACACCGGACACGCCGATCCACGGCACCCGCACCGCCCAGGTCACGGCGGCGGCTACGATTGCGCAACCCCAGAGCGTGAGCAGGTGTGGCAGCACCACGGGCAATGCACCAATGCGCCGCCGCAATCCACCGCGCAGCAGGGCGAACTCGGTCCATCCGGCAATGCCTGCCGCCAGCGTGAGGCCGGTGGTACCCCAGCGCGAATCAACGCCGAGCCACACCGGCAGCCGGATGCCGAGCAGGTAGGCCAGCACCATGCCGACGGTCACCCGCACCAGGGCGAAGCGTAATGGCGTGGCGGTGTCCTGGAGCGCGAAGAACGCGGAGCTGTAGAGCCGTGCCAGGGTGGACGCCAGCAGGCCGAGTGCAGCGCCGGCGAGGATGGCCCACAGCCAGGTGGTATCGGCCGCACCGAAACGTCCGGAGCGATAGAGCGCGGCAGCCAGTGCATCGCCCACCGCGAGGAACGCCGCTGCCGATGGGACGATGAAGAACGCGATCCGTTGTTGGTTCGCGGCCAGTCGTGTGCGTAGCGCCGCGCTGCGCGTTTCCCCCTCACCTCCTTCCGACGACATCGCCGGCAAGGCGGCAGCGGTGATCGCGGTGCCGAAGAGCGTCACCGGCAGCAGCGTGATCGACTGCGCATAGCCGAGTGCCGCCACCGCGTTGGCCGAGAGCATGGTGGCGAACTGCAGGTCCACGAAGCTGCTCACCTGCAGCACACCGCGGCTCATCAGCGCCGGCCCGAAGTTGCGCGCCACCGTGCGCACCGAGGAATCACCCAACGCCGGATCGAGCTTGATCCCGCGCACCAGCGAGAGCACCGCCGGCAGCTGCACCAGGAACTGCAACGCGCTGCCGATCATCGCGCCCCACGCCACCATGCGTGCTGCGTCCTCCAGTCGCCCGTCGCGACCCAGCAGCACTGCCACGATGATCGCCAGGTTCCACATCACCGGCGACACGTATGACAGGAAGAACCTGCGATGACTGTTCAGCACACCCAGGCACCACGCCGACAATACCAGCAAGCCCACGCCGGGGAACATGATGCGCACCAGCGACGTGGTCAGCTCTCGCGTCTCGGCGGTGAACCCCGGCGTCAGCAGTCCGACCAGTTCCTTCGACCAGCTGACGCCCACCAGCACCAGCGCTGACGAGAGCAGCGCCAGCAGCGTGAAGACCGCACCAGCCACGCGCACCGCGTCGGCGTCACGCCCCTCGGTGCGCAGGCGGGCGTACACCGGGATGAAGGATGCCGACAGCGCGCCTTCGCCGAAGAGATTCTGCAGCAGGTTCGGAATGCGCAGCGCCGCGCGCAATGCTCCGCTGGCCACCGATGTCCCCAGCACGTGTGCAATCACCGCATCGCGCGCGAAGCCGAGGACTCGACTGATCAGGACGCCGGCGGCCACCAGCGCCGCGCCGGATCCACGGATCGGCGGACGCGACACAACGTTCCCGGGCTCAGTCTCCGCCATGCACCAGCGTCACCGCCTCCTCATCGCAGGCGCGCTGCATCTGCTCCAGCAATGGCGTGCCGTAGCGCGCCAGCCACGGGAGCGGATTCACCATCCGCTCCTGTGGCGCACCGTGCGGCCAGAGCATCGACTGCGCCTGCGCCACGCGCTGCAGCTGGTCGGTGACGGTGCGCTTCGATGCCGCCAGCACGCGACGTTCGAGGCGGTCGGTGCGATGCGCGAACTGCGCCACCGCACCATCCAGCGCCGCCGGCTCGATGGCGGATTTGGAGTGGCGGATGGTGTGCGCCGTGGCCTGGATCTGCGCGCGCAGGGCCGAGAGCGCGTCCATCGCGGCATCGGGTGTCGCATCGGCCGCCAGCGCCCGGACCAGCGCCGTGGTGTCGCGCAGCTGTTCCGGTTCCTGCTGCAACCGCTGCAACGTGGCCTGCACGTCGGGTGGCGTGATCCGCAGGCTGGTGCGCGGCAACGCCAGCGGCATCGCCACACTGAGGGCGGTGGAGACGGCGCTCACCTGTGCGAAGTAGGCCAGCTCGCCGGGGCCCGCCATGTACGCCACCGTCGGCAGCAACGCGCGCTCCACCACGGGCCGCAGCAGCACGTTCGGCGACAGCAGGTCATCAGAAACTCGCGGCAGGATGGCCGACGCACCGGAGATCGCCGCGCGTTCCTTGACGCCATTGCGCACCACGAACACCAGCGATCGATCCGGCAGCGAATCCACCTGCGGCGAGTGGCCCAACGCACGCAGGGCCTCCGAGCGCGCCGTCACCGCCGCGTCCACCGGCCCCGCTTCGGCCAGCGCGCGACGCAGCAAGGGCGCCGACAGGTGTCGCACGCTCGGATGCGCGGCATTCAGGACGGTGATACCGAGCGGTCCGAGGATGCTGCGCATCAACTCCACGTAGGCGTTGCCGACCGTGGCGCCGTCGCGATAGGCGTGCAGTGCGTGCCGGACGAACTCCGGCCACGCAGCACCCGCCGCGGCGCGCTGCAGCAGCGCCTTGGCCTCCGTCACGTCCTCAAGGAAGGCGTGCGACATCATCGTGCCGTCGGGCGGCGCCGAGTGCAATCGCGCGTCGCGCAGGAAGCCGCTGCTCGGCAGCCAGGTAGTCGCACCTTCGGCGAAATCGGCATCGTCTGTGGCGGCCCAGAAGATCGGCGCCGTCGGAACACCGGTCACACTCTCGATGCGATCGGCGAGTGCCAGTGCGCTGAGGGCCTTCACCAGCGTGTACATCGGGCCACCGAAGAGGCCCGGCTGCTGGCCGGTGGTGACTACGACGCCCTGACCGGCCGTGACACGCGCCAGTCGTGCGGCCGCCGCACCGGTGGGCCGCATCGCCTCGCGCAGGGCGGCACCCCACCCCAGCCCCATCATCGGTTCACGACAGCTCTCGATCTGCTCCAGCCAACTGCGGCGATCACGCGGCGGTGTGACGGTCATACCGTCGGGCAAGGTGCCATCGCGCACCGCCGACGCCAGCGCACCCATCGCCAGCGGCAGCCGGTCCACCCGCGCGCTCACCGACATCGACAGCGCTCCGTTGCGCACGCGCGAATCATCCGCTGCTGTCGAACAGGGCGCATCACGCCTCCGTGCAGGACCACGTCAAGCCTCCGGACGTCAACCGAGATGCGGCCGGAGGCGGATCGCGTCCGGGCCGGCGCACTGCGAAGATAGCGCCCGCTGCCAGCGGCGCACGGTGTGCACTGCGCCGTCACTTGTGATACGGCTCCCCACGCAGGATGGTGCCGGCGCGGTACAGCTGCTCGGTGAGCACCAGCCGCGCCATCTCGTGCGGCAGCGTCCATGGCGCCACCGAGAGCACACGTGTGGCGCGGGCGCGCACCGCGTCATCGAGACCGAAGGCGCCACCGATGACGAAGCTCACCGCACCTCCCGAATCGCGCAGCCGCCCCAGCCAGGCCGCGAACTCAGCGCTCGTCATCGCCGACCCGCGTTCGTCGCAGGCCACGAGGTCGCCGCGGCCAAGGCAGGCCTCCAGCAACCGCTCGCCCTCCTGCCGACGGGTGACGGCGGGCGCCACGCTGCGCCCACCGGCCTCCTTCACCTCACGCACCACCAGCGGCCAGTAACGCGCCGCCCGGCGCTCGTACTCGGCGATCGCGGCGCCGAACGTGGCGTCGTGTGCGCGGCCAACGACCGCCAGCGCCATCTCCACCGGTCAGGCGTAGATGCCGCGCAACTTGTGCACGGTGCTCACCCGGCTGATGGCCAGCATGTACGCTGCCGTGCGCATGTTCACCTTGTGCTGTCGCGCCAGGCTGCGCACGTCGGTGAAGCTGCGCGTCATGATCTCCTCGAGGCGCGTATTCACCGTCTCCTCGGTCCAGTAGTAGCCACCGCGGTTCTGCACCCACTCGAAGTACGAGACCGTCACGCCGCCGGCGTTGGCGAGGATGTCCGGGATCATGAAGATCCCCTTCTCCTCGAGGATCGCATCGGCGGCCGCGGTGGTGGGACCGTTGGCACCTTCGCAGATGATCTTCGCCTGCAGCTTGGGGGCGTTCTTGGACGTGATCACGTTCTCCATCGCGGCCGGGACCAGCACGTCCACGTCGAGCGTCAGCAGTTCGTCGTTGGTGATCGGGTCACCGCCGGCAAACCCTGCCAGGTCGCGGTTGCGCTTCACGTAGTCGATCGCCGCCATCACATCGATGCCCTGCGGATTGTGCACGCCGCCGGTGCGATCGCTGATCGCCGTCACGCGGCACCCCTCGCGCTCGAGCAGCATTGCGGCCGTCGAGCCGACGTTGCCGAAGCCCTGCACCGCCACCGTGGTGCCGCGCACCGGCATGCCCAGTTCGCGCAGCGCCTCGCGGGTCACGATCATGCAGCCGCGCCCAGTGGCTTCCTTGCGGCCCGCTGAACCGCCGAGTTCCAGCGGCTTGCCCGTCACCACCGCCGATGCCGTGTGGCGCATGTGCATGGAGTAGGTGTCCATGACCCACGCCATCACGCGCTCGTTGGTGTTCACGTCCGGTGCCGGCACGTCGGAGTCGGGACCGAGCAGCGAGATGATGTTCGAGGTGTAGCGGCGCGTGAGGCGTTCCAGTTCGCCGACGCTGAGCTGGGCCGGATCGCAGATCACGCCACCCTTCGCACCGCCGAACGGCAGGTTGACCACCGCGCACTTCCACGTCATCCACGCGGCCAGCGCCTTCACCTCTTCGAGGTTCACCTGCATGTCGAAGCGGATGCCGCCCTTGGCCGGTCCACGCGACGTGTTGTAGAGCACCCGATAGCCGGTGAACACCTCGACGTCACCGTTGTCCATGTGGACCGGGATCGACACCGTCAGCTGTTTCTCGGGATTCCGCAGGATCTTGTAGATCCCTGGATCGAGATCCAGCAACTCGGCGGCGCGGTCGAAGCGCGACATCATCGCCTCGAACGGATTGTGCTCGTCGAGGAATCGGTCCTTGTCGGGAAGGACGATGTTGGTGGTCGGCAGCCGGAGATCGGTCGCCATAGTTCAGCTCGTCAGCGTGAAAGGTCGGGAAAGGTGGGGCCATTCCGCCGCGCCTGAAGCACCGACCGGACCAGAGCGTCCAAGGCGTCGGCGCCGTCGCGCGGAACGACTGATTGGGAAAGGTACCACAGGGAACAGGCCGAACCCGGCCATTGCGGACCGAGCTTCACGGCGTCTTTCAGCGTGCAGACGACGGCGTCGAAACCAGCCGCCGCCTGCACCAGGCGCGACACATCCGCGGCGTCGAATGGATGATGATCGGCGAACACTCGCGGCTCGGTGGCCACGCCGAGCCGCGCCAGTTGCGCCGCGAAGGCGCCGGGATCACCGATGGCGCTCACCGTCAGCACCCGTCGGCCGCGCCAGGCGGAAAGCGGCTGCTCCTCGTGCGTGATGACGTTCACGAAGGCCGTCGGTGCCAGGTCCACGGAGGTCACGGGAGCCGCCGTCGCTGCCCGAATCGCACGGACCGTCTCGCGCACCGTGGCCGCCGACGCGGCCTTCACCGTCACGATCACCAGCGACGCCCGCTGCAGGCTGTCGAGGGGCTCCCGGAACGGGCCTGCCGGCAGCAGGCGCACCGCACCGGTCCAGCGGTCGGCGCTCACCAGCACCACGTCGGCATCGCGCGCGGCGCGCCGGTGCTGGAATGCATCATCGAGGATCGCGATGTCGGCCCCGCCCTGTGCGGCGCGTTGCACGCCACGGGCCCGCTCGGCATCCGCCAGCACGGCCACGTCGGGATTCAGCAGCCGGTGCACCAGCACCTCGTCGTCACCGTACCCGCGCAGCACGATCGCCGGCGACGCTCCAGCCGCCCGAAGTCGTGCCGCGAACCACGCACTCACCGGCGTCTTGCCGGTGCCGCCGACCGTCAGGTTGCCGATCGACAGGACGGCGATCGGGCCCGGTGCCGGCGGTGATCGATCGCTGGCGGCGTTGATCCGCGCGATGGCGCCACCGTAGAGGACCGAGAATGGCGACAGCACCGCGCGCACGAAACGCACGCCGGCGGAGTCGCCATACCAGACACGCTCGGCGAGATCAGCCAGCGGCACGGGCGGCCACCATCGCCATGCGCTCGGTGAACAGGGGGATCGCCGCCGCCGCGTCACGCGACGAGCCACCCGGCACCAGCCGCGGCGTATCGAATACGATCGTGAGCCGCGCGAATGGCTTCGGGATCATGAATCGGTCCCAGCTCCCCAGATACCAGGCGCGGGATGCGTGCACCCCGAACGCCACCACCGGAGCCTCGGCGCGATGTGCGGCGACCAGTGCTCCAGCCGCGAAACTGCGGTACGGGCCGCGGGGGCCGTCCGGTGTGACCGCGATCGTGAAGCCATCGCGCAACGTGCGCACGAGCCCGAGCAGTGCGCGATCCGCACCACGCGATGAACTGCCGCGCACCAGCTTGCACCCCAGCCGACGCGCGATCTGCGCAATCAGCTCGCCATCCTTGTGCGTGCTGATCAGGCAGGCGATGGACTGGAAGCGCATCACGTAGAGAAGCGGCAGCAACTGCCCGTGCCACAGCAGCAGGGCAACCGGTTGTCCATCGTGCCGCAGGCGATCTACGGGCGCGGCGTCGATCATGCGCACGCGCCAGGTGACGCCGATCATGCGGATGATCCACGAACCGACCAGCGAGAGCCAGCGGGCACGACGCGCATCGGCCAGCGATCGCGCATCGCCCTGCCCGTCCACGTCCGGCGCGGTCACGCCAGCAGCTCGTCGACCATCGCCGCCACGCGCACCGCGGCACCCGGCTCACCCATGCGACGGCGCACGTCCGCCAGTGCGTCCAGCATCTGCGCGCGTTCGGGCGATCGCATGTCGAGCAGCGGCAGCAGTGCCGGCAGCACGACATCGGCGCGCAACGCATCCTGGATGAATTCCGGCGCCACGCGATGCTCGGCGACGATGTTCACCAGCGCGATGTTCGGCAGCGTCACCAGTCGCTTCGCGATGGCATAGGTCATCGCGCTGGTGCGATAGGCCACCACCAGTGGGCAGCCGCAGAGCGCGGCTTCCAGCGTGGTCGTGCCACTCTTGCACATCGCAGCGGTCGAGGCGCGAAACACCGTGTAGGACGCGTCGCGCACGATCGGGAACGGGCAGATCGCCGGATCCAGCGTGACCGACGGCGGAGCGCTGACGATCACCTGGACGTCCGGTCGTTGCGCCACCACCGCCTCGGCGGTGGCCACGAAGTCGCGCAGGTGCCGGCCGATCTCTCCCGCGCGACTGCCGGGAAAGAGCGACAACACCGGCCGTGATGCATCGAGCGCCAGGGTCGCGCAGGCGTCGTCACGCGACGGCAGCTGCTGCGTGGCATCGATCAACGGTGAACCGACGAACGTCGCGTTCACGCCCGCCTCACGCAGCAGGCGCTCCTCGAACGGCAGGATCACGGCCGCCTGCGCCACGTTGTCACGCAGCTGCGACACGCGGCTCTTGTGCCAGGCCCAGACCTGCGGCGTGATGTAGTAGAGCACCGGAATGCCGCGCCGTTTCGCTTCCTTCGCGAGGCGCATGTTGAAGCCGGGATAGTCGATCAGCACCAGCAGTTTCACACGCCCCGTGTCGAGGCGCGCCCGCAATGACTGCATCAGCCGGCGCAGGATCGGCAGGTGCTTGATCACCTCGACGAAGCCCACCACCGCGATCTTTTCGGCGCGCTCCAGCAGCTCCACGCCCTCGGCCGCCAGGCGACCACCGCCAACGCCCACCAGGTGCAGGTCGGGCCGACGCGTGCGCAGCGCCTGCACCATCGCCGCCGCATGCATGTCGCCCGACGGCTCGCCAGCGACGATCATGACCTCGACGGCGCTCACGCAGGCCTCAGGGCACCACCGCGCAGGCGCGTCGAGTGACGGTCGATGTCCGTCACGATGCGGAGCGCCGTGGAGAGCGCCTCGCGGCCTGCGGCACCGGTGACCACCACCGGCTGCTCTCCCTTGATCGCCGCCACGAAGCTGTCCATCTCCAGCCGCAGCGGCTCGCCCTCGGGCGCGAACAGCGGTACCGGTTCCACGAACTGCTCGAGCGAGGTGGCCTGCGCCGCAAAGTCGCGCGGATCGACGTCGGCGCGCATCCGGAAGAACATCCCCGCACCGGTGCCCAGGTCCAGCGACACGTAGCCGCTGCGCTGGAAGATGCGCAGCTTCCGCGTCTTGTCGCGCGACACGCGGCTGGCGGTGATCGTCGCCACCGCACCGCTGGCGAACTCGAGTCGCGCATTGGCGATGTCGAGCGTGTCGGTGAGCACCGGCACGCCCACCGCGCTGACGTCAACCACCGGGCTGCCCACGATCGTGGCCACCAGGTCGATGTCGTGGATCATCAGGTCCAGCACCACCGCCACGTCGGCGCCGCGTGGCGTGTACGGCGCCAGCCGGTCGCTCTGTACGAAGAGGGGATCGGCAAGGTGCGGCCACGCCGCGCGCACGGCGCGGTTGAAGCGCTCCACATGACCGACCTGCAGCATCACGCCCGCGCGCTCGGCGGCGCCGACGAGGTCGTCGGCCTCTTCCAGCGTGACCGCGATCGGCTTCTCGACGAACAGATGCTTCCCCGCCGCCAGGATCGCAATGCCGAGCGCCGCGTCCTGATACTGCCTGCCCAACAACACAATCTGGCGCAAAAACGATGGCGGATACATTTCGCGAAGCCGGCGTCGCCACATCGGTTCCGGCTGCGTGATGAGTTTCCACGTCTGCTCTTCATCCAGGGGCGTGGGGCTATGAATCAGGCAATTCAACACGGCGTACGAAATGCCGTGCAGCAGTGTGTCGATCGGGAGCCGAAGAAAGCGGATCAAGGCAGGTTCCTCTCGGATGTGCGTGGTCGATTTTATTTGGTGATCCAAGAAACGGTTGTCGTTAGATTTCCCGACGCCGACTCTTCCGATTCGGAAAGCTTTAGCGGTCAGGCCGGGTTGTAGACCGGTCCATAATCGTTTTCGGCAAATGATAGTCGGCGACGTAAGCCCGTGCCAACAATTCCTGTTTTTCTGGAAAACTACGCTCGCGCCAAGGTGCGTAGCACGTCGATGCCGCGCTGAATCA
>JANMON010000349.1:0-4764 GCA_031369265.1 Gemmatimonadaceae bacterium | reverse complement strand
ATGCCGGGGATGGACGGGTACGAGGTCGCGCGCCGGTTGCGTCAGGAGCCCAGTCTGCGGAATGTGGTGCTGGTGGCATTGAGCGGGTGGGGGCAGAAGGGAGACCGTCGCCGCACGACCGAAGCCGGCTTCGACCATCATCTCGTCAAACCGCCCGAGCCGCGGGCAGTCGAGGCGGTTCTTGCCGAGTTGGGGCGCCGACCATACCCGCGGTCGCACGGATCGCGAAGTCACGGCGACGAGAATGCGAGCGCTGTTCGGCACGACTGAACGGGTGCTGCTCGACGCGAATTCTGGCGCGTGACGGCCATCGAATTCCGAGGGCATGCCCGCTGCGGACGTGCGTGCTGGTCCTCGGCGAGCGTCGCCTTGGTGCTGTGATTCTGGTCATCGCGACGCGGTTGAAGCGGGTCCAGTGCCCGTCGGAGCACGCCGGAGCCTGAGCAGCGGCCTCGGGCCGGCGCATCACCTCCGGCAGTCATCGGCATCTACGGGGCGTCCAGCGAGCCGCTTGTCCCCTCTTCCGTGCGCGGACGATGGCCGCGACGGCACCCGTGGCGCTCGACAATCGCGCTCGGTGGAACGGGCCATCCACTGCCACTGGCGTCTGTGCTGCATGGCCTCGGGCGTACGGCCGTCGACCCGGCGGCGCTCCATCTCATGCAGGAGGTACTGGCCGTGATGCAGCACATGCGAACCACGTTCCCGTCGACCGGCGCCCCATACCCGCAGTACCGGACCGACACGCTGCAGTGATTTTGGCACCAGCTCCCGACCCCGTGGGGACACCATCGGGGACAAAGCGGCACCACAAATGGCACCGACCCCCTGAACCGCGAAGATTCAGGGGGTCGGAACTCGTTGTGCCACAAAGTTTTCTACCATCGGGACGACAGGATTCGAACCTGCGACCCCCTGAACCCCATTCAGGTGCGCTACCGGGCTGCGCTACGTCCCGTCACTGCCCGGCCCAACCCGCGGACCGTTCGCGACAGACCCCTAACCTAACCCGACCGCCCCTCCGCTTCAATCGCAAGCGGCGGTCGCAGGCCCCTCAGCCCTCCTCGCGCACCACCGCGCCACTCCGCGCGTCGATCAGCACCACCCGCTTCGGCCCCCGCCCCGGCTCGGCAATCAGCACCGCATACACCACCCGGCCGTCCACCGCCCGGCACAACTCCGTCGAGCTCACGCGCCCCGCCACCACCGCCAGTGCCAGGGCCCGCACGGCGGTCTTCGACAGCAGCGCCTCCTGTGCCATCAACTGCAGGGTGGTGGGGCGCGCCGGCGACACCCGCACCGGGGGCATCGCCCCGACATCGGCAGGAGGTACTTCGCGCGACCGCAAGGAATCGGGCATCGGACCATCGGTGGCGGGGAGAGAGAGGCAAGCCTCGCCCATTCACGCAGCGCGGCGTGAATCAATCGTCAATCGACGCGCGATCCCGCCAACCATTCCCACACGCCACACACGGCGGACGCCTCAGCGCGTCGCGACCCCACCGCTCGCCGACACAGCGCCGCGCGCCGCAGCCTGAGACGGCTCCTCCACGATCACCTCGACCACCGCCGCGCCGAGATGCACGCTCCCGCGTCGCTCGCCGCGATACAACCACTGCGGGCCTTCGAAGCTCACGTGCCCCGTACGCCGCGCCAGCGAGATTTCAGCCTCTCCCCAATGTGCGATGTCATTGCCATCGCCCCACCGCGGCGCGCCCGCCGCCCAATTGGTCCCGGAGGCGATGTGCGCGGCGTCCGACTCGGCGCCGAGCACCAGGAGCAGGCGATAACGACCGGGCTTGGCGGGTGCCGTGATCGGCACCATGGTGAAGCGCGTCGCGTTGCGCGCCGGCGTGGCGAAGGACCCGAGTTCGATCCACGATGTCGCCGGATCGCCCCACGATGGCACCCCGGCCAGCATCACCGACGCCGACATCCAGGGCGACGTGTAACGCAGGTCGAGCTCCACCACCGTGCGCACACCGGCGTTCAGCACCAGCGTGTCACCGCGCGTCACGCCGGACCTGGGATCAGCGATGCGCGCGGCGGCTACACGCACGGCCGCGTCATGGACTCCGAGCAGGCGCACGGGCGGCGTGCGAAGCGCGCCCATTCGCGCAACGAGGTAGTGGGCAGAATCGAGATCACCCGTCATGCGCGCGGTGGGAAACCGCGCCAGCCCACTATCCGCAACCGCCGTGAGATTCCCTTCCAGCCGCGCACTCGCACTGGTGAGGCTGAGATGTACCGTGTCGCCGGTGGCGATGACGCGCGAGCCAGCGCCATTGAGGATCTCCACCGCGATCTCCGGCGCGATGCCGGCCGTGGACGACGCCAGCGGCCGCGTCACGAACCGGATCGCCGCCGGCGTCCGCTCGCGCGCACGGACCAGCAGCCCGAGCGTGATCGCGACGCCAGCGGCGACCAGCACCATCACCGAGCGGCGGGCGACGGGGGCGATGCGGTTAGTCCACGGCTCGCAGCGCGCGAGCTGCTGAGTGAGCGAGGGGGTCAGCGTGGCGCCAAGCAGCTGCGCACCAGCCCCGCGCCACCCACCAACGCGTCGTCCGGGCGGTGCGCTCGCGTCCCAACGATCCAGCAGCCGATAGAGCGCGCCGACATCACCGGCGTCCGCGAGCAACCTCGCCAGCAATCGCGCCTCGCCGATGTCGTGCGCCGTCGCCACGCCCAGCCCGGCCACCAATGCAGCCCGCGCCACACGCAGGTCCTCGGCCGATGCGGTCTCCACCACCGCACGACTGATCTCGTCGTGGCTCACGTAGAGCACATCGCCCGACGCGGTGATCCAGCCACCGAGCTGCAACCGCGCCAGCGCATCCTCGCCATTGGCGCTCGCGGATGGATCGGCACGCAGCACATCGCTGCGGATACCCACCGACGCCAGTGACAGCTGTAGTAGCAGGCCGCGCATCCGCGCATCGAGTTGCGCGAGGCGCTCCGTCATCACGTCCAGCGACTGTAATCGCGCCAGGACAGCCGGCGCGTCCTGCACCACCCAGGCCCCGTCGCTCGGCACCAGCAGCGACTCCTGCACCAGCAGCTGCAGCGCTTCCATCACCAGCAGCGGCACGCCGCGTGTGGACACGTGCAGCTGCACTGCGATGGCCTGTGTCACGCCCGGACCCGCGGCGACCAGCATGCTGCCCAGCATCTGCTCCAGGTCCGCGGTCTCGAGCGCCTCGAGCGCAATCACGTGTTGACGGAACTCGCTGGTGATCGGACTGCGCTGCGCCACCACCACCAGCACTCGCGACGCCGTCGTGCGCGCCAGCGCCGACGACAGCGCCGTCACCGAGCTGGCGTCGGCCCAGTGCAGGTCGTCGATCAGCAGCGTCACCGGCCGATCATCGCTGACGGCGCCGATCAGGTCACCCAACGCCGTCGCGCGACGCAGCGGCAGGTCCACACCAGAAACAGTCTCCGCATCGGCCGCGGCGAACGTACTGGCCAGGCGAGGTTCGAGGCCGACCAACGTCCGCGCCGATTCCGGTGCGATGCCGGCGGCACCGGGCAGTGCGACCAGCGCGGAGGCCAGTTGCTGCAACAGCGCGAAGGGAATGCCGCGGTCACCATACCGCGCCCGCACCAGCAGCACCCGCGCGCCATGACTGCGCAGCCGGGTCGCGAGGTCCTCCAGCAGGCGCGTCTTGCCCAGGCCAGCTTCGCCACCGATGGCAATCACTGCCTGGTGCCCCGCGCTGACGTCCTTCCAGCGATCGAGCAGCGACGAGAACGCCGCCGTGCGTCCCACCAGGTCGGTCTGCATCACGCGTGCGCCGATCTGTGGTGCAATCGCCTGTTGCTGCTCCACGCGCCGCAACAGCGCACGGGTCGCAGCCTCCAGCGGCACGTCGTGCCCCAGCATCACCGCCTCCAGCCGCGCCGCATCCAGCAACGCGGCCGCGAATTCCTGCACGCCGAGCCGGCACTCCAGCAGCAGCCGCCAGGAACGTTGCCGCGAATCGTCCGCGTCCACTAACCGGACCGCGATCTCGAGCGCCGCACGCGCGCGACCGGTATCCAGCAGTTGCTGCACCACGCTGTCCGCGCACCGCACGAAGATGCTGCGCAGCCGCTGCCGCTCGATGGTGGCCCAGAGTTCGAACCCGGTGGCCCCC
This sequence comes from Gemmatimonadaceae bacterium, assembly GCA_031369265.1. Taxonomy (GTDB): domain Bacteria; phylum Gemmatimonadota; class Gemmatimonadetes; order Gemmatimonadales; family Gemmatimonadaceae; genus JACMLX01. The sequence continues at coordinate 625 of JANMON010000349.1, read as the reverse complement.
GGCAGTGCAAAATCGGCGAAGAAGTCACCACGGTACGCGGTCACCGCCGCGAGGTTGTCACCGCTGGCAGCCGCGCTGATGAAGTCGGCGACGTCACACGGCACGTCGCGCGTCAGCCGCAGTTCACCGCCATCACCGGCGAGCACGTCGGTGCCGAGCAGGTCACGCAACGCCGAGATGGCGCCGCGGAGCGAGGCGCGACCTTTCTCGTCGTCGGCCTCCGACCACAGTAGGTCGGCGAGGAAGGCGCGATGCGCGGTGCGCTGCGCCGTGAGGCGCATGTACGCCAGCAGTGCCACCGCCTTTCCGGCAATCGCGATGCTTGATCCATCCGGGTGCTGCAGGGCCGGACGGCCCAGGCAGACCAGCATCGTCGCGCTCACGTGCGCACCTCAGCCACGCGCCGCTCGCAACGCATTGAGGATCACAGCCACAACGATCACTTCCTGTCCCAGCGCGCCCATGGTCGGCGACAGGAAACCAGCCGCGGCGAACAGCATGCCCACCGCCGACAGTCCCAGCCCCACACCGATGCTCTGCCGCGCGATCCGCATCGTGTCGCGACTGGCGCGAATGGCATCCGCCACCCGCGTGATCTCGTCCACCAGCAGCACCACATCCGCCG
>JANMON010000341.1:0-4427 GCA_031369265.1 Gemmatimonadaceae bacterium | reverse complement strand
ACACCGAGTCCGGTGATCACACCCGCGGCCGGCGCCTGTCCGTCGTACTGGTCGTAGGCGACCAGCAATCCGAGTTCGAGGAACGGTGCGCCGTCATCGCACAGCGTCGTCACGCGCTCGCGGGCGGTCAGCTTACCGCGCGCATGTTCCTTGGCCGATCGCTCGGCCCCACCGCCTTCCCGAATCCGAGCCTCGACCTCGCGGACTGCGTCGCTGAGCTGCCGCAAACGCGTGGTCACGTTGGCTGCGACTCCTTCACCGCGAACCAGGTGCGAATGAATTCCACCAGGTCGGCGGTGCTGGTGCCGGGGCCGAAGAGCTGGCCCACACCCTGCGCCCGCAGCGCCTCCATGTCTTCCTTCGGAATGATGCCGCCGCCGGTGAGCAGGATGTCGTCGCGACCCTGCTCCTTGAGCAGCGCCAGCACGCGCGGAAAGAGCGTCATGTGGGCGCCGCTCAGGATCGAGAGGCCGACCACGTCCACGTCTTCCTGGACCGCCGCGGTGGCGATCATCTCGGGCGTCTGGTGGAGTCCGGTATAAATCACTTCCATGCCGGCGTCGCGCAGGGCGGCGGCTACGACCTTGGCACCACGGTCGTGGCCATCGAGCCCCGGCTTCGCCACCAGCACGCGAATCGGTCGAGTCATGACAAATCAGGTCGTGAGGACTGGGAACAGTCCGGGAATTCTAACGGCGGGCCCGCTTCCGAGGGAGCAACGGCTTGCGTGCCACCAGCAGCATCTCGGGGGATGTGCGACGGAGCGGGCGATCCTCGAGGCCGTCGTACACCGCCTCCACCTCCAGCCCGGCATCGGTGCAGAGTTCGGCCAGCCGGGTGGCGGTGTAGAGCCGGATCCGGTGCATCCGCTGGCCGGCGCCGGTGGGACCCTTCCACGTGGTCTGGATGGTGATCTCGCCGCTCAACGGGTCGAACGCGCGTTCGTGCGAGACGGTGGTGCCGTTGCGGGTCTTCCAGCTGTCGCGACCGACCCAACGGGCCACCACACCATCCCGGCTCCCGCCGTACCAGACCAGCCGACCGCCCGGCGCCAGCACGCGCGCGAGTTCAGCGATCACCGTCGCATCGTCCTTCACGTCGTCGAAGAAGCCGAACGACGTGAACAGGTTCAGCACCGCGTCGAAACGTCCCGACCACTCGGCCGGCAGCTCACGCATGTCGCCCCGCTTGTAGCGCAGACGCTTCCCCGTGCCGCGGGCACGCGCGATACGCAGCAGCGGCAAAGAATAATCCACGCCGGTGACGTCGTAGCCGGCTTCCGCCAGCAGGTGCGCATGCCGACCCTGCCCACAGGGACAGTCCAACACCTGCGCGCCGTCAGGCAATTCGAGCAGTTCCATCAGCCGCGTCACCTCGGCGCGGTTGATGGTCTCCTCGAACAGCGGCTCGAACTCGAGCAGGTAGCTCTCGTCGAAGTACGACGCCCACCAGGGGCTCTCGGTGGCGCGTGGCATCAGGAGCTCAGAAACTCTTGCCGAGCAGCACGGCGTTGGCGAAGATCGCCGACAGGCCGCGCCACTGCGCGCGATAGTTCGGATCACCGGCAAATCCGATCACGCGACCGGCGCCCACTTGCTCCGTCCACAGATACGGCGATCCCGCGATGCGATCCCACGCCTCGGGCCAGAGATAGCCGGTGAGGCGCAAGCGTGCGCGCGGTGCATACCGCAGCACCAGTTCACCCGGGCGCACGTCACGCGGTGCGGCGAAGAAGCGATCGCCGTCGAGCAGCACCGGGACGTCGGCTTCACGCACACCGGCGAGCAGTGGTGAGAGCGTGTCGGTGAGGGCACGCAGGATTGCACCCGGCACATCTACGCGCACCGGTGCGGTGCCCGAACTGTCGGTGCGTTCGGTGCGCATCCGCAACCGCGAGAGGCCGAGCCGTTCGCCAGCCAGCCAGCTGGTCGCGTTCTCGAGCGTGATCAGCACGCCGCCTGCGCGCACCCACGACGTCAGGCGATCCTTGCCGCCATCACCGAGCGCGCGATCGAGCTGACCGCCACCGGTGGATGGGATCACCAGCACGTCGAAGTTGGCCAGGATTCCCGACGCGATGCCATCCACACCGATCGACGTCACGGGATACTTCATCCGCTGATCGAACTGGTACCAGGCGAAACCGAATGAGTTGCCGCCCACCGGCGCGCCACCGAGCATGGCCACGCGTGATGGCACCACGGGGATCACGCTGTTGCTGCCCAGGTCCGTACCTTCGTCCACCATCGCCGAGGGCAGGGCCAGCACACGGGCACCGCTGCTCCGCGCCACGTCCTTCACGCGCTGATGGATCGCAGGGGTGTTGGCCGCGACGCGGATCACGAATGCACCGCGCGGGAACCGTGCCTCACCGATGCGGAATGCCTTCGGTGCCCAGTACAGCTTCGCACTGTCGGCCAGCATCTGCGCCAGGAATTGCGTCGCCGCTTCGCCGCCCGGCTCGAACGCATAGGCATACTGCGCCTGCGCCGGCTCGGCGACGGTTGGCGCGAGCATCGCGCGCGTGGTCAGTGTGCCACCGGCGGGTGGCGTGCGGGTGGAGAAGGCGCGCACCCGGAACGCATACGGCAGCGACCAGCCGGTCACGTCGTAGAAGCGCGACGGAGCACCGGTACGGCGTCCCTCGATCTCACCGGCGATGAAGCTCGAATCCAGCACCGCGTCCTGCTCGAGGATGGCGGTGGCGAGGCGGCCCTGCGGCTGCGCCATGTTCACGACATAGGCACCGTTGAGCGACACCGTCGGTCGCGCCGCTTCCGAGAACGGCGCCGCGCCAGTCAGGGTCACCGGTCCGTCGATGCGTCGCACCTCGATGGAGTTGTCGAGCATCAGTGCGGCCAGCGAATCGGCGCGACCGTGCACGTCCCGCTCGAACACCACCGCGGGCGCGGTGGATGCGGTGGTGGCCGTCTGACGGAACGTGACGTAGTCACGCAGACGCTGCGTGCGTCGCTGGGTGGTGGTGAGCAGCGTGGCCCAGGCCGCGGTGTAGTGATGCGAGGCTGCGTCGCGCAGCGTGAGCACCGTGCCATCGCGACGGCGGATGGCGCCACCATTGCTGGACGCCTGCTCGAACGTCATGCCGACCGCACCGGTGAGCAGCGGGAAGCTGATGCCGTAGCCCGGATAGAACTCGTCGTAGCCCTCGCGACGGAAATAACTCCAGCCGTTGCGGTCGAAGGCGCTGCCGATGCCCTTGGCCATGATGTCCCACCACTGCAGGATCACCGGCGGAACGTTCTTGTTCACCGGCTCCATCGGCGGCGCAAAGTAGTACGTGGAGTTGAACCCCATCTCGTGCAGGTCCACCGCCACGTGCGGCCACCAGGAGAACACCGTGCTGACGCGGGCGCGGGTCTCGGGATGCGACTGGATGAACCAGTCGCGATTCAGGTCGAAGTAGTAGTGGCTGGTGCGCGGCCCGGGCCACGACCCGCTGTGCACCAGCGCGCCGGGTGTGGTTGGAATGCCCATCGACCCACGCGCGCGCCAGGTGTCCTGCGCATGGCGTTCATGGCCATCGGCGTTCTGCACCGGGTCGATCAGCACCACGGTGCTGTCGAGGATCATCCGCGTCTCCGCATCGGTGCCGGCGGCCAGCTGGTAGACGCCGGCGATCGCGGCCTCGGTCCCGGAAGCCTCGTTGCCGTGCACGGTGTAGCCGAGCCAGACGATGGCCGGGGTGTTCTTCACCAGCGCATCGATCTCGGCGGCCGCCTGCCCGCGTGGATCGGCGATGCGGCCGGCGGCAGCCTTGATCTCGGCGATGCGGCGCATGTTGGCTTCGCTGCTGGCCACGACGACCACCACCTCGCGCCCCTCGAAGGTCCGCGCCAGCGTGTCCACGCGGAGCCGCTTGCTGGCCAGCGCGGCACGTTCGATGTAGCGCATCAGCAGGTGATGCGGCGTGAAGCGCTCGCCCAATTCGTAGCCGAGCACTGCGCGTGGCGTGGGCACCGCTGGATCGTACGCGGTCGAGGCAGCAAAGGGATGTTGCGCCGCCAATGGCCACGCCGACGACACGAAGAATGCGGCCACACCACTGCTGTGCCGCAGGCTACGCCAGGCTCCGATCATGAAGAACGCTTCCAGGTAGGGTGTTGAGGACCTGCGTGCTGCACCGACTGATTCCAGAAACAGGTTCGTGCCGACCGCCACCTCGGCGACCGGCACGAACACCACACGTGCCTTGGAGATATCAGAAGAACACCGGCTCGCGGTAGGCGCCGAAGACATCCTCCAGTGCAGCACGGATCTCGTACAGGGTGGCATAGCTGCGCGCGCAGTCGAGGATCAGCGGCACCAGGTTGTCGGAGCCGCGGGCCGCCGTGCGCAGCGCATCGAGGTGCGCCTGCACCGCCACGTTGTCGCGCGTGGCGCGCATGGTGGCCATCCGCTCGCGCTGC
>JANMON010000348.1:0-2863 GCA_031369265.1 Gemmatimonadaceae bacterium | reverse complement strand
GGTGCGGCGCTGATGCAGACGCGGAATGCCGATGCGGGTGCGGGGCTGATCGACGTTGCACTGGCGCATGGATTGGTGCTGTTCATGATGACCAGCGCGTTCCTGCGATTCGGGGCGAACTTCAATCCGGCCGTGTCCCTCGGCTTGCTGGTGACGGGCCGCATCACGCCGCAGCAGGCCGGTACGTTCATCGCCGGTCAATTCGCCGGTGCGATCGTGGCCGCCTTCACGCTGAAGGGGATCTTTCCATCGGCGTTGTGGGAGGCGTCGCGCGGCACGCGGCAGCTGGTGTCACTGGACGTGACCACCACCCAGGCTTTCACGCTGGAAGCGCTGGCCACGGCATTCGTGATGCTGGCGTTCATTGGCACCGTCACCGATGCCAAGGGGCCGAAGCTGGGTGGACTGGCGGTGGGCATGGCTGCCACGGCGGGCTTTCTCGCCATCGCACCGTTGACCGGCGGCAGCATGAATCCCGCGCGCACGATCGGGCCGATGCTTGCGACGGGCGCATACGAAGGGCTGGCGTTGTATCTCGCGGCGCCGATCGTGGGTGCGATCGTGGCGGCGGTGGCGTACCGCTACCTGATGCTGGACGCGGAGTAGGCGCTACGGCACGCTGAGCGGCAGTTCGGCGCTCTGCACACCGATGGCGACACCGTTGCGTGAGACGACGTGGCGGACGCGCAGAAAGACCGTCTGCGCGGCAGCACCGGCCACGGCTCGCAGCTTCGCCTGATCGGCCGCCACGCTGATCGTGCTCGGCACACCGGGAGAGAAGGTGTGAGACGGAAGGCGTGCAGTCAGTGCCAGCCCCTGCCGTCACCTGACGATGGCAAATATAAACGCCAGTTGCCACGAAGCGCGACGCACATCCGGCTTACGGCACCGACCAGCCCAGCTCCGCCGATTGTACCGCGTACACGCCGCGTGCTCCTGCCAGCGTGTGACGCACGCGCACCCGCAGCGGCGCCCCGCTCACGCCGCCGGCCACCTGGCGCAGCCGCGCCAGGCTGGCGACGCCGGTGAACTGTGCCGTGGACGCTGGCGAGACCACCACCACCAGCGCGATGCAGGCCGATGTGGTGGAGGTCACGTCGCTCCACGACAGCGAGTTCGCGGGACGCGCCTCCACCACCTGCGCGCAAACACCCCCCGACGCATCCTCGGGCAGCGAACTGCGGACGTTCATGATGAAGTTCACGTCCTGATCACCGGCGGCGATGACGGGTGACTGGAGCGAGGCCACCAGTCGGCCGTCGATGGCAGGTGCGACGCCGCCGACCCCGACGCTTTCGTCGGACCCGCAGGCTGTGGCGAGCAACAAGGCACAGAGAAAAACCGGGCGTGGCAGGCGCATGATCGGGCTCCAGTGATCCGGTGAAACGCGGCGCGAGTACCGATCACTGGAGCAAGTTGCAGGCCTGCCGACCGCTGCCATAACACAAACGGGTCGGCGCGGAAGAGAGCCGCACCGACCCGCCGCTCCTCGCCAGGCCAGACCTCAGGCCCCGGCCGCCCCCGCCCCGTACTTCGCGTTGTACCGATCGATGCTCTCGCTGATGATCCGCCGAGCCTCCTCGGCATCGAACCAGCCGATGATCTCGACCCGCTTGCCCTCGAGATCCTTGTAGATCTTGAAGAAGTGCTCCACCTCGCGCAGGAAGTGGCTCGGCAGGTCGCCCAGGTCGTGCACTTCGTCGTGAATGGGGTCGTGCATCGGCACGGCCAGCACCTTGTCGTCCGGCTCGCCCTTGTCCAGCATCTTCAGCACGCCCACCGGCCGCGCGTCGATCTGGCAGCCCGGGAACGTCGGCTCGTTGATCCGGATGATGATGTCGAGCGGATCGTTGTCCTCGTGCAGCGTGCGCGGGATGAAACCGTAATCGCCCGGATAATGCACGGCGGAATACAGCACCCGATCCAGCTTCAGCAAACCGCTCTGCTTGTCGAGTTCATACTTGTTCCGGCTCTTGGCCGGAATCTCGATCACGGCGGTGACGTGCTCGGGCGGCTTGTCGCCGGGTGGAAGGTCGTGCCAGGGATTGAACATGTGCCGGAAAAGATCGAGTGGGCCATCGGCGGCTGCTCCGCCCCGGCAGAATAGCAGGAGCGACGCCGGTTCGGTGCGCCGGTCAGCGCGAAGCGGCCAGCGCCCGCGCCGCCGTAATGGCGAAATAGGTCAGGATGATGTCCGCGCCCGCCCGCCGGATCGCCACCAGGCTCTCGAGCATCGCGCGCTCCAGGTCCAGCCAGCCGCGCTCGGCAGCGGCGTGCAGCATCGCGTATTCACCGCTCACCTGATACGCCGCCACCGGCATCCCGGTGCCGTCCTTCACGCGACGGATGATGTCCAGGTATGCCCCGGCCGGCTTCACCATGATGATGTCCGCCCCTTCGGCCACATCCTGCGCCACTTCGCGCATCGCCTCGTCACTGTTGGCGGGGTCCATCTGGTAGCTGCGACGATCGCCGAACGCCGGCGTGCTCTCGGCCGCCTCGCGAAACGGACCGTAAAACGCACTGGAGTACTTGGCCGCGTACGACATGATCGGAATCTGCGAGAATCCGGCCGCATCCAGTGCCGAACGAATCGCCCCCACGCGCCCGTCCATCATGTCACTGGGTGCGATCATGTCGGCACCCGCCTCGGCGTGCATCACGGCCTCGCGCGCGAGCAGTTCGAGCGTGGCGTCGTTGTCCACGTCCTGCTCGTGCAGCAGTCCGCAGTGCCCATGATCGGTGTACTCGCACATGCAGACGTCGGTGATCACGAGCAACGCCGGCACCGCCGCCTTGATCGCGCGCACCGCTTCCGCCACCGGCCCGTGTGTATCCCACGCTCCGCTGCCCTCGGCATCCT
>JANMON010000335.1:0-3455 GCA_031369265.1 Gemmatimonadaceae bacterium | reverse complement strand
GTCGAACCCGCAGTCATGATCCGGCCCGCAGCACTCGACGATCTCGTTGCAGTCGCAGCGCTGCTCACCGCAGCACAGCTCGCAGCCAACGGCATCGAGGCGCAGTTCGGGCCGCAATTCGCCGTGGCGATCGAGGTTGCGTCCGGCGCGGTGGTCGGCGCCGCGGGCGTCGAGCGCTACGACGATGGCACGGGTCGCTACGGCCTGCTGCGATCAGCTGTCGTACATGGTGGCTGGCGCGGACACGGCATCGGCGCCGCGCTGACGCACGATCGGCTCGCGTGGGCCGGGGATGAGGGGTTGTCTGCGATCTACCTGCTCACCGAGACCGCGGCCGCGTACTGGCCCCGCTTCGGCTTCGAGTGCACCGAGCGGTCCGCGGCGCCGGCGGCGATCATGGCATCGCACGAATGGCGACAGGGCTGCCCGGCCAGCGCGGTAGCGATGCGGTTGACGCTGCAGGTGTCCTGAAGCGGCGAGGACTTCGGGGCGGATCACCACAAACGACCACGGGCACACCCATGACAGGTGTGCCCGTGGCGTATTGCACTGCGGCCAACCAGCTCAGCGTGCCCCGGAAGCCTTTGCCACGGCTGCACCGAGATCGATGTACGCCGCGTCCACCATCTGCTTGAACGGCTTGGCGGTGTACGAGACCTTGCCGTCGGGATCGATCACGTACAGGTAGCGGTTGTCGATGCCGTTGCCGCTCATGAACGCGCCGTAGAGCGTGCCCACCGGGCCGCCCACGTCGCTGCCGAACAGCATCGGGAAGTTGGCATCGCGCGCCCACGCCTGCTGGGCCGCGCTGCTGTCGGTGCTGATCGCGATCAGCGTGACCTTGCGGCCGCTGTTGAACAGCTCCGCGTACTTGTCGCGGTACGATTCCATCTGCGTGGTGCAGCCGGAGGTGCGCACGCGCGGGAAGAAGGCGAGGACGACCGTCTGCCCCTTGAGCGACGACAGCGTCAGCGGACGGGCGGTGCCTTCCTTGCCGATCACGTTGATGGTGAACTCGGGCGCGACCTGCCCGACTTCCGGACCGGCCGGCGCGGGAGCGGCGGCGGCCTGCGCACGCACGACGGTCGGCGACGCGAGCAGCGCGGCGACGGTCAGTGCGGTGAGGGTACGAATGGTCTGCATGGGCGGTTCTGGTTGAAGACTGGGTGGTGCCGGTGACTGCGTTCGGTCGTGCATCGCTCCCCGCCGCACCATCGCAGGCGGAGAGCACCAGCGGCGAAGTACTACGCCCCGCGCGCCAAGTTCCGCAGCACGTAGGGCAGGATGCCGCCGTTGCGGAAATACTGCAGTTCTTCCGGGGTGTCGATTCGTGCCCTGACGGAGAACGCCGTGACGGTCCCATCCGATCCCGTGGCGGTCGCCGACAGGATCGCCCGCGGCTGCAGGGTGTCGTCCACACCGGCGATGTCGATGGTCTCGAAGCCGGTGAGCCCCAGCGTCTGGCGGCTCTCTCCGTTCACGAACTCCATCGGCAGCACGCCCATGCCCACCAGGTTGGAGCGGTGGATGCGCTCGAAGCTTTCGGCAATCACGCCACGCACGCCGAGCAGTCGGGTACCCTTGGCGGCCCAGTCGCGGCTGGAGCCGGTGCCGTACTCCTTGCCGGCGATGATCACCATCGCGGTGCCCTCGCCCTGCAAGCGCATCGCGACGTCGAAGATCGTCTCCGGCTCGGCGCCGGGTGCGGTGGCGGTCCACCAGCCTTCCTTGCCACCCACCAACTCGTTCTTCAGGCGGATGTTGGCGAAGGTGCCGCGCATCATGACTTCGTGATGGCCGCGACGGGCACCGTACGAGTTGAAGTCCTTTCGTGCCACGCCACGACCCTGCAGGTACACGCCCGCCGGTGACGAGGCGGCGATGTTGCCGGCCGGCGAGATGTGGTCGGTGGTGATGCTGTCGCCGAACATGCCCAGCACCTTGGCCTTGCTGATCGGCGTGATACCCGGCGGTGTCATGGTCATGCCGGCGAAATACGGCGGCAGCGCCACGTAGGTGCTGTTCTCGTCCCAGGTGTACGTCTCGCCCACGGGTGTCGGCAGGTCGCGCCACTGCTGGTCGCCCTCGAACACCGCGCCGTACTCCTTCTCGAACTGCTCACGCTTCACGCTGGCCAGCACTTCGGCCTCGACCTCGGGCAGCGACGGCCAGATGTCCTTGAGGAACACCGGGCCGCGATCACCGATGCCGAGTGGCTCGGTGGCGAAGTCGATGTCCATGCGGCCGGCGATGGCGTAGGCCACCACCAGCGGCGGCGAGGCGAGATAGTTGAAGCGCGTCTGCGGATTGACGCGGCCCTCGAAATTGCGATTGCCGCTCAACACCGCCGTCACGACCAGCTTGCCGGTGTCGATGGCGGCGCTGATCTCGTCGGGCAGCGGACCGCTGTTGCCGATGCAGGTGGTGCAGCCGTAGCCCACCGTCTGGAAGCCGAGCGCGTCGAGATACTTGTCCACGCCACTCTTGGCGAAGTATTCGGTCACCACCTTGGAGCCCGGTGCCAGCGACGTCTTCACCCACGGCTGCGTGCGCAGTCCCGCCTTCACGGCAGAACGTGCCAGCATGCCCGCGGCGAGCATCACGCTCGGGTTACTGGTGTTGGTGCAGCTGGTGATGGCGGCGATGACGACGGCGCCATGATCGAGCTTGAACGTCTCGTTCTTGTAGGTGCACTTGACACCACTGGGCGTCTCGTCCACCGGGCCACCTTCGTTCTCCATCACGGCGGTGGCGGTGGATGCCACGGCCGGCGCCGCCTGTGTGCCGAGCACCTTCAGCGTCTCGGCCAGGTTGGCGCGGTAATTCGCCTTCGACTCGGTGAGCGGGATGCGATCCTGCGGACGACGCGGGCCGGCCATGCTGGGCACGACGGTGGTCATGTCGAGCGACATCGTGTCGGTGTAGACCGGGTCCGGCGTCTCGTCGGTACGGAAGGTGCCCTGCGTCTTGGAGTAGGCCTCCACCAGTGCGACCTGCTGCTCGCTGCGGCCGCTGAGGCGCAGGTAGTTCAGCGTCTCGCCGTCCACCGGGAAGAAGCCCATCGTGGCGCCGTACTCCGGCGCCATGTTGGCGATGGTGGCACGATCGGCGAGCGACAGGTTGCTCAGGCCGGCGCCGTAGAACTCGACGAACTTGCCGACCACCTTCTTCTTGCGCAGCATCTCGGTCACCGTCAGCACCAGGTCGGTGGCGGTGGCGCCGATGGGCAGCTTGCCGGTGAGCTTGAAGCCGATGACATCGGGGATCAGCATCGACAGCGGCTGGCCGAGCATCGCCGCTTCGGCCTCGATCCCGCCCACGCCCCAGCCGAACACACCGAGACCGTTGATCATGGTGGTGTGACTGTCGGTACCGACGAGTGAGTCGAAGTAGGCGTGCCGGCTGCCATCGTCATCGACACGCGAGAACACAGTCTGCCCGAGGTACTCGAGATT
>JANMON010000320.1:0-14563 GCA_031369265.1 Gemmatimonadaceae bacterium | reverse complement strand
GTCTTGGCGTAGCCGTTGCCGTTGGCGTTGCCGTTGCCGTTGCCGTTGCCGTTGCCGTTGCCGTTGCCGTTGCCGTTGCCGTTGCCGTTGCCGTTGCCGTTGCCGTTGCAGTCTGGGTGAACGATGTCGCGATCAGTCGTTGGTCAGTACGAGCTTGCCCCGAACGTCGCGGGCGGCCATGCGGGCGAAGGCGGTCTTGAGGTCGCGCATCGGCAGGGTGGTGTCGATGACGGGCTTCACCTTCCCTTCGCCGTACCAGATCATCAGGTCGAGCATCATGTTCGCCGCCGAGCGGGGTTCGCGCTTCGCATAGTCGCCCCAGAAGACGCCGACCAGCGATGCGCCCTTGAGCAGGGCGAGGTTGAGTGGCAGCGCGGGAATCGGGCCCGCCGCGAAGCCCACCACCAGGTGGCGACCGCGCCAGGCGATGGAGCGGAAGGCCTGCTCGGTGAGTTCCCCGCCGACGGGATCGTAGATCACGTCAGGACCCTTGCCCTGTGTCAGCGTGCGCAACGCATCGCGCAGGTTTCCCGTGCCGTAGTCGATCGTGGCGTCAGCGCCGAGGGTGCTGCAGAAGCGACACTTGTCTTCCGATGACGCAGCGGCGATCACGCGCGCACCGGCCGCCTTCGCGATCTGGATCGCCGAGGTGCCCACGCCGCCGGCGGCACCCAGCACCAGCACCGTCTCGCCGGCCTTCAGCTGGCCGCGATCGATCAGCGCGTGATGCGAGGTGCCGTACGTCACGATGAACGCCGAGGCGTCGACGGCTGGAAAGCCGGGTGGCAGTGGCACGCAGAGCAGCGCGCTGGTGACGATGTGGGTGGCGAAGGCGCCGACGTTACTGAGGCCGGCGACTCCCTGCCCCACCTTCAGGTGCTTCACCCCGTCGCCCAGCGCGACGATGGTGCCGGCGAACTCGCTCCCCGGGATGAACGGCAGCGCGGGCTTCATCTGGTACTTGTTCTGGACGATCAGCAGGTCGGGGAAGTTCAGGCTGGCGGCCTGGATCTTCACCAGGACCTCGCCCGCGCCGGGCACGGGCGTGGGCTGTTCCACCCACCGCAGGTCGTCAACGCCAGTCGCCGTCTCACAGAGCCACGCGTGCATGTCGATCTCCAGCAGGTGTCGTCGCGCCTGCGTCAGCCGCGAAGGCTGAATCGCGCCAGCGAGAACAGGGTGGTGTCGAATCCTACCCGACGACCGGTCGCCATGTCGGCCAGCACCTCCCCGATCGCGCACGAGAACTTGAAGCCGTGGCCGGAACAGGGCGAGGCGAGGATCACCGCGTCGTGCGCCGGGTGGGTGTCGATGATGAAGTGATCGTCGGGGACGTTGGTGTACATGCAGGGCTGGCTGGCGCGAAGCGGACCGTCGGCGTCGGGCAGGTACTGCCTGATGATCCGGCGGACGACGTCCACTTCGTCGTCACGCACCTCACGACGCAGGGCATCGGGATCGGTGCCCTCGCCGTGATGATGCAGCGCCAGCTTGACGCCATCACCGGTATCGGGGAATCCGTACCACGCCATCCCCGACGCCAACTCGTGGATGAAGATCGGCAACCGCTCCGGCGCAAAGTGCGACGCGTTCCGGATCGGCGTGAACCAATGCAACACATTGCGCTGCACCGTGAACGGAATGCCGAGCTCTCCGAACACCTTCCCCGCCCAGGCACCGACCGTCAGGATGAGCTTTGCACCGTGGTAGGTGCCGGCAGTGGTCGTGACCTCGACACCATTGCCCACCGCGCGCCACGACTGCATCGTCTCGTTCGACTGCACCGTGGCACCGTGTCGCAGCGCGAGCCGAACGTTGGTGGTGATGGCCAGTTCCGGTGCCAGCATTCCCGCCCGCGGCTCGAAGACGCCGATCTCGTGCTCGGCGAGGCGAAACGCCGGATGGCGACGCTGCACGTCATCGGCGGACAGGATCTCGTGCGGCAGCCCGTGCAACTCGGCGCTCAATCGCGCGCCGCGCACCACGGCGGTGTCGGGCGCACCCAGCATCAGGCCACCCGTCTGCCGGAAGACCGTCACACCACTCTCGGCCTCCAGGTCGCGCCAGCACTCGTAGGCACGCTGTACCAGCGGCACGTAGCGCGGATCCTCGAAGTAGGCCTCGCGAATGATGCGCGACTTGCCGTGTGACGACCCCAGCGCGTGTCCGGGCTCGAATCGTTCGATGCCAAGGACGCGGTGTCCGCGCTTCGCCAGCTGGAACAGCGTGGCGCTGCCCATGGCCCCGAGACCGACGACGATGACATCCCAGCGATGTGCCATGGCGCGCAAGATCGTCGCGCCACGGTCATCGCGTCAACGCGATCCGACGAATCAGGGCGTGGCGGTGGCGCTGATGGTGACCGGATCGATGGTGGAGGCGCGCACGACGGCGGTGTTGGCACCAGCCACCGGACCCATGGTCCACTTCACGGTGGCCTCACCGGATGCATTCGTGAGGATACTCTGTGGTGCGATCGCACCACCACCGCCGGTGATCTGGAAGGTGACGTTGATGCTGTCCATCGGCGTGTTGTTGGCGCCGAGCACACGCACCACCACGTTGTTGGTGAGCGCCACGCCGATGCGCGCACTCTGGTTGTTGCCCTGGGCGATCACGATGTCGGAGGGGACGATACCGGTCGCTCTCACGGCCAGCGGTTCCACGTCGGGCACCGATGCCTGCAGCGCCTGCGACGTGGCGCCGGGACCGAGCGTCCACTTGACCCGCGCTTCACCATTGGCGTCGGTCTTGATCGATGCCGAATCCACCGCGCCGCCACCCTGCACGATCACGATCGTGATCGTCGCCCCACCCACCGCGGTGCCCTCGGCGCTGGTGGCGCGAAACACCAGTGGCAGCGGCAACAGGCGTCCGGCCTGACGTGTCTGCGAGCCGCCGGAGACGAGCGTCAGCGCACCGACCGCCTCGGCTTCGACCACCTTCTTGCAGCCGTTCAGGGAGAGCATCAGCAGCCCGGCGGCGCCAAGGGCGCGGCGCGAGCAGACCAGCAGGCGAGTCATGACGATCGGTTCCGGAAGGAAGGTTCGCTTCCAGTGTCGGACCCGCGTGGTGAAAACTGAGGTCTCCGAAGTAGCCGGATTGCGCCTCAGGGACGGACGGCGTTCCAGAGGATGGCTGCGATCAGCGCACCCAGCATGGGGCCGACCACCGGGATCCAGCTGTAGCCCCAGTCGCTGTGGCCCTTGTTGGCGATGGGGAGCAAGGCGTGCGCGATGCGTGGGCCGAGGTCGCGGGCCGGATTGATGGCGTATCCCGTGGGTCCGCCGAGACTGAGGCCAATGCCCCACACCAGCGCGCCGACCATCGCCGGACCAAAGTTGCTGGCCGGGGTGTTGCCGGCAGCGCCGCGGCTGCCGATGGCATTCGCGACCAGCACCAGCACCATGGTGGCGATGGCTTCACTCATGAGGTTCGGCCCGGTGGCGCGGATCGCCGGCGCATTGCAGTAGCAGGCGCGGATCACATCGGCGTCCTTGGTGACTCCCCAATGCTTGTAATAGTGCAGCCAGACCAGTGTGGCGCCGACGATGGCGCCGGCCATCTGGGCGAAGATGTGCACCAGCGCCTCGGCTATGGTCCGCGTGCCGAGCAGCAGGTTGGCGAAGGTGACGGCGGGGTTGAGCTCCCCCGGCGCGCCGAGCCCGATGGCGACCAGGACGCCCATCAGCACGGCCATCGCCCAGCCGGTGGTGATCGCGATCCAGCCCGCGTTGTGGGCCTTCGACTCGTTGAGCAGGACGCCGGCGACCACGCCATTGCCGAGGAGCATCAGGACGGCGGTGCCGAGGAATTCACCGAGGGCGGTGGGGGGCATGATCGGCGGGGTGGGAGGGCGGGGGCGGCGAGAACGTCAGGCTGGAACCGACTCCATGCAGGCAGGCATCGAATCTAGCGCCGGGTGCGATCCAACCAGAGACTTGGTGCGTGTGGCCGATCGCGGCAACTTCCGCCAGTCCGTGCGTCACGATCGCACACCACGCACTCCACCCCGGATCACGATGCCATTCCTGACCACCGAACAACTCGCTGCGATCCCATTCCTGAAGATTGGCCGCAACGTGAAAATCAGCGATCGCGCCGCGATTCATTCACCGCACGAGATATCCATCGGTGACAACTCACGGATCGACGATTTCTGCGTGGTGTCGGGGAAGGTCGCCCTCGGACGCAACGTGCACATCGCCGTATTCTGCAACATCGCCGGTGGGACGGAAGGGATCACCTTCGATGATTTTTCCGGATTGGCGTACGGCTGCCAGGTCTTCTCGCAGAGCGATGATTACTCTGGTGCATCGATGACGAATCCGACGGTGCCGGCACGCTTCAAGCGTGAGATCAAGGCGGCGATCCACATCGGGCGGCACTGCATCGTCGGGGCACATTCCCTCATCTTCCCGGGAGTCGTACTCGCGGATGGCTGCTGCGTTGGTGCGATGTCCATGGTGACCCACTCCACCGACGAATGGTCGATCAACGTCGGTGTCCCAGCCCGCAACGTGAAGCCGCGAAAGCGTGATTTGCTGCTCGCTGAAGCGGAGTATCTCGCGTCTGGCGAGTGACGCTTCGCGCTTCGAGCTGGCGCTAGTCGAGCGCAGCGTTGACGGCGTCGATGATGGCTGCCTGCACCGGCTCCATTCCCGGCCAGAGAGGGAGCCGCACGAGGCAGTCACTGGTAGCGTCGGTCACGGGCATCGGTGCGAGGCAGCGACCGTACTGCCGCCCGGCCGGTGACGAGTGCAGTGGGACATAATGAAACACCGCGCCGACACCGGCAGCGCGCAGCCTCGCGATGAACTCCATCCTCCGTGCGAGGTCGGGCAGGAGGAGATAGTACATGTGCGCATTGTGCAGACACCACTCCGGGATGAATGGCCGCCGCGCACGCTCGCGAGTCTCCAGTGTCGCAAAGGCGTCGTGGTACGCCTGCCACAGCAATCGGCGGCGGCGCGTGATCTCCTCGACGCGCTCGAGCTGTGCGTACAGGAACGCCGCGACGATTTCACCCGGCAAGAATGACGAGCCGATGTCGACCCAGGTGTACTTGTCCACTTCCCCACGAAAGAATGCGGCTCGGTCGGTGCCTTTCTCCCAGATGATTTCCGCCCGTCGGACGTACTGCGCGGCATTGACGAGCAGCGCTCCACCTTCGCCGGAAATGACGTTCTTGGTTTCGTGAAAGCTGAGCGCGGCCAAATCGCCGATGCTGCCGAGGGGCCTCGCACGATACAGTGAGCCGACGCCTTGCGCCGCGTCCTCGATCAGCAGCAAGCCATGACGTCGCGCCACCGCGAGAATCGGATCCATGTCACAGGCCACGCCGGCATAGTGGACGACGACGATCGCACGCGTCCGCTCCGTGATTGCAGCCTCGATCAACCTCTCGTCGATGTTCAGCGTGTCGGACCGGATATCGACGAAGACTGGCGTGGCCCCCCGCAGCACGAATGCGTTCGCGGTCGAGACGAACGTGAAGGACGGCATGATGACCTCATCGCCCGCCGACACTGCCGCCAGGATCGCACTCATTTCGAGCGCGGCCGTGCACGAGTGCGTGAGGAGTGCCAGCTCACTGCCGATCACCTCAGAAAGCAGCGCCTGGCACCGACGCGTGAACGCTCCGTTGCCGGCCAGGTGGCCTGCGTCCAACGCAGCCCTGATATACTCGAACTCCGGACCAATCAGCGCCGGCTTGTTGAATGGGATCATGGCATCCTCTGGACGTGGCGAGGTTGACCCCGGAAAGGCGCTCAACACGATTCGCCCGGGCGCGCGCAAGGCGTTTCAGCCACGATACGTCGTCTCGCGGATCACGTACAGCGGTCGTCCCTTGACCTCGTCGAACACGCGACCGAGGTACAAGCCGAGGATCCCCATAAAAGCGAGGATCACGCCACTGAGGAAATAGATCGAGACCATCAAGCTCGCCCAGCCGCTGACCTGCACTCCACCCCGCAGGGCCGTGATGATCACCCACGCGCCCCCCGCGATGGCGCCGAAGGCGAGGAGAAAACCAAAGCGGATCGCGAGACGCAGTGGCTTGTCCGAATGGGCGACGATGGTCTGTACCGCCAGCTCGATTAGTTTCCGCCAGGTGTACGAAGTCTCGCCGGCGAAGCGTTCGTCATGTGGCACATCGATGCTGCTGACACGGTATCCGAGCCAGGTGACGATGCCACCGAAGAACCGCATCTGCTCCGTCATCCCCCGGAACGAGTCCGCCACCTGCCGGGAGATGATGCGGAAGTTGCCGACAGAGCCGTCGTACTCGAGCTCGGTGAGGTACCGGAAGACTGCGTAGAAGCCAGCCGACGTGGTTCGCTTCACGATGCCGTCCCGGCGTCGCTGCCGTCGCGCCAACACGATGTCCACGCCCTGCTCGACCGCGGCCTGAAACAGACGCGGAATCTCCTCGGGTCGATCCTGCAGGTCGCAGTCCATCACGACGATCCAGTCGCCACGCGCCACGTCAATGCCGGCCGTGATCGCGCGGTGCTGTCCGAAGTTGCGCGAGAACTGCAGCCCACGGACGCGGGGATCGCGGGCCGCGAGCGCCTGGATGCGGGCCCACGACGCATCCGGACCGCAATCCTCCACGAGGACGATCTCGAAATCCGGTACGATCGGCTCGAGCGCCAGCACGATGCGACGATGAAGTTCATCGAGGCACGCTGCGCCGCGATAGACCGGCACCACGACGGAGAGCACCGGAGAGCGCGTCACGCTGCCTGTCTCCGACTCGTCACGTTGGTCGCGCGCGTGATGATGGCGCCTGCTGCATGGGGGAAGACTGGCGATGACGTGGCGGGCAACAATCCCGGCCGCGGCCATCATACTATATAGTGGCAGTCTCGCGCGCAGCGGCCCGTGTCCACTGCCCGTCGCGCGCACCCTCGCCGTATTCCATGACCCCGGCTGCCGTACACGGTCCGATGACGCCCACGCCGCCTGAAGACGACGCGCAGCGCACGCACGCGCCGACGCGTCGGCTGTTCTGGCTCACGGCGCTGGTAGCCTCGCTGCTCCACTGGATCCCCCACTTTCCGCCACAGATCGACCTGTCGCAACACGCCGCGCAGATCCGGCTGCTGCACGACTACCTGCTCGGCAGGGATTTCGCCTTCCGTGAAATCCTCTCGCTCAACCTCTTTACCCCCTACCTGCCGGCCTACCTGGTGGGCGCGCTGCTCACGGGCGTCATGCCAGTGGTCGTGGCGGTGAAGCTGCTCTGGACGCTTGGGGCCTTCGGGACGGTCTATGCGGCGTCGCGAGTCCGGACACTGCTTGGCTCAGGTGACGCGTGGGACTGGATCATGATCCCGGGGTTATTCGGCGTGACGTTCCAGTGGGGCTTCCTCACATTTCTCTTTGCACTGCCATTCGGTATCGGCGTCGTCGAACTCTGGGTGCGGCAGCTGCACACGCCGCAACGATGGCGCGGCGCAATGGTGGGACTGGCGCTCGCGTGCCTCTTCTTCGCGCACTCGCTGGTGACGGCCTGGGTCATGACGGTGTGTGCGGCCATGCTCCTGACGACCGCGTCCACGGTGCCGGACCTGCTGCGCCGCGCCCGCCGGACGTTGCCACTGCTCACCCCCTTGCCCATTGCCATCCTGTGGCTCGCACGCACGCGCGGCGTTGCGCAGACGCAGTCCACCACCACGTGGAACTGGGATACCAGATACCTGACCTTTTTTCCACAGTGGTTCGGAATCAGTGATCGCTGGGTGGCGCTCCTGCTGGGACTCACGCTGATCGGCGTGCTGATCGCGAATGGCGCGCGCCTGACGAAGGACAACGTCAGTCGCGCGCCGCTCCTCGTCACGATCCTGATCCTGATCGCGGGTCCCAACCTGCTGTACGGCAACGCGATGACGTACAACAGGTTCTTTTCGCTGCTCGGGCCGACGCTGGGTTGGGCCTTGGCGACTGGTGGCACGAACGCGTACGCCTCGCGCATGCGGCGGAGCGCGCTACCAATCATTGCGAGCACGTTCCTCCTCATCTGCGGCGTCCGCATGGTGCGCTTCGCAGGTGAGCAGGTCGATTTCGAGCAGATCCTGCAACAGATGTCGCCTGGCCAGCGCGTGCTGTCAGTCATGCAGGAGCGGAGCAGCGCGGCGCTCGGATACTCGCGGGCCTACCTGCACTTCCCCGTCTGGTATCAGGCAGAGCGGGGTGGGCTGGTCGAACCCAGCTTCGCCGCATATCTGCCCATGATCATGCGCTTCCGGGCTCCCGGTGACGCAGCCGCACCCTACGAGTTCGAGTCGCGCCCGGACCTCGAGGCCATCGCACAGCTGACGCGTTTCAGGTACATGCTGGTTCGCAGTGCCACGGCTGAACCGCCGCTTCTCCGTCCGCATGCATTCACCCTCGTGGTACACGAGGGTTTGTGGTGGCTGTACCAACGCCCCTGATTCGCAGTGCGCGTGGTGGCGCGCCTCATCCCGTAACCCATCGTTCGGCAACGACCTGTGCTGACCTCGCGTATTCGATCGAGCCAGTACGCGCACCGCGCTGGCAGTTGCCGCTGCCCCACCCCGCCCGCACCTTGCGCCCCATGCAACTCCGCTTCGTCCCCCTCGCGGTGCTGGCCCTCTGCCTCGCACCGACCGCCTGCACGCCCAAGCCCGAATCCAGGCCGTCGGCTGGCTTCACCGAGTTCGTGGACCGCTACCTCGACGACTTCGCCAGCCGCCACCCCTCCATCGCCGGCGGCAACGGCCTGCACCAGCACGACGGCCTGCTGGACGACTACTCGGCCGCCGCCATCGCCCGCGAGATCGCGGCGCTGAAGCAGGATCGCGAGACGCTGCGCGCCTTCCCCGCCGCGCAGCTGACCGCCGACGAACGCGTGGACCAGAAGATCCTCGACGGCATCATCGACGGCTGGCTGCTGGAGCAGGAGACGCTGCAGAACTGGAAGCGGAACCCCATGCTCTACGCTTCGGCCCTCTCCGATGGCGTGCACAACCTGATGACGATGGAGAATGCCCCCGCCGAGGTGCGGATGCGCCGCGTGATCAGCAAGCTGTCCGCGGTGCCGAAGCTGCTGGAGGCGGCGCGCACCAACATCACCAACCCACCGCGCATCTTCGCGGAACGCGGGGTGGGCATGATGCGCGGTGCGGCGGCGATGCTTGGGGCCGACCTGCCCCTCGCCTTCGCCTCGCAGAAGGGCACGCCGCTGATGGATTCGCTGACCACCGCCGCCGCCGCCGCACAACCGCTCATCACCGCCTACGCCGACTACCTCGAGAAGGAACTGATCCCGACGGCGACCGGCGACTATCGCATCGGTGCCGAGGCCGTGGCACGTCGCTATCGCGGCGAGGAGTTGATCGACGTGCCGCTGGCCGACCTGGTCGCGATCGGCGAACGCGAGCTGGCCATCTACCAGAAGCAGTTCACCACCGCGGCAGCCAGGCTCTCGCCGAGCCGCGACGCGCAGGAGGTCTGGCGCGAGGTGCGGCGCGACCACCCGAAGCGTGGCGACGTCGTGGCCGCCACCCAGAAGCTGGTGGACTCGCTGACCGCCTTCGTGATCGCCAAGGGGCTGGCGGTGGTGCCGGAGGGCGAACGGGTGGTGGTCGCGCCGGCGCAGCCATTCGATCTCGGCTTCGCCTCCATGCACGCCTCGCCCCCGCTGGAGAATCCGCCGGTCAAGAGCTTCTACTACATCACGGATGCACGGGCCGACATGCCGGTCGCCGAGCAGGAGGCGTGGCTGGAGCGGTACAACTACGCGTCGCTGATCAACACGTCGGTGCACGAGGCGATGCCGGGTCACTGGCTGCACTCGACCTACATGCGGAAGACACCCGGCAAGGTGCGCCGCATCTGGATCGGACTGAATCCGTTCCCGCAGCCGTCGTCGGGACAGGACGGGTGGGCGCACTACAGCGAACAGTTGATGGTGGAGGAGAAGTTCGGGGACGGCGATCCACGGATCGAGATGGCGCAGCTGAGCGATGCACTGACGCGCGTCTGCCGCCTGCTGTCCGGCATTCGCGTGCACTCGGGCGACTGGACGCTGGCCGACGCACAGCGCTGTTTCGAGGAGCGCGCCTACGTGCCCACCTCGGCCGCCAAGCGTGAAGCCGAACGCTCCACCTACGACCCGACGTACGGCGGCTACTTTCTCGGCAAGCGCGGTATCCTCACGCTGCGTCGCGATGTGGCCGCCAGCCTGGGCCCGAAGTTCAACCTGCGATCCTTCCACGAAGCCCTCATGACCCACGGCATCGCGCCCATCTGGGCCCATCGTCAGCTCTTCCTGCCGAACGACACAGTCCCGGTGATCCAGTGACGCCGGTGCATGGCAAGGTGCGTGTGGGCGTGCTCGGCGCCGGCGCGTGGGCGAAGTTCGCGCACATTCCCGGCTACAAGCGCGACTCGCGCTGCGAACTGGTGGCGATCGCCGACCCGATGATCGAGCGGGCGCAGGAGTTCGCCGATGAATTCGGCATCCCCAGCGTCTACGGCTCACACGAGGAACTCATCGCTCGCGAGGACATCCACCTGGTGGACGTGTGCACGCCGAGCGCGACGCATTTCGAGCTCAGCATGGCGGCGCTCACCGCCGGCAAGCACGTGCTGTGCGAGAAACCGGTGGCGTATGACTACAAGGAGACGCTGCGTGCCGCGGCGTTCGCGAAGTCGAAGGGGCTGAAGACGAAGCTCGGCTTCACGTTCCGCTACAGCCCGGCGATGCGCTACATGAAGGAACTGATCGACCAGGGCTTCGTGGGTTCGCCGTTCATCTTCAACGGCTACGAGCAGAACTCGCAGTGGCTGGATCCGCAGAACCCGCTGCGACAGGTGGACGTGGATGCCGACCAGTCGGTGATCCAGGTGTCGTCGCTGGAAGGCTACGGTGCGCCGATCATGGACATCGGCCACCTGTTCATGGGCAGCCGGTTCGAGCAGGTGGTCGGCACGATGAAGAACTTCATTCCCGAGCGCATGGTGCGGCAGACCGGCACCATGATGCGGATGAACATCGATGACGGCGACATCTTCATCGGCGAGTTCGCGAACGGGGCGATCGGCTCGATCCAGACCAGCTTCGTGACGGTGGGCAACTACCCCGGCATCGAGGCCCGCGTGTACGGCAGCAAGGGGGCGCTGATCTGCCGGCTGGTGGAGGAGAACGGCATCTGCGAAGTGCTGAAGGCTGCCACCGGTGACCAGGTCGAGTTCCGCGAGCTGGACATCCCGGAGCGCTTCTACCCGCCGGGCGGCAATCGCGAGGAGTCGTGGCGCTCACTCTTCTATGCGAACCTCGTGAGCTCGTTCATCTCCGAGATCCTCAGCGACGGGCCGGAGAACGAAGGCAGCTTCGAGGATGGCGCGCATGTGCAGGAACTGATCAACGCCGTCGAGCGATCGTTCCGCGAGCGACGCTGGGTGGCGATCCCGCTGGAGCCTGGAGCGTCCGCCTGAGCAACGCGCTGGAGCGGTATTTCGCACAGTACTACTGGCGGCACCCGGTGAATGCCACGTTCACCGGGTTGCATGTGCTGGACGACCGACTGCCCGACTGGTCGGCCACCGGCCTGGCAGCCGACGCCGCCGAGATGCGACGGATCCGCGTCGCACTCGACGACACCAGCGGTGCCAGCAGTGCGAAGCTGCGCGACCAGCCGGTGCTGCTGGACGGCGAACTGGCTCGCGCCAACCTCGACGTCCGCCTGGCCGAGTACGAGAGCGGATTCTTTCAGGCGCGCAATCCGGCGCTGTGGACGGGCGAGGCGATTTTCGGTGTGGTATCGCTGATGATCCGCGACTTCGCACCGGCGGTGGAACGACTGCCGTCCCTCACGGCGCGACTGCGTGCCATTCCGGCATTCCTGGCCTCGCTGCAGGCGACGGTGCGCAGTGTGCCGCAGCCGTGGATTGCGCGTGCCACCCGTGAATGTGCGGCAGCCGACGGCCTGTTCGATCGCGGCCTGCGGGCATGGCTCGACGCGCATGGGATCGCCGTTGAAACGTGCGCACCGCTGCTGGCTGCAGCTGATGGCGCGCGCACCGCCTTCGCCGATGTCGCGGCGTGGCTGGACACGCTGCCTACGAAGTCCGATGTGTCATATGCCGTGGGCGAGGCCACGTTCACGCGGCTGCTCGAGCGGGGACACTTCTGCACCGAGTCACCGCGCGCGTTGCTGCACCGGGCGCTGGCCGAGTTACCGGTGGAACAGGAGAAGCTGGCGGCGATGGTCGCGATCCACGGCGGCACCTGGCAGACGATCCAGGCCGAGATGGCAGCCGACCATCCAACGGTGGACGATTACTACGCCACCTTCCAGCGGCGCTGGGACGACTGCCACCGCATCGCGACCACCCACGATGCCGTGACGTGGGAACCGTGGCCGATCCGCTACGTGCCGATTCCGGCATGGGCACAGGAGTTCGCGCCCAGTCTCTACTGGCTGTTCTATCGCTCACCGGCACCATTCGATCCCTACACGACGTACGAGTACGTGGTGACGCCGATCGATGCGTCGATGCCGCCGGACGTCGTGGAGCAGAAGCTTCGCGCCTGGAACAACAGCACCATCACGCTCAACCACGTCGTGCATCACGGCGCGGTGGGCCATCACGTGCAGAACTGGCATGCGCGACATCGCTCGCGCTCACGCATCGGCCGCATTGCAGCCACCGATTGTGCCAGCCGCATCGCCATGTTCATCGGCGGCTCGATGGCCGAGGGGTGGGCCTGCTACGCCACCCAGCTGATGGAGGAACTGGGCATGTGCACGCCGCTGGAGCGGCTGTCGGAGCAGCACACCCGCGTCCGCATGCTGGCGCGCGCGATCACCGACATCCGGCTGCACCTGGGCCTCTGCACCTTCGCGGCGGCGGTCCAGTACTATCAGGACACGGTGGGGATGCCGGTGGAAGTGGCGACTGCCGAGGCGACCAAGAACTCGATGTTCCCCTGCACCGCGATCATGTACTGGCTGGGCACGACCACCATCCTGTCGCTGCGCGAGCAGGTGAAGGCGGAACGCGGTGCGGCATTCTCGATGCGCGAGTTCCACGATGAGCTGCTGAGCCGCGGCGCGATCCCGGTTCGGTTGGCTGCCACCCTGATGACGGAGTCGATGTCGTGAAGCGGGTCCTGCTGCTCTCTGCATTCGTGCTCGGCGCCTGTGGTGGCAAGGAGAGCGCCAAGGCCACCGGCGGTGCCACCGACCTGCTCACGATCGGCTACGACCGCGAGCCCGACACCATGAATCGCTACGCCACACACATTCTCGAGGACATCGAGTCGTGCGTGGTGGAAGGGCTGGTGACGAACGACGAGAAGATGAACGTGGTCCCGGTGCTGGCGCTGGAGGTGCCGACGATAGCCAACGGCGGCGTGACGCTCCGCCCCGACGGTGGCATGGACGTGCCCTGGAAGCTGCGCCCGGGCGTGACGTGGCATGACGGTGTTCCGCACACCTCGGCCGACGTGAAGTTCACCGTGGATGCGATCAACAAGGGTGACTGGAAGCCGGAGAGCGTGGATGGGTTCGACCGCATCACCTCGGTGGACACCCCCGATTCGTTGACGGCGGTGGTGCACTATCGCGAGGTATACGCGCCCTACCGGCTGCAGTTCGTGCGCGGCACGCTGCCGAAGCACATCCTCGACGGCAAGAGCATCGACGCCGCCACCGACTACAATCGCAAGCCGCTGGGCACTGGCCCGTACCGCGTGGTGGAGTGGAAGACCGGCGAGTACATCCTGCTCGAGGGCGTGCCGAACTACTGGCGTGGGGCGGAGTTTCCGAAAATCAAGCGCTTGCTGTTCCGCTTCCTCCCCAACACCACCACGCGCATCAACCAGCTGAAGTCGGGCGAGGTGCAGATGGTGGCGCTGGTGCCGTGGGACAAGGTGCGCGAGCTGCGTGGCAATCCCGCGATCCGGCTCAACACCGTGGTGGGCAACGGCTACGAACACGTCACGCTGAACCAGAAGCACTTCGCGCCATTCGCCGAGGTGGCGGTGCGACGCGCCATGGCGCATGCGATCGACCGCGGCCTGATCGTCAACACGCTGCTGGACAGCCTGGTGACGGTGGTGGATGGCCCCATCCAGCCGCTCTCGCCGGCGTACGAGAAGAACGTCACCACGCACGGCTACGACCCGGCCCGTGCGCGCGCGCTGCTCGACTCGGCCGGCTGGGTGTCCGGCGCTGATGGGATTCGCGCGAAGGGTGGCACCAAGTTGTCGTTCACGCTCATCACGCAGTCGGGATTTGCGATCCGCGAGAACGTGGCGCAGGCGCTGCAGAAGCAGTTCCGCGACGTGGGCATCGCCGCCAGCGTCCGCCTGATCGATGGCACCTCGATCAGCAGCATCTGGTTCAAGGGTGACTTCGACGCGATGTTGCACTGGTGGCAGCAGGGCGCGGATCCCGAGATCACACTGTTCTTCGCCGCCGACCGCATGCCGCCGGCGGGGCGCAACATCAACTACTTCCGGGACGATTCGCTGACGCGGATGCTCTACGCCAGCGACCGCACCGCCGATGAGGCGCAGCGCATC
>JANMON010000319.1:0-19654 GCA_031369265.1 Gemmatimonadaceae bacterium | reverse complement strand
CCTGCGGGTCGAGCGCCGCCTGGCATGACGCCACCAGCACCTGCGCCCCCCGCAACGCATCCATCCGCACCACTGTCGGCTTCAACCGCTGCACTGCACCATCCGCCATCAACGACGACGCCCGCAGCACCCCCTCCTCGCCGGCCAGGTAGCCCGACGCCTCCAGCCCGTCCACCGCCACCGTCAGCACCGCACGGTCCACCTGCAGCGCCGCCTCCACGATCGCGTGACGGGATGCCACCGCCAGCACCCCCGCCAGCGCCAGCACCCGCCACTGCAACTCGCCCAGCTCGCGCAGCGCCCGGTCCACCGCCACCTGCACCCGCCACGGAATCACATCCGGTGAGCCCACGTCGAGCATCAGCCCCAGCATCTCGATGCCGTACATCGGCACCCCCTCCGCGAACACCGCCGCGCACGCGATCTGGTCCGCCGTCGCCCGCGGCTGCTCCACCGCCGCATACGCCGTCACCACCGCCCGCACCTCCACCGTCGTCATCGCGCGCAGCGAGATCCGGACGATCCACTGCAGCGCCACCGGCGCGTCGGTCGGCGTGCGCTGCGCCGAACTGGCCAGCACCAGCGCATGGTACCGCGACACGCCGCGCCGGTAGATCCGGTCCAGCCGACCAAATGACTCGGCATCGATCCGCTCGGCATGCTCCACCTGCACCAGCAGCGGCGTCTCCTCGCTGACCGCCGCCAGCAGGTCCTCGATCTCCGTCAGCGGACAGTCATCCGGCGCGAACTCCTCGCTGCCCAGCCAGGTCCGCAGCACCTCCAGCGCCTCGGGTGAGATGCCCATCGACCCCGGCATCTCCAGCAGTCGCAGCACCACAGTGCGCAGGAGGCTGAAGGGCAGCGCATCCGGCGCACTGTCCGTCGTCAGTTCCAGCACCCGCATCCCCTGCAGCACCGCCGACTTGCGGAGCTCGTGCAGCAGGCGGCTCTTGCCACTGCCCTCGGGGCCGTGCAGCAGGATGCCGCCGCCACGACCCGCCCGGGCGTCGAACAGCCCCGCCATCAGCTGCTTCGCCTCCGCCGTCCGGCCCACCAGCGGCCCGTGATGCCGCCCGCCGCTCTGGTACGCGATCGACGGCAGCTTCTCGGCGATCCGCCGCCGCAGCAGCTGCGCCGGCAAGCCCGCGTCACGCCCCGTGCCCACCCGGCCGATCTCCGCCAGGTACGCATCCAGCAGCTTCAGCGCATCCACCTTCGCGCCTTGCATCGCCATCAGCTCGGCGCGCGTCAGCGTTGCTTCCTCGTTCAGCTCGTCGATACCCAGCAGCTGCACGGCGTACCGATCCGCCACCGCCAGATCGCCCGCCGAGCGCGCGGTCTGCAGCGATCGGATGATCCGCGGACGAATCAGCGCATGCACCCCGACGCGCTGCGCCGTCACCCACGCCGCCAGCTCCTCGGAGAACACCGGGTCGTAGTCCTCCAGCCACTCACCGCCCACCTCACCTACCGGGTCGTCCCAGTCGCAGGACCAGTGGCGCGGATCGAGGCGCAGGCCATCCTCGCCCGATTCCACCACCAGGCCCATCTCGCGCGCCTTGTAGACGGTCTGTCGCAGGTTGTGCCGAGCGTTCGCGTCGTCGGCACCCGGCCAGAGCGTGTCCATCATCGTCTGGCGCGAGGTCATCCGGCCCAGCGGCACGCTCAACCGGACCACCAGCGCGAACAGCCGCTCCGCCTCCGGCGTCAGTACCTCGTTGCCGATCTCGATCCGCTGTGCTCCCAGAAACTGCAACCGCCCGATGGTTCCCGAACGATCGGTCATGAGCCCTCTCCAACGAGGCGCCAGCGCAGTGCATGGCTCGGTCAAGAACGTCCTGGTCCAACCGCACCGTCGGACCTGCGCCGAACCTGGCGCCGACGGTCACGTGTCCGTCATATCGCAGGCTAATGCCGTGACCCGCGCCCGTGCACGGGCGTAGGTTTCCTGCATGGTCTCCCTTCTCGACATCATCGGCCCGGTCATGGTCGGGCCCTCGTCGTCGCACACCGCAGGCGCCTGCCGACTCGGCCTCCTCGCGCGCTGCCTGGTGGGTGGCACACCGCAATCGGCACGCATCGAGTTGCACGGCTCCTTCGCGCGCACCGGTGAAGGCCATGGCACCGACAAGGCGATCGTCGGCGGCCTGATGGGTTTCCGCCCTGACGACGAACGCCTGCGCACCGCGCTCGACATCATGGATCGCGAAGGGCTCGACTACACCTTCGAAAAGACGACCCTCGGCGAGGACGCCGACACCCACCCGAACACCGTGCGCATCACCCTCACGCGCAACGATCGAACGGCGGTGATGCAGGGCTCCTCGCTCGGCGCCGGTCGTGTGCTGGTCACGCAAATCGACGGCTATCCGGTGGAAGTCACCGGCAACCTGCACACCATCGTGCTGGTGGCCGAAGACGTGAAAGGCAGCGTGGCGCGCATCGCGACGCTGCTCTCGGATGCAGACCTCAACATCGCCACGCTGCGCCTGACGCGGAAACAGCGCGGCGGCGATGCCTTCATGGTGATCGAACTCGACGAACAGCCGGGCGAAACCGTGCGTGACACGATCCGCGCCCTGCCATGGGTCCGCTGGGCCTTCCGGCTGGACAAGGTGGGGGCCGCCTAGTGTATCGCGCACTCGCGGATGCCATTCGTGATGCCGAGTCTCGCGGCGTGACGCTCGCCACCGTGGCACTGGAGGCGGAGGCCGCCGATGGCGGTCGGACCATCGCCGACATCCGCGCCACGCTCGGCCGCGCCCTTCACATCATGCGCGGTGCCATCACGCAGGGTGAAGATCCCGCGCTGCGTTCGGCATCCGGCCTGGTGGGCGGTGACGCGGCGAAACTCATCAACGGACCTGCAGGTCCATTGGCGGGCACGCTCTTCCGCGACGTGCTGATGCGCGCGCTGGCGGTGCAGGAAGTGAACGCCTGCATGGGTGTGATCGTCGCCGCCCCGACCGCCGGTGGCGCCGGCGTGCTGCCAGCCGTGCTGACCGGTCTCGCGACGGCGAAGCAGATCGGCGACGATCGCGTCATCGACGCACTGGCCACGGCCGGCCTGATCGGTGCCGTGGTCGCCGAGCGCGCGTCGCTGAGCGGGGCGGAAGGTGGCTGTCAGGCGGAGACGGGGGCGGCGGCAGGCATGGCCGCAGGGGCGGCGGTGGAGATGCTCGGCGGCTCACCGTCGCAAGTGGGACACGCCACCGCACTCGCACAGCAGGGCACGCTCGGCCTGGTGTGTGATCCGCTGGGCGGGCTGGTGGAGTTGCCGTGTGTGTTCCGCAACGCCACCGGCGCGGCGATCGCCCTGGCGGCGATCGAGATGGCGATGGCGGGCATCACGTTCGCGATCCCGGTGGACGAAGTCATCGACGTGATGGGCGAGATCGGCAGGAACATGGACGTGCGCTATCGCGAGACGGCGGGCGGCGGTCTGGCGGCGACGCCCACCGGACGCCGGCTGGCGAAGGAACGCCTGGTCCAGATCAAGCGCGCTGACGGCTGACATCGGAGCGGCATCTCTTGCGCCGTCTCAGACCGTCCGTTGATTGACGGCATGCCCCGACATGCTGCCACGTTCGTCCGCTGCCTGACCTCCTGCGCCACCGCATTGCTGGTGGTCGCCCCGTCTCTCCACGCGCAATCCACGTACGCGCCGCCAGCCGGTGTCCCGGCACCGACGCCGCGCGCCATGGCCGCCCTGCGCGAGGCAGACCTCAAGCGTGACCTCTTTGCGATGGCGTCGCCGGCCATGCGCGGTCGGGAAGGCGGCTCGCTCGACGAGATGCGGGCGTCGATCTGGGTGGCGGAGCAATACGCCAAGATCGGGCTCGCACCGATGGGTGACGCTGGCACGTATTTCCAGTGGTTCAACATCGTGCGGACGCGCGTCTCGACCACCGGCAGCGCGGCCAGCATCGCCGGCACGCCAGTTGCGGTGTTCCGCGACATCATCCCGTACAACGTGGTGCCGGTCGAGACGTCGGGTCGTGTGCTCTGGCTCGACAACCCACTCGACACGACCGTGGACGTGCGCGGTCGCATCGTCGCCACGACGGTGCTCGCGCCTCCGCCGGCCAGCGTGCGCTCGACCAGCTATCCGACGCGGGTGCGGTACGCCGAAGCCGCGATGATCGCCACGCTGCGCACGCTCGGACGACGTGGCGCCACCGCGATCCTGGTCGTGGCCAGTGACTCGGTGGATGCGGCGTTCGACGCCATGAGCGTGCAACGCGAACGCGGGTCGTACGACGTCGATCGTGCGACACCGCGCGCAACGGGCGCGTCGGACCGCATCCAGCCGCCACCACAGGCTGGGTCCGGCCCGGTGCCGAGTTTCCTCGTGCGCGGCAGCGTCGGCGCGCAACTCCGCACCCAACCCACCGCCGAACTCTCGATCCGCATCGAACGATTCGAGACGCCCAGCGTGAACGTGATCGCGGGGCTGCGCGGCACGGACGCCACGCTGCGCAACGAGTGGGTGCTCTACAGCTCGCACCAGGACGCGAATGGCGTGCGTCTGCTGGCCAACGGCGACTCGGTGCTGGCCGGTGCCGACGACAACGCCAGCGTCAGCGTGGCGGAGTTCGCGGCCGGGCGTGCGATGGTGGCGCAGCGTCCGAGGCGCTCGGTGCTCTTCGTGCACCACGGCAGCGAGGAGCGCGGCCTGCTCGGCTCGCGCTATCACTCGGCGCATCCGATGGTGCCGCTGACGCAGATCGTGGCGGTGCTGAACGGTGACATGATCGGCCGCAACCATCCCGATACGGCGGCACTGCTGGGTGCCCAGCCGCCGCATCGCAGCTCGTCGCAACTGGTGCAGTGGGCGCTGGCCGCCAACGCGCGCACCGGCAAGTTCGTGATCGACACCACGTGGGATCGCCCGACACATCCGGAAGGGTGGTTCTTCCGCAGTGATCACCTGCCGTATGCACGGCTTGGTGTGCCCGCGCTGATGTACACCACCAACCTGCACGACGATTACCACACCGCTGGTGACATCCCGGAACGCATCGACTATCCGAAACTGCTGCGGATGACGCAGTGGATGTATCTCACCGGCTGGTATGCGGCCAATGCCCCGGTGCGTCCGGCCGTCGATCCAGGCTTCAAGCTGGAGCGATGAGGCGCGTCGAGCGGCGGACTACATCGTCCGCCGCTCGATGCGTGTGGCCAGCTGGGTGATCCAGTGGCGCAGTTCCTCGGCGCGTTGCTGCAGTTCCTCGGCGCGCGCATCGCGCTCACGGTCACGATCCCGGTCACGGTCCCGACGGCGGTCACGGTCGTAGTCGTCGATGTCCTGCTCGTCATCCAGGCCGTCCTCACGCGGTGCGTAGGCGCGGAGGATGCGCGCCCACGGCTCCACCACCACGTCGGATGCATGCCGCTCCGAGACGCTGCCCTTGCCGGACACCACGCCGACCCAGAGCAGCGCCACCAGGTCGCGTGCGAAGCCGACGAAGACCAGCTCGCGTCCGCCGCCGGCGGTGCCGGTCTTGCCGGCCAGCGCCCAGTCGTCGCCCAGCACACTGGCCGCGCGCCACGCGGTGCCCTGATGCGCCACTTCGCGCAGCAGTGAGTACGTCATGTCGGCCGACATCGGTGTCATCAGCGGCGCGGCGATCGCGGAGGCGTCGTAGGCGCTGAATCGCGGCAGCAGCGCGCGCTCACGCATGCGCATCGCCGCGTAGGCGGTCAACAGGTCCAGTGGTGCGACGGTCTGCAGCCCCAGTCCATCGGCTGGTGTGGTGTTCACGGAGCGCAGGATGCCCGCTGCTGCCAGTCGGCGCTTGGCCGGCATGCTCAGTCCCGCCATCAGGCAGGCGCCGAGCACGTTGTCGCTGCGCAGCATCGCCTCGGGGATGGTGCGCTCCGGTGCCTCCGCACCACTGAGTGTGGCGAGGTACTGGTGCACCGTCGGGTCGGGGCAATGACTCTCCATCAATTCACCGATGGTCTCGTCCATGTAGGCGGTGCCGTCGTCCAGTGCGGCGGCCAGCAACAGCGGCTTGATGGTGCTGGCGGGTTGGATGCGTCCGATACGCAGCAGGTCGGCACCAGCGCCGGTCACGGTGCGTCCATGCCGACCAGTGTAGCTGACGATCTCCCCGGTCGAGACGCGCATCGCCACGAAGATGCCCGCCACTTCACGCGCCGGTGTGCTGTCGCTGCCTCGACGCGCGCGTGCCGGGCCCTGCAATCGCTTCACCAGTGCGGTCAGCTCGCGTTCGGCCGTGCGCTGCAGCGTCGCGTCGAGGTAGGTGCGCACGCTGGTCGGGCAGTTCACCGATGGTGTGCAGGTCGAGAACCCTTCACGCACGCGTGAAACGTAGCCGCGATACATGAGCGGCAGCGCCGCCGTGACGCGTGCGCGGGACGGAGCGATCCGACGTCGGGAGGCGGAGAACGTGGTGTCGAGGCGCTGCATGCGGTCGAACACGCTCACGATCGCGGCGCGGCGTACCGGCACCGCGCGCTGCGACGGATCACGCTCACGAGGGCTGGCCACCAGGTGCGCCAGCTCCGCCGCGTCCGACGGCGTCAGTGCCGTGGCGGACTTGCCGAAATACGAGCGCGCCGCGGCCTCGATGCCGTTGCGGTTCCGGCCGAGGTACACGCTGTTGAGATACAGTTCCAGCACGTTGCGCTTGCCGACGTGCGAGGTGAGATAGAGTCCCAGCCCGGCCTCGGCCAGCTTGCCGGTCCAGCTGTGGTCTGTCGGCATCCGATCGCCGCACAGCGCGCGCGCCAGTTGCATCGAGATGGTGCTGGCTCCGCGACGAGGACCATCACCCGGTGTCAGGTTCGCGAACGCCGCGGCCACGGTGCAGACGGGATCCACGCCACGATGGTACCACGCCTGCATCCGGCGGTCCTCGACGGCGGTGAAGGCCAGGGGCACATGCTTGGGCAGCGTGCGAAGCGCGACGAAGCGTTCACGGTTCGGATCGACGTAGCCGAGGCGACGCCCGTCGGCGTCGAGTAACTCGGTGCCGGTGCGGAGCGCACGCACGCGTCCATCCACATTGCATGGCGCATGGCCGTAGTACGGATAGAGCATGACCAGCGGCAGCACCGTGGTCAGTCCGAGCAGCACCAGGGCC
Organism: Gemmatimonadaceae bacterium; assembly: GCA_031369265.1. GTDB lineage: Bacteria > Gemmatimonadota > Gemmatimonadetes > Gemmatimonadales > Gemmatimonadaceae > JACMLX01. The sequence goes on along the minus strand of JANMON010000319.1, from coordinate 12,542 downwards.
CGTCGTCGCGTGACGTGGAACGCGGGGAGACGCATGGCAGGGAAGCGCATGGCGAGACTCGTTCGGGGCGCCACCCGTCCGTGCGATCCGGGAACCCGGGGCACGGACGCTGGGAGGCGCAGCCAGTTGCGCGCCTCGGTGACCCGTACGCGACTGCCTGCCGCTTTGTGTCGCCGATCCGCGCGAAATGGTTGCCGCGCCCGTTGCCGCTCAGCCCGGCGTGGCCACCTGCGCCGTGCGCGCGCTCCCGGCGCGCAGCGCGAGGTACAACAACAACCCCGCCGGTCCGAACATGAACGTCAGGAACAGGCAGGGCACCACCAGCAGGTGCTTGACGCCGCGCTCCGCCGCGTCGAGCACCATCCAGCAGCCGATGAAGAAGTCGAACGCGAGGTAATGCACCCAGCCGGCAAGCAGCACGCGATCCTGCGAGAAGAGCGCCTTCACCTGCATCAACGATCCAAAGCCGCCATCGGGATTCTTGGGCGCGGTGTTGATCGCCCAGATGTAGAGCACCGCGAACAGCGCGGGCACGACGAAGCGCGCCAGCGGCGCCACGCGACGCGGCTGCACCACCAGCGCGATCCAGCACAGCAACGCGGTGGTATTGGCGTACTGGAACAGCAGTGCCTCGGTCATGATCTGGCTCAGGTAGGCGGAAGGAGTGGTCGGCCGGCCAACGCGTGCAGCAGCGCGGTGACGAACAGCGCCACGCAAGCGCCCGATGCCACCGTGAGCAGGCTGCGTTCGGGGGCGTCGTCGCGCGTGCGGCGCAGGGCACGGATGGCCAGCACGATCAGCGGCAACAGCTGCAGCCCGTGCAAGCCGACGAAGTGCGGGATGCGAAGATCGCCGTGCGTACGACTCCATCCGGTGATCGGCAGCGACGTGCCACCGTCCGGTGCGCCGACGGTGTGCGCACCAGCGCGGAAGGGATGTTCCTGCCGTTTCATGGCCGCCAGCTGCGCGGGTAGCGGTCGCACCATCACCCAGCCGACGCCGGCACCGACGATGTTCAGCGCGAGGCCGATACGAAACGCCATCGCCAGCGAACGATCGACTGCCGGCGCGCGCAGGTGCTGCACCAGCAGCACCGCGGACAGCAGCCACACGAGGGCGATGCCGCTCCCCATGGTGGAGAAGATCGCACCGTCCAGCCGTGTGTCCACGTTGAAGTGGCTCTGCTGGCCACGCGCTGCCTGCAGCGTGACCAGCAGCGTTTCGCCGACCATGATCCAGGCGATGACGGTGCTCGCGATGCGCGTCAGTCGTGACGCGGGCATGTCGCGCACCATCCACGCCAGCGCCCCGAGGTAGACGGCGGAGGAGATGCCGAACTTGGCCGGCTTGAGCCAGACCGGCGCACCACCGAGCTGCCGGTCGTCGAGCAGGAGCCCGACGCACGACACGGCCAGGATGCCGAGCGATACGATGGCCATCCGCATGAGTACAGGTGCGCGGGCGGTGATGTCGCGGACTTCGTCGCGGAGCGTGGGCATGGCGTGCTGCGGTCGGCGTGGGACCTGAACGACTCCGGAAGGTACGCGACGCGGCTAATGCCGGTTTCGCTGCACGCATGTATTCTCGAGCGTGCGGACGATGCGGCACCCCGTCGGCAGCCTGACTCAGTGCACCGCACCGACAACCCTGACCTGTGTTCGCATGACGACGTTCCGCAGCACCCTGCTTTGTTTCGGCCTGACCATGGTCGCCCTGGCGTGGGCCGGCAGCGCGCAGGCGCAGGGCACTGGCAAGGTGAATGGTGTCACGTCCACCAGCACGCGCACGCGCGGTGGCGAGTCGGACCCCAATGTCCGCCGCGACGAGGCAGCCAATCCGGTGGACAAGTCACCCACGCCAGAACCGCCGGGCAAGAGCACCCGCGGCGCGGTGAAGGTCGATCCGGGCTACATCTGCATCGACAGCCGGGCCGACCTGATCATCAAGATCTACGTGAACGGCGCCTTTGCCGGCACGGTGGCACCGTGGGGTGACTCCTGTGGGCATTACGGCCCCGGCGACCACCGGATCTACGCGCGGGCGGTGTTCGCCGACGGCAGCTACTCGTCGTGGGGCCCGCTGGTGGTGGACGCCACACCGGGCTTCCGCTGGACGATCAAGCCGTAGGCCGCATCTCCGACTATGGCTTGGCCGGCGGCTGCGGGTTCGCCGTCACCCACTGGCAGGCTTTCTCGTCACCTCCGCTGCAGCCGCGCTTGTAGAACTCCGCCGCGCGCGTGAGGCTCTTGGCCGTCACGGCGGAGCCCTTCTCGTACATGCTGCCGAGCAGCGTGCAGCCGATGGCGAAGCCGCTTTCGCACGCCTGGCTGAGGTACTGACCCGCGCGCACGTCATCATGCATGACGCCCGAACCGCGCAGGTAGCCGGCACCGAGGTAGGCACAGCCTTCGGCGATGCCGGCCAGCGTGCAGGCCTGTCGCCAGTGACCGATCGCCGCCACCGAGTCACGCGCGATGCCACCGCGCCCGTTCGCCGTCATGGTACCGAACGTGGCACAGGCGGTCGGCTCGCCGACACTGCACGAGCGCTGCAGCAGCGACGCGGCGCGCGACTCGTTCTGGGACACTCCCTTGCCGGTGGCGTAGGCGGCGCCCAGCAGCGCGCAGCCCTGCATGTGGGCACCGTCACAGCCCTTGGTGTACATCGCGGCGGCCTTGGCTGCGTCCACCGGGCCGCCCTCGCCCTTCGCCGCCGCCAGCCCCACGTAGGTGCAGGCAGCGGCTGATCCGAGGTCGCAGGCCTGCGCGTACAGCTGGCGCGCCTTGCCACGATCCATCGACACGCCATCGAAGCGCGAGTCGTACATGCGACCCAGGTTCATGCAGCCGTCGGGGTCCTTGGCATCACACGCCAGGCGATACAACCCAAGCGCGCGCGGTGCATTGCGGGTCTGGCCGTTGCGGCCGTATTCGAGATTCTGCGCCAGCGTGATGCAGCCGCTGGCGATGCCACCATCGCATCCCGGTGCTGCGCGCGACGTGGTGGTCGCGCGCGTGGCCGTGGCCATCGACGCCGTCGCTCCGGAGGCCGCTGGTGCGGTGGTGGGGCCATCGATCATGCCGAAGTTGCCGAGCTTCCCGCCCGCGCTCGCCGCTGCGGCACCGCTGGGGCTCGCGCCGCTCGTGCCCGTATTGCGCGTGTTGGCGTTCGTCGTCTGGCTGCGGAGCGGCGGCGCGATCTGCGCATCCTCCACGGTGCCGACGTTCGACGTCCGCGTTCCCTGCGTCGTGTTACTGCCGCGCTGCACGCCGCCGGTGGAGGTTGCCGGTGTGGTGCCGACCTGCGACGTGGCCGACTCGATTGCCGCGTTAGCGGACTGTCGGCGCACGAACACGAAGTCGCCCTGATCGCTCTCGATGCCCGGCACCGCGCTGAACGTCGGCGTGGTGCGCGCCACCGCCGCCATGCGCGGGTTGATCTCGCCGGCCAGCTGCTGCGCCATGAACACCGGTGCGCGTCGCGCCTTCAGTGCGGCGATGATCTCCATCGAGAAGATGCTCACCTGCGGGACGGTTTCCTTGGCGGTGCCGGCCGTCATCGCCTGCCGGCTGGTGCGCTGCGCGTACAGCAGTGCGCCGGCGATGGCGCGCTGGTTGTCGGCCGGCAGCACCACCCGTTCGTCGTTGCTCCGGTTGAGCGAGCCGCTGAAGCAGGCGTCGGTGATCAGCAGCACCGAGCGCGCCTTCAGCGTGCGCAACCAGGTGCGGATCGATTCGTTCGGGATCCAGGTGCTCTTGCGCGCGTTGGCCGCATCGGCCGCCAGCCAGTAGCCCTCGCGGCCCGCTTCATCGAATCCACCGTGACCGCTGTAGACCACCAGCAGGTTGTCGTCGGGGCCGAGGCGCCGGGCCACCGCTTCGAGCGAATCGAGGATCGCCTCGCGCGTGGGGTTCTTCACCACCTGCACGTTCTTCGGCTCGAACGTGTATTCGCGTGTGATCACGGCCCGCAGGCTGTCGGCTTCCTTGATCGGGAACTTGAGCGACGGCAGGCCACTGCTCGGCTGCTGGTCACCGACCGCGAAGATCAGCGCGTGATAGGTGCCGAAGCCTTTCCCCGCCGTGGTGCCGGCACCCCGTTGCTCGAGCCCGCGCCGTTCCGTCTGTGCCGCCAGCGATGTGACCAGCGGGGACGCCAGCGTGCTGGCGATGGCCAGCGCGGCAACGGCGCGTGTCAGCGAGCGAAGCGGGGCGGTGTGCATGGAGCGACTCTCGTGAGGAGCGGTGGAACACCAGCGGCGTGACACCCGGAACCTGCAATCCAACAAGGACGACCGGTACCCTCGGCGCGTCCCGCCCGCCGGTCAGTGGGCCGGCACCACCCGCACCTGCACCCGCTGGAGCGACCAGGTGGCCGGCGCCGCACCGGGCCGCGCCCCGATGGCGCGCGTTCCCATCCGGCTCCGCAGCAGGCCACCCAGTGCCGATTCGTTGCCGCCGCGCGTGATCTCGGTCGCGATCACCGCATCCCACTCGAACACGTCGCGCGGCAACTCCTGCTCCGACGTCACCATCAGCAGCGATTCGACGCCGACATCGGTGGCCCCGAACGACGCCACGCGTCCGGCGCCGTCGGTGACAGGGATCGCGTCGGGCCAGACCTCCCTCGATGCCATGAAGTATGGGATGCGGTTACCCGCATTGGTGCCGTCGGCAGGGAAGAGCAGCGTCGCCTTGCCCTTGCTGTCGATGTTGAACACGTACACGAAGCGCGGCTGGCGCGTCGCGGCGGCCGCGATGCGTGCCGAGTCGCCGTCGAGTCGCAGCTGGATCACCGTGCCGGCGGTGATGGAATCGGCGGCGATCGGACGCTGCGTCACGCTGTCCACCACCACCAGCCGGTACGGGAACTGGCCATCATCCGGCGGCGTGGCGAGCGTCAGCCAGGTCCGCACGCGTCCCAATGCCTCGGCGCGCAACCGCAGCGAGTCGGCGGCGGCGGCCGTCGCTGCTGCACCGATCGGGAACCAGTTGCTGCGCGCAGGAAAGGCGCTGATGGCGCTGTCGGCGGCGGAGGCGTTGGCGCGGACCCAGGCGTACGACACGTCGGCGTCGGTCACGCGGCCCGCCAGCACGTAGAAGGCCCCTTCCGGCGCCTCTTCGCGCGCAATGCCGGCCGCCCGATTCGCACCACCGATGCCCAGCGCACCATCCAGCGCGCGACTGGGCGGAATCGACAACCAGACTGCCGGATGCTGGATCCCGAGTTGGTCGATCGCCGAGAGCACACGCGCCGCCTGCAGCTTGGCGCCGATCGACACCGGCGCCTCGCGTCCGGTGCGCAACTTCCACCAGCCGCCTTCGAATGCCACTGTCACCAGCGGCTGCGCGGCGGAGGGCAGGCGCGTCGGATCGCTTACCCAGGTGATGCGTGGGCTGGCCTTCAGCGTGCGGGCTTCGACGATCGCGGCATCACGATCGGCGTCGGTGGTCAGCGGCGACGGCACCCACACGCGCAGCAGCGGCTCGTCGGACGCCATCCAGCGCGTGATTGCATACAGGTCGCCGACCTTCAATGAATCTTCGGTGCCGCGCAGCACCGCCGCGAGGCTGCGCGCGATGCTGGTGTTGCGCTCCACCCGCACCACCTGCGCGGTGTCGAGACGGCCGTTCACCAGCCGCGCCAGTTCGGTGCCCGGGCGGAGGCCGAGTGCCAGGCCGCCGTCCAGTTCCGCCTTCTCGCCGCGCAGCGCGGTGACGGCCACGGTGGTGCGACCGGCCGCGTCACCGGTCTTGCCGCCGAAGAGCGGCAGCCCCAGGCGCGCGGCCTGTGCGTCGATGGACGGCACCTGGTCCGGCGCCTTGCCCTGCATGATCGCCTTCGTGCTCTGGAAGACCTGCCGCGCGCTGGCCTGGCTGGAATTCGACAGCAGTGCCTGCAGGAACGCGGCGGTGAACAGGCCGTGACGCACGCCATTCTCGTCGGTGCCTTCCTTGGCCGGACGCGTGTCTTCCGCCGCGGAGATCACCAGCGCACCGACATCGGCAGGGAACTGGCCCGTGTAGCGTTCGGCCTTGTCGCGCTCATCGATCGACGCCCAGCGTTCGGTGAGCAGCTGCGGCACACCACCGCGGGTGATGGAGCCCGAGTTGCAGGCGTCGATGACGACGGTGACGATCACACCACGCGCGGCGGCGGGTGCGATCAGCGCGGCCAGCTCCTTGTCGCGAATGTCCTCGGCGCCGGCGTTGGCATCGGCCGGCACGAGCGTCTGGTCCACCTGCTTGCCGGGCGTGAGGCTGTTGCGGCGCAGCGCGCCGTGGCCGGCGAACGAGAAGAACGCCACGTCACCCGGCTTGGACCGGCTCAGCATCGCGGTCAGCGAGTCGAGGATGGCGCTGCGCGTGGCGGCGCGATCGATCAGCACGCGGACGTCGGTGCGGCGGAAGGCGAATCGAGCCGAGATGACCTGCGCCACCGCCTGCGCGTCGTTGGCGGAGCCTTCGAGGTTGCTGATCGTGCCGCGGGCGCCGGCGCTGCGGGCGCCTGGCGGCGGCGTGCGACGCGCACTGCTGGTGACGGCCGTGCGCGACGCAGTGCCCGGGATCATCGCTTCGTAGTCGTTCACGCCGACGATCAACGCGCGGCGCACCTGTGCCGGCAGCGATGGGGCCAGCACGCCGAGCAGCGCCACGAGGGTCGCGAGGCGACGGCGGCTGGCAGCGGACGACGGCACGACAGCGACGGCGCGACGGGGCTCTGGCACGGTGACGGACATGAATGACAAGCGTTTGCAGGTTGATGGTGCGTGTCGTACGCACCCGCTCCAATCTGTCGCCGTGCGCAGCATCCGACATGGCACTACCCTATGATCGGCACAGCTGTCGCTCGTCCCACCAGCCCCCCGCCCATGCACAAACGAATCGGCCATCGCACACGTCGCCTCCCCGCGGTCGTGGCACTCCTGATTGCCCTCGCCCCCGCCGTCTCGGCCAATGCCCAGCAGGTCGCCTGTGATCCGCGCCCGGTGATGCCGGAGGTGGCAGTATCGGGCAGCTTCGACGCCCAGGTGCGCACGATGCTGCGCGAGCAGAGCGACTTCCAGCAGCCGGCCTGCGAGTTCGCCACCGCCCGAGCGCTGCGCGTGGCGCGCTTGCTGAAGCCGATCGCGGCGGCCGCGCGCGACGTCGGCCCATCGACGCGGTTCCTGGTCCTCAACAAGGATGAGGAGAACGCCTTCGCGACCGGCTGGCCCGACAACGGCTATCACCTGATCGTGGTGTACACCGGCATGATCGACGCCCTCGATCGCCGCGCCGCGCAGTCGGCCGCGCGCGCCGGTCGCCCCGCCTCGGAACTGAGCGATGTGTTCCTCAGCACCGTCATGGCGCACGAGATGTCGCACCTCGTGCTGCGTCACGCGCAGGACAAGAACTGCCGCGGATCGAACAACCTCGCCGAGGGCAGTGGCACGCGCGCCGAAGGCACTCGAGGGCTGGCGCCGGGTGTGGTGGCGTGCCGCTCGTACTCGCAGGGCAAGGAACTCTCGGCCGACTCGCTGGGCGCGTACCTCATGTTTGCCACCCGCAAGAACAACGTCTTCAGCAACGCCGGTGACCTGGTGCGCCTGTGGGAGCTGGATGCGGAGGAAGAGCGCGCCTCGGGCGAGAATCACTTCTGGGGTGAGCGGGTGATGAGCACGCACCCGTCAGCGGTGCGCCGCGCCGCGCTCTACATGCGGTTGTGGGCCAACATGCTCGAGGAGCAGGATCGCTACGACAGCGCGATCGGGTTGATCAGCGCGAACATCGAAGTGGATCGTGCGATCGCAATGCTGGACTCGGTGCGACGCGCGCTGCCCGGCGCACCATTCATCGATGAAGCAGCCGGCGCGGCGCTGCTGACGCAGTGGCTGGCCACCGTACCCGTCGGCGTGCTCGCAGTCCGGCCGACGGTCGGTGTGGTGCGCACCCGCTTCGTGGAAGGGTTGCGTGGCGACGATACCGGCGACGCCATGCTGCTCGCCCGCGCGCGCACCGCGCTGGAAGCGATCCGCGACGTGGACAATCGTCCGGCCAGCCTCGCCAACCTCGCGCTGCTGGATGCGTACACCGGCAACAAGGAACGGGCCGTGCAGCGGGCGCGTCGCGCGGTGCAGATGGCCGGCGGCGATGCGGCGATCCTCAACACACTCGGCGTCGCCTACTACCAGGCGGGCCAGGCCGACTCCGCGCGCGCCGTGTTCGGTCGCATCCTGACCGGCACCTCGGCGCAGCCCAGCGACGCGCAGTGGCGCGCGGAGTGCCTCGGCAAGTCGCCCAAGCCGATGAGCACGCGCGTCTGCTTTAACTTCGCGCGCGCCGCGTTCGAGCGCGACAAGACGCTCGGGAGTACGCTCCTCGCCGCCTATCGCGACATCTACGGCCAGCAGCCATGGGGCCAGGAAGCCGGTCGGATCGTGACGGCCGCGCGCACCGGCGGATCGACCACACTGCCGTCAGGCAGTGGCTCGCCGTCCACCACCCCGGTCACGCCCCGTCCCACCACCCCGTCGCCAGGCGCCAGCAGCAAGATCGGCAACCTCGGCTTCCGGTCGATCCAGCTCGTGTCGCCGGATGGTTTGCGTCGGGTCGGTACCGGCATGCGGCCGCGTGACGCCCGTGCCGCGCTCTTTTCGGCCGGGACGCGCGACGCGGACGGTGCCGACGGGCAGCTGCTCGCCAACGAGGAGGCCGGCGTGGCGATGCTGGTGCAGCCCGATCCCGCCGGCGGTCAGCGCGTGGTCGGCATCAAGTCGTCGGGCGCCTGGTCACTGGCCGGCCTGACGCCGGGGCAACCGGTGTCGTCGCTGGAGCGGCTCGGCCGGCCGGTGGACCGCGACGGCGACACCTACGTCTACGTGATCACCGGGCACCTGGTGACGGTGGCCACCGATGGCAGCACCATCAGCTCGGTGACGGTGCGCACGGATCGCTGACGGTCCAGCCGCAGGAATGCACGGGGCGGCGCGGGGCGGCGGTTGCCGTCTCTCTCCGCCCCGTCGTAGCTTCGCGTGTCGTACCGAAACACGCTGACTCCGCCTGCGTAGGGGAGTGCGGCCCCCAACCCGAGGCACCACATGGTCAATCGCGAAGATCTGGAGAGCTTTCTCGTCCGACTGGGCGCAGAAGGTGCCAGCTACTCTGAAGTCGAGCCCGGCATGTTCGTGGTCCGTCCCGGCGGTACGCCCGATGCGCAGGTGGTGTGTCACCTCACGCCACCGGTGCTGCTGATGCGGATGAACGTCATGCCCATGCCCGCCGACGAGCACACCGCCGCCAAGCTCTCCCGCCGTCTCCTCGAACTCAACGCGACCGACCTCGTCCACGGCGCGTATGGCATCTCCGCCAACGACATCATCCTCACCGAAGCGCTGGAACTCTCGAACCTCGATTTCTCCGAGTTTCTGGCCGCCTACGAGAGCATGACGCTCGCCCTCGCGTCACACGTTCGCGAGCTCGCCCCGTTCCGCGAGGTCCACTGATCATATGGGACTCTTCGACCGACTGTCGTCGCTCATCAAGGCGAACCTGAACGACCTGATCTCGAAGGCCGAGGAGCCGGAAAAGCTCCTCGAGCAGTCGATTCTCGACATGCGCTCCCAGCTGGCCAAGGCCAAGCAGCAGGTGGCCGCCGCCATTGCCGACGAGAAGCGCCTGCGCGACCAGGCCGACCAGGAAGCCAAGCAATCGCAGGAGTGGGAACAGCGCGCGATGCTGGCCATCCAGCAGAATCGAGACGACCTCGCGCGTCAGGCACTGATGCGCCAGCAGGAGCACGCCGAGCATGCCGAGGCGCTCCAGCGCACCTGGCAGACGCACCAGGCCGAGACCGAGAAGCTCAAGTCGCTGCTGCGCGACCTGAACGACAAGATCGAGGAGGCCAAGCGCAAGAAGAACCTGCTGCTCGCCCGCGCCCGTCGCGCCGAGGCCCAGCAGCGTATCCAGAACACGATGTCGGGGCTCAGCGAGAAGAGTGCCTTCGAGGCGTTCTCGCGCATGGAAGAGAAGATCGAGATGAACGAGCGCCGGCTCACCGCCAGCGCCGAGATCGAGGAAGAGTTCTCCGGCGATCGCCTGCAGTCGGACTTCAAGCGTCTCGAGAAGGCGGCCGGTGGCCTGAGCGCCGAGGCGCGACTGCTGGAGCTGAAGCAGAAGATGGGCATGCTGCCAGCCGGCACGGCGCCGCAGGCGAAGCAGTTGCCGAAGGGTGCGGCGGAGTCAACCGACATCGCCGAGGCGGATTTCGAGCATCTCGACGACACCGCGGCCTCGTGAGCGTGTCGTCGTGAGTACGGCCAAGTCGGTGCCCCGGGTGCGGTTTGCGCCGCTGTTGTTCGCGACGCTGATTACCGGGGCGCTGATCTGGCTGGTGGTGAAGGCAGCAAACATTTTCCTGCTGCTGTTCATCGCAGTGCTGCTGTCACTGTTCCTGCGCGCGGTGGCCGACGTCTTCGAGTCACGGCTGCGCATGCCGGCGGCGTTCGCGCTGCTGGCGGCGGTGCTCATTTCGCTCGGCTCGGTGGTGGGCCTGGTGACGTTGCTGGTGCCGCCCTTCGCCGAGCAGACACGCGCGCTGGCGCTCGAGTTGCCTCGCTACATCACGGGGCTGGAGACCCAGCTGGCGCGGCTCGGTGAGCGCATCCCGCCGCTCAAGGCCTATCTCGCCACCGACGATCACAAGGCGCTGACGGTGCTCTACGAGCAGGCCAGCTCGCAGATCGAGACGCTGCTGCCGAAGGTGTTCGGCCTGCTGCATCTCGCCATCGACGGCTTTGCGCTGATGGTGATGTCACTCTACCTGGCGCGAAAGCCGGCCGACTACCGCGAGTGGCTGATCGCGCTCTTCCCGCCTACGCAGCGTGAGCTGGTGCGCGATGTGTTGCTCGAAATCGCGCGTGACCTGCGCGCCTGGATCACCGGCCAGCTGCTCGGCATGATGATCCTGGCGGTGCTGACGGCGATCGGCCTGGCACTGCTGGACGTGCCGTACTGGCTGACGTTCGGGATCTTCACCGGCGCCGTGGCGATCGTGCCGTTCTTCGGCACGCTGGTGAGCACGGTGCTGCCCGCACTCTTCGTGCTCGCCAGCGATGGTGATCCGTGGCGCGTGGTGAGCGTGATCATCCTCGGCACCGTGATCCACCTGATCGAAAGCAACCTGGTGTTGCCGCTGATCACGCAGAACCAGGTCAAGCTGCCGCCGGTGCTGAGCATCATGTCGGTGCTGATCTTCGGCCAGCTGCTGGGCCCCGTGGGGCTGGTGGTGGCGGTGCCGCTGCTGGTGGTGCTGACGGTGATCGTGCGCCGCGTGCTGGTGAACCGCATCTACCAGGGCGCCGCCGACCGACCGCTGCCAGTGGACCGCCTGATGGTGCTGCGCGTGCCGGCGCCGCAGGGTGGTGTCAGCATGCCGGCGGGCAAACATCCCGACCTGATCGCGATGGCCGAGCGGGTCGTGCTGGGCTGACGGCGACAGCAGCGACAGGAACTACAGCAGATCTTAGAACGGGACAGCCGCAGAAGCGCCATCATGGAGTGCACTTCCGCGGCCGTTCCCTTCTGCGGCAGTTCTGTTCTGTGATTCGCTGTTGCTGTTGCGGTGGTCGCGGAAACGGCGCCGATAGGTGTGCGTTTGGCATGCCCATCGATCGCGGCTAACGTTGGCGCATGTCTCTCACGCCGCGCTACCTGATCCTGGCCGATGCTTCGTTCGGCCCGAACACCTCCAAGACCGCCAACGGCTGCATCCGCTTCACGCCCGAGCAGGTGGTGGGTGTGCTGGACAGCGTCAACGCCGGCAAGACAGTGCAGGACGTGCTGGACTTCGGCGGCGCGATTCCAGTCGTGGGGTCGGTGGCAGCGGGGATGGCGCTCGATCCGAACATCCTGCTGATCGGCATCGCGCCGGCCGGCGGGCAGTTACCCGCAGAGTGGCGGCCGATCATTCGGGAGGCCATCGAGGCCGGGCTGCAGGTCTGGAGCGGCCTGCACGTGTTCATCGGCGACGATCCCGAGTTCGCCGAACTCGCACGCACCCACAACGTCGTGATCAACGACGTGCGCCGGCCACCTGCCGATCTCCCCGTTGCGACGGGCCGAGTGCGTACCGTGAAGGCGACCGTGGTGCTGACGGTCGGCAGTGACTGCAACATCGGGAAGATGACCACCCAGCTGGCGGTGCGTGATGCGCTCCGCGCGCGCGGTGTCCGCGTCGCATTCGCCGGCACCGGACAGACCGGCATCTTCATCGACGGCAAGGGCATCGCGGTGGATGCGGTGGTGGGTGACTTCATCGCCGGTGCCGCCGAGCGTCTGGTGCTGGAGTCGGCGGAGGACGCGGACATCGTGCTGGTGGAGGGGCAGGGGAGCCTGCTGCATCCCAGCTATTCCGGCGTCACGTATGGCCTGATCCACGGCGCGTTGCCGCACGCACTGGTGCTCTGCACGCAGCCGTCGCGCACCAGCATCCGCAATCACGACTGGGTGAAGATCCCGTCGCTCAAGCAGCTGGTCGCGATGCACGACATGGTCACCACACCG